>JAFGBI010000284.1 GCA_016933275.1 Polyangiaceae bacterium | reverse complement strand
CCCGACGCCTTCAGGCCGGATGGGACGACGCTTTCCTGCTTCAGGTGCTCTTCGCAGAGGGTGTTGGATGATGCGATTGCCCTGGGTCGGACCCACCTCGCCCATCCGATGGACAATGACCAACGACGAACGGCAAGGCCCGCCGAAGCCCCCCGGTCACGCCAAGCATAGCTGGCGGGACCGCGCCCACCGCCGGAACGGCTTGACCTCTCGGCTAGATGCGCGTACCCCTCCTCTTTGAGGCTGGCGGCGCGGGGTCACCACCCCAGCGGCCCCGGACGCACGATCCATGCGGTTTGTCCCCAAGAGAGGCCACCTGCGTACCTTCGCCGAGGCGCCTTGGTGGTACCTTCTGTGCGTCCCGCTGATCCTCTCGCTGGGGTGGTATCCGCTCCTGGTAGGACTCCACCTTCGATTCGTGTCCCATCAGCATCGGTACTGCCCGGAACACGGGCGCATCGAGGACGTGCCTTCTCCCACCAACGCCCGGACCGTCGAGTCCCTGGCCGGAGGGGAAGAGTCCGCGTGCTGGCAGCGGAATTCGAGCCAGGACGCCGATCCCCACACCGCCTGCCTCGTCTCGAATGGTGATCTACAGGTTGTCACCTGTCCTCTTCGGGACCGAACCTATCAGAGCCAGCGGACCAGAGCGCCAGCGACCAATCGCTTCCTCTACGCCAATCCGGAAACCACACACTCGCTGTTGTTGCTTCTGGCTCCCAAGCACTCCCCTCCGGCAGCGGCCCCTGCCTAGAACGGCCAGCCTGGGATCCCGTGACATCGGATCCCGTGACATCGGGAAGGCGGACTGGGTGCTCGGCAGTGCTGCTCGCTATCCACCCCCAGAACAATCGCTGAGGGAGGGTCTCACCGACGTCCCCGCAGGAGCGGAGATCGATCGTGGCGACGAGCCGAGCCGCAGCAGCCGTGGCCGCCCGCCCGGGCGGGACCTCGCGAGGGTTCCCCGAGCGGGCACCCCCAGCGCATGCCCCAACGCGTGACCGGAACCGGCCATCCCGAAAGGGTGGCCGACGAACGGTCGCCGCTCCGGCCCGCTCATTGCCGACTGGGCCCCATCGGCTTCAACTCCGCAAGGTGGGTTCGGATCCCACCATAGAAGGAATCAGTTTCCATGTTTCTCCACTCGATAGCCCGCACCGGGCTGAGTGTTCTGCTTCTGCCCATTGCAGCCGGCGCCCAACCCGCTCCGCCTCAGCCGATCCCGCCTTCACCCGCTGCTCCCCCATTGGAGCCAACACGCATCGAGCCACCGCTGCCCGAGCCACCCCTGCCGGGCGGGGCGGAGACCCCGCCGGACAGCCCTGACGCAGAGCTGGGAGGCGATGGCTCACCGCCGACACCGAACCCAGAGCGGGAACGGGAGCTCGAGCAGCGATTGCACGAGGTGGAGGCCAAGCTCGAGGCTCTTGGCCAACAGATCGAGAGCGACAGCCTCGAACGGCTGGTCGCGGAGGCCGAGAACGAGGCCCGCGGGGGCAACGAAGAGCCGCCTCCTGATCGACGCGAATTCCTCGCCGGCAGTCTGGCTCTCCAGAAGCTCAACCCGGAGATCACCCTCTGTGGTGACATCCTCGCGGGGCTGGTGATCGATGGGGGCAGGTTCTACGCGGGCGAGTCCGACCGCAGCGGGTTTGGCCTGAGGGGAGCCGGGCTGCATCTACAGCACATGCTGGACCCCTACTCCTTGTTCAAGAGCGCATTCCACTTCTCACCCAGCCACGGCGTCGGGGTGGAAGAGCTCTATGTCAGCTGGTTCGGCGTCGCGCCATCGACATCGGTCACCTTGGGCCGATTCCGCCAGAATTTCGGCATCCTCAATCGTTGGCACGAGCACGATTTGGACCAGTCATCGTATCCATTGGCGCTCCGCTTGGTGCTGGGCGACGAAGGCCTGGTCGGTCAGGGCATCATGGTCAAGTGGCTCATGCCGCCGCTGTGGGCCCATGCCAACGAGCTCACGGTCGAGGTGGTGGACGGAAGCAACGAGACCCTGTTCTCGGGGGAGCACTTCACCGTTCCAAGCAGCATGGTGCACCTGAAAAGCTACTACGATCTCAGCTCCAGCACCTACCTGGAGCTCGGGCTCACCGGCATGTTCGGGTTCAACAACCACCGCGGCGTGGCAGCGGAGGACGGACGGTTGTGGGACGAGCCTTGGCGCCGAACCGTGGCGACTGGCTCGGACCTCACCGTCTACTGGTCGCCGCTCGACCGGGCCAAGTACCAGTCCTTCACCTGGCGCAGTGAATTCTACTACGTAGCCAAGGAGCTCCCCGAGGACAGCAGACAACTTGGGTCGAACTCCTGGGGTGTCTACTCCTATCTGCAGCGTCAGCTGGCCACTCAGTGGTTCGCTGGCGTTCGCGGCGACGTCGCCCTGCCCACGCTCCGCGACAGCGACGAGCTGACCTGGGACATCGTGCCCTACCTGACCTTCTGGCAGAGCGAGTTCGTCTACTTCCGCCTCGAATACCAGCATGCTCGCTACCTTCCCTACTCGGCTCGCGAGGACACGCTGGAGCGGCGCACGGACAACCGTGCACTGCTCCAGGTCGACTTCGCAGCCGGACCGCACAAGCACGAGAAGTACTGAATCAAGCGAGGAGTTGTCGTCATGAAAAGCAGACTCGTCCTGATGCTGACCACCATCGCGGCCGCCATCCTGCTGGCCAGCACGGCGCTGGCCGACGGGAGGAAGCTCAACGTAGTCACCACGATGTCGGCCTATCGCTCCATCGCCGAATACGTCGGGGGCGACAAGGTGACCGTTACACACATCGTCCAGGGCAACCAGGATCCACACATCGTTCGCCCCAAACCCAGCCTGGCAGTGAGCCTGAAGGCAGCCGACGTCTACGTGGCCACAGGCATGGATCTCGAGATGTGGTCGCCCGCTCTGGTCGACATGTCGGGTAACCCCAATATCCGTAGTGGCCAGAGGGGTTTCGTCTCGGCCAGCGCCGGCTTGAAGATCATCGAAACGCCGATCACCGTATCGCGGGCCGAGGGCGACGTGCACATCTACGGAAACCCCCACATCCACACCAGCCCGCTCAACGGCAAGGTGATCGCCGAGAACATCTGCGTCGGGTTCAAGCGGAACGCACCCGAGCATACCGCCTATTTCGACCAGAACCTGGCCCGCTTCAAGGACGAGGTGGACCGACGAACGTTCGGGGCGGACCTGGTCAAGCTGCTTGGTGGAAAGACGCTGACCCAGCTGGCCGAGAGCGGACGACTCATCCCCTTTCTGGAGAAGAAGGAGTACCAGGGGCAACCACTGATAGCTCGCCTGGGCGGCTGGATGAAGGAGGCCCTGCCCCTGCGAGGGAAGAAGATCGTCGCCTATCACAAGAACATCAGCTATCTGAGCCAGTTGTTCGGCTTCGAAATTATCGATTATCTGGAGCCCAAGCCCGGGATTCCGCCGTCCCCTGGCCACATCGCCGCGGTGATGGAAAAGATGCGCAAGGACCACATTCGGGTGCTTTGGGCCGAGAACTATTTCGACGTGGGCACGGTCAGGAAGGTCGCGGCCAAGGTGGGCGCCGTGCCCGTCATCGTTGCCTTGGCCCCCGGGGGACAGCCTGGAATGGACACCTTTTTCGACCAATTCGACATCTGGATCCGCGAGCTGAACCGCGCATTCGGCCAGACCAGCTAGCCCCACCGGCACACACGAGCACCCGCGGGCTCGCGATTGCCGCGTCCCAACCGGCCGCAAGGGCTTCGTCCACCACGCACCCGCTCGGTTCGGCGGTTCGCCCGAACCTGCGGAGGCAGTAGCCAGAGGAACCTCGAGTCTTCATGAGCATCATCGAATTGATGGCTGCGCCCTTCGCCGAGTGTTTGGTGTTGGTCGCCATCCACACCTACCTAGGCCTCCACGTACTGAGGCGACGAGTCATCTTCGTCGACCTGGCCCTGGCGCAGATCGCAGCGCTAGGAACCACCGTCGGCTTCCTGTTCGGCATCATGCCCGACACGCCGGGCGCCTTGGTGTTCTCGATTGCCTTCACCTTCCTGGGAGCTGCCGTGTTCTGCATCACCCGGTTCCGCCACGACCAGGTGCCTCAGGAGGCGGTCATCGGGCTCGCCTATGCCATCTCGTGCGCGGTGGCTGTGCTGGTGGTGGAGAAGACGCGCGGCGCTGAACACCTGAAAGACATTCTCACCGGAAATCTGTTGTGGGTGGAGTGGTCCGACGTGCTGATGGCAGCGGCGGTCTACTCGGTGGTCGGGGTCGTCCACTGGCGCTTCCGCAAGCAGTTCTGGCTCATATCGGACAACCCGGACGCGGCACACCAAGCTGGCGTCGCGGTCCGCGCTTGGGACTTCCTGTTCTATGTGACGTTCGGGGTGGTCATCGCCTTCTCCACCCGGGTGGCGGGCGTACTCCTGGTCTTCGTGTTTCTGGTGGCGCCTGCCATTCTGGCTCTGGTGCTGACCCATCGCCTTTGGCTCCAACTCCTGATCGGTTGGGGGATGGGCACGCTGGTCACCGTGGTCGGCCTGTATCTGTCGTGGGTGATGGATCTCCCCAGCGGTCCGGCCGTGATCGCGTTCTACGGCGTTGCGCTGGTCGTGGCGGGGGTGGTCGTGTTCTGGTTGCGGGCTGAGGACCGCAGACGTGCCGGCCTGACCGTTCTGGCGGGCACCACCATCACGGGGGTGGTCTTCCTGGCCTTGATGGGAGGTGGCCGCTGGCTCGGGGCCAGCCGTCTGGCCGTGAGCCAGGAGGCCCGGCAGGCGGCGGAGGACGTGGACCGTGAGCAGTCGGCGGCTTCTGCCCGCACCTCCAATGCGGACAGCGAGCGCTCCACCTTGCTGACCAACCGACTGGGACGGTGCGTGGGCCGCGAGAAGATCGATCGCTACCTTGCCCTGGTGGACCTGGAGGAGCGGCTCGCTCATGCCAAGCAGCGGCTCGCGCCCACGCCGAGAAAGGGACTCGAGTTTCTGGTGATTGCCCTGGCCGACGATGAGACCCCTCTTCTCTACCGCGAGGAGGGCGTCGCGCTTCTCAAGCAGGCCACGGGTCGCGATTTCGGCTACCGCAGCGAAGCAGAGGCGAGCGAGAATTCAGCCGCCATCACCCGCATCTGCGACCACATCCGCACGCTGAAGTCACCGGAAAGCATGGCCCCGCCCTGATCTACTAGGTCTGCAGATCCGCGCGTCACGCGCGGATCTTCGGCAGCGCGGTAGATCGGCACTGGCGGTGTCCCGCCGCTCATCAAGCGGCGAGGAGGGGGAGGCCGCGGGTCGCGGCCGATGCGGGGGAGGGCTCGTCCCCCCCAGCCAAAGGAAACCTAGCGCGGGCACGATCCGCCGCCGTGCTTGGGTTGCGGGCCGGTCCCGCGCCAGAGCACCGATCACAACGGCAGCGCTGGAAACGCGTCGGTGCGAGGCGAGAGGTCTGCTGCCCGTTCGGTGCTCTAGTTCGTTGATTTGACGCAGCAATCACCATGATTGCGGCTCTAGGTGCGAGCCGAAGGGGGTGTCCATCCTGGCCGGACCAGAAAAAGCCGCGGCCCCGAGCCGCGCTCGAGTTCCCCACACCCCGAAAGGCTCCTAGGAGGGCGTGTCCGTTGCGAGGGCCCCGATCGCGTCGGAAAATCTGAGGTCATGGGCGGCTTGGGGGTGGAGTACGTGCGTGCGCTCGACGTCTGCTTGGTCCGCGTGGTCGGAAGGGTCACGGGCGCGGATATCATCGCGACCGCCTTGTCCAGCGCGAGGCGGTACCCAACGTCCAAACGGCTATGGGACATCTCCGAGGCCGCGCTCGACGAATGGCCCGAATACCGCATCCGAGATCTCGTCGGGTGCCTCGAGCCCCTGGCGGTCGCCTCGCCAGGCACGCACGTGGCATTGGTGGCTACATGCGCTCGAGGGGCACGGGTCTGCCGGATGGTGAGCAACTCCATCTCCATTCTCCGATTCCCTCTCGAGATCGCGGTGTTCCCGTGCCGCGCGGCTGCTCTGGAGTGGTTGGGCGTGATGCACCTACCCATCGGCGCCTGAACCGCCGATCCGGTTGCCAACAGCCACCATGCCGCTCGAAACGCACCCCTGACCCCACCGTTGTCGAGCGGAATCGAGGTCGTCGCCGTTGGTCGGCGACGTAGGTACGACCCCGCGGGAGGTTTTCGGCCAACTGGTCGGCGATGGCGAGGAATTCGATGCTGGCTCGACAGACGTCCAGGCGCTCATGCTCGAACTGGTCCACGTCCCAAGGTCGGCACACCAACACCGTCGGTTGCACGCTACCGCAGCCAGACCAGGCTACAGGCCAGATGAAGGAACGATAGTGGCACCCATCAGGCACCTGGTCCCTCAACGGTGCGATCTTGGACGAATCCGGCAGGAAATTCGCTAGCGTTCGCGTGACCATGGGCGACCGGCCGTCAGCGACCAGGGTTCCCCCGTCCTGCCTGACAGCGGATGGCTGACCGCCGGTGACCCTTGACCGGCTCCGGCTCCGCCAGGTTCGGTTGTCGGTTTCTCCCAGAGCTCAACCGGATTGCCGACCTGCAGCGATCCTGACGGTTGGTCATCTTTGGCCAAGGGGAATTTCTGCATGCCTGGTTCGTTTCCCGAAATGGCGACGCGGGGGTCAGCACATCTCGGGGGGGTTGACGGGATCTGTTTCCCCAATCCTATCTCGAGGTGCGCGGTGGACACCGAGCAGTGGGCTGTCTTCGTCGTGGTGAATCACACCCGCAGGGAGATCCTGACGGGTGCGGGGGCAGTGCGCTTCGAGCGCCCAATCCCCCTTTCGGAGCTCGTCGAGCGCCCCTACCCAGGCGGCGGGGCAAGCCTCACCGGCCGACTCCTCGCCGGGCACTGGTCGTTCAACGAGGACCGCGTGGTCGCGGTGGCACGGATCCCGACCTCCGACAGCAATGAAGCGAGCGCCTTGGCGTCCGATCTACGACGGGACGTCCAGGCACTCGGGTCGCTCAGTCCCTATGCGTGGCAGTTGCTGGCCGACGGGTATCGCGTGTTGGGGGGGGAGTTTCGGCCCGGCACCCCGCCGAGCTGCTGACGGGCGGCATCGGACGAGGTGCCTTCTCCGCCATCACGGCCCGAACGCTGATGGTACATGGCGACGGCACCCCCCCAGCCGGGAGCGGCCACGCGCGACCTCCTGCGGGGCTTCCTGCCCCGGCTCTACAACGTCGAGCTCGAACGCCCTGAGCGCGAACCGTGACGCGAACGCCGGGCTCGCCACCGATTCCTGGAGCTGATGCGACCTTGGATCCTGCGACCGTGACCCTGGAGCCCGCCTGAACGATCGGGGCCGACTGACGAATACCGCCACCATCGGGCGTATCAACGCACGACGCTTCTGGGTTATACCGCAGGGAACCGCCGTGCCGCGGCCGAAGACAGTGGTAGAGTCTATTGTTGAGCCAGTTCAGTCGATACGATCGCTCTGGCTCCCTGGCCATCCTTCTCTGCAACGATGCCACCCCTGGGTACCTGCCCCGCTCCCTCCCCGATGCCCGCCCTGGATTCCCTCGAAGTGCCGGACTTCGGCACGCTTCAGGTGGTGCCCACCGGGACCGCTTCCCTGGAGCTCTCCGGGTCCATCTCCTTCAAGGATCCCCGAGCCGTACTCACCCCGTTCCTCCATCGGGTGCACAAGGTGGCCTGCAACCTGCCCGATCGAACGCTGGAGGTTGACATCTCGCGGCTCCGTTACGTCAACTCGTCGGCGATCCGGGTGTTGCTCGACTGGACCAAATGGATCCTTCAGGAGCCCGCAGAGCACCGATACGAGATCCTGTTTCGGGTCGATTTCGCGAATTCTTGGCAGAATCCCACCCTCTCTGTGATGTCCGCGCTGGCACCGGAGGTGGTTCGGGTCAAGCCCCGCAGTTGAGCCGAACCGAGCATCTCGTCGCGCGGCCAACCGCCGGGAGGGCCCCGCGTGCCTGCCGTGAACCGCGACCCCCCACCTCTCCTTCCCACACGGAGATGGTTCGCTCGCGGCACGGCTCGGGGGCGGCGCGTGGCCGGACATCGAGGGTGAGGCTGCTCGCGTCGGCGGCGGGCTGTTCTACTAGGTCCAAGATTCGGCGCGCCACGCGCGAATGCTCGGAGGTACGGTCGGCGGCGACGGAGTCGCCCGCCGCCCATCAAGCGCCGAGGAGGGGGGACGCCGCAGGTCGCGGCCGATGCAGAAGAGGGTTCGCCTCCCGCGCCGAGAGAAGACCCAGGGCAGCAATCGGGTCGATTGCTGCGTCAAACCAACAACCTAGAACATCGAACCGGCAGCAGACCTCTCCAGAGGCAGCTCTGGAAACGCGTCCTCGCCTCGCACAGACGCGCTTCCAGCGCTGCCGTTGCTGTTGGCAACCCGATCGGTGCTCTAGCGCGGACAGGGTCCGCTGCCGTCCTTGGGTTGCGGGCCTGGCCCGCGATGGGGAGCGCCAGAGCGGCAATCGGGTTGACTGCTGCGAAGGGTGAACCACCTGGGAACCCGCGTCCTCCGAGCTCCGCACAGACGTCCGCTCACCGAGACGGACGGCGTCGTCTACCGGAAGGCCCCGGCCCGATGGGACCCGGGAACCCACCGCCGGCCTCGTGCCCTGGTCACCTCAACCTGGCGTGCAGCTCCTGCAACGCGCTCGGCGCAAGCTCCGCTCGGCGCCGGATGGCCTCGATGCCGCGCGCTGTGATCAGCGCGGCTTCCATCGTGGTCACGTAGGGGACCTTGTGCCGGATGGCGGCCTTGCGGATGTAGGAGTCGTCGTGCTTGCCAAGCTTCCCGATCGGCGTGTTCACGACGAGCTGGATCTCGCCATTCGCGATCGCGTCTGGAATGTTGGGACGACCCTCCTGCACCTTCTTCACCACCTCGCAGGGGATCCCTTCCCCCGCCAAGAAACCCTGGGTACCCCGCGTGGCCAGGATGCGGAACCCGAGCTGCTGGAAGGCGCGTGCCACCACCAGCGCCGAGGGCTTGTCCGGATCCGCGACCGTGATGAGAACGGTGCCCTCGACTGGCAGGCGCGACTGCGTGGCCTCCTGGGCCTTGAAGAACGCGAGTCCGAAGTCGTCGGCGAGACCGAGGACCTCGCCTGTCGAGCGCATCTCGGGACCGAGCACCGGATCGACCTCGGGGAACATGTTGAAGGGAAAGACGGCCTCCTTCACACCGAAGTAAGGCACGACCGGAGCTCGGATCGCGAGCGACTCGATCGACGCACCCAGCATCACCTGCGTCGCCAGCCGTGCCAGCGACAGCCCGCAGACCTTGGAGACGAGCGGCACCGTCCGCGACGCCCGGGGATTGGCCTCGAGGACGTAGACGACGTTGTCGGCGATCGCGTACTGCACATTGAGTAGGCCCACCACCCCGAGCTCGAGCGCAATCTTGGCGGTATACTCTTCGATGGTCTTGAGGTGCGCTGGGGGAATGTTCACCGGCGGAATGACGCAGGCAGAGTCGCCAGAGTGCACACCGGCCTCCTCGATGTGCTCCATCACCGCGGGCACGAAGGCGGCCTTGCCGTCGCTGAGCGCGTCCGCCTCTGCCTCGATGGCGTGGACCAGGAAGCGATCGATCAGGATCGGACGCTCGGGCGCAACGGAAACCGCCACGGCGAGGTAGCGCCGGAGCATCTCCTCGTCGTGAACGATTTCCATCGCGCGCCCGCCAAGCACGTACGACGGCCGCACGATCAGGGGATACCCGATCTCGGCCGCGATCTGGAGGGCTTCCGCTTCCGTGGTGGCCATCCCGCTCCGCGGCTGCGGAATCCCGAGCTTCTGCATCGCGAGCCGAAACCGATCGCGATCCTCAGCGAGATCGATCACCTCCGGTGTGGTGCCGAGGATCTTCACTCCCGCGGCCTCGAGCTGGCGCGCGACGTTGAGCGGGGTCTGCCCGCCAAACTGCACGATCGCACCCTCGGGCCGCTCCTTTTCCCAGACGGCGAGGACATCCTCGACCGTCAGCGGCTCGAAGTAGAGCTTGTCCGAGGTGTCATAGTCGGTCGAAACCGTCTCCGGGTTGCAGTTCACCATGATCGTCTCGAAGCCGAGATCGCGCAGGGCGAACGCTGCGTGGACACAACAGTAGTCGAACTCGATCCCCTGACCGATACGGTTCGGCCCGCCACCAAGGATCATCACCTTGCGTCCCTGGCTCACGGGCACCTCGTCGGGCGCGTGGTAGGTCGAGAAGTAGTAGGCCGCATTCTCGACGCCGCTCACGGGAAGCCGCTGGTAGGTCGGTGAGAGCCCGAGCCCCCGACGTCGTTCGCGCACATCCGCCTCCGGGACACCGAGGCGGTCGGCAAGGTAGCGGTCCGAGAACCCGTCCCGCTTCGCCCGCTCCAGGAGCGGGTCGGGGGGTAAGCCGCTGCGATGCTTCAGGATCTCTTCCTCGAGCTCGACGAGCTCGCGCATCTGCTCGATGAACCACGCCTTGATGTGTGTCTGCTCGTGGAGGCGGTCGACGCTCGCGCCCTTCCGAAGCGCCTCGTACATGATGAACTGCCGCTCGCTCGTCGGGTAGGCGAGCAGGGCGTGGAGCTCCTCGAGCGGGAGATCGTGGAAGCCCTTGGCAAAGCCGAGCCCGTAGCGTCCCTTCTCGACGGAACGGATCGCCTTCTGGAACGCCTCCTTGTACGTCTTGCCGATGCTCATCACTTCGCCAACGGCCCGCATCTGCGTCCCGAGGCGGTCCTCGACCCCCTTGAATTTCTCGAAGTCCCAACGACAGAACTTGACGACGACGTACTGGCCCCACGGCGCGTACTTGTCGAGCGTACCGTCCTTCCAGTACGGGATCTCGTCGAGGGTGAGGCCCCCGGCGAGCAGCGACGATACCATCGCGATGGGGAAGCCCGTCGCCTTGGAGGCCAGCGCCGAGGAGCGCGACGTCCGCGGGTTGATTTCGATCACGACCACCCGCCCCGTCTTCGGGTCGTGCGCGAACTGGATGTTGGTCCCGCCGATCACCTCGATCGACTCGACGATCGAATATGAGTAGGCCTGGAGACGGGCTTGCAGCTCGGGGGCGATGGTCAACATCGGGGCGACGCAATACGAGTCGCCCGTGTGCACGCCCATGGCGTCGACGTTCTCTATGAAGCAGACGGTGATGAGTTGGTTCTTGGCGTCGCGCACCACCTCGAGTTCGAGCTCTTCCCAGCCGAGCACGGATTCCTCGACCAGGATCTGTCCGACGAGGCTCGCCGTGAGCCCGCGGTAGGCCACCGTGCGGAACTCCTGCTCGTTGTAGACGAGCCCGCCGCCGGTACCGCCCATGGTGTAGGCAGGCCGGATCACCACTGGGTAGCCGAGACGGTCCACGATCCGAAGCCCCTCGTCGATCGAATGCGCGATGTCGCTCCGCGGCATCTCGATCCCAAGACGATTCATCGTCTCCTTGAAGGCAAGCCGGTCCTCCCCGCGCTCGATGGCGTCGAGCTGTACCCCGATCACCCGCGTCCCAAATTTGTCGAGCACGCCTTGCTTGGCGAGCTCCGAAGAGAGGTTCAGCCCCGACTGCCCACCCAGGTTGGGTAGGAGGGCGTCGGGACGTTCCTTCTCGATGATCCGCGCGAGCGAGCGCACGTTCAGCGGCTCGATGTACGTGGCATCCGCCATCCCCGGGTCGGTCATGATCGTCGCCGGGTTGGAGTTGACGAGCACGATCTCGTAGCCGAGCCGCCGTAGCGCCTTGCACGCCTGGGTGCCGGAGTAGTCGAACTCGCAGGCCTGACCGATGACGATCGGGCCTGAACCGATGATCATCACCTTCTTGATGTCGGCACGCCGGGGCATTCCACTGACCTCCTCCTGCGAGAAACGCGCAGGGTCGCGCGAGCCTGCTGCGCCAGCGCCGAGCCGGGTAGTCGGGGATCCCCTGATTCGCGGGTCAGCGTCGCCCCCATGAGAGTCCCCGCCTCATCCTGAGGGGGCGGCCAGCCCTCGAGATCAGGCGGAAGTCAGCCACGCTGGTGCGGATGGCGGTCGCGCGCGGGGCCTGTCGGCTCGGCCGTTGGTCCAGGACCGAATGCGATCCCACCTCGGTCCGTGCATCCATCCGCGTCGGTTCGAGCTCTCACGGGTGACGAACCCTGACCAAGGAGTAGTGGACCATGGCCGTGTACGAGTACGAGATCCTCGGAGAGGACGGATCCCCGCAAGGCATCTTCGAGATCGAACAGAAGATGAGCGAGCCAGCGCTCAGCCACCACCCGAAGACCGGAGCGCCGCTGCGGCGCATCCTTTCGGCCACCTTCGCCCGGAGCCACGGCAACGCCGATGGCGGCGTCAGCAGCTGTGCCACCGGGGCCTGCGGGTTGCCCAGCGTCGGCGGTTGCGCGGGCGGGAGCTGCGACTTTGAATAGAGCGCGCCGAGCCGCCATCAGCCGCTGACTGGCGGGCACATCCCACCCTGTACGGCGGTGAACCCGGGCCGGGAGGCGATCTGTTGCTCGCAATTGAGGCCGCCCACGTTGGCCTTCGTGCACCGGCACTCCTGTTCGCCCTCGACGACGCCCAGATTGTCTGCCTGCGCGGGACCGATGAAGCAGCAGACGAGCACGGCATCACAGACTGCTACCTCCGCGCCGATGAAGGAGCCCTGCTCTCCCGGCGAATAGCCGGTGCAGGCACACGAGGCGTTGTCCAGCGCGAGTGCCGGCGTCTGGGTGCAACGCCAAACGAGGGCTTGGCTGGTCGTCGTCGGTTCGTCGTCCTGCCCGCCGCATGCCGCGAGGCCAGCGAGGAGAGCGACGAATGGCAATCGTGCGAGGCGCGCCGAACGCCACGGTTTCCGACTAGCTGGGGCGACCCCGTCGGAGGGGGCGGGAATTGGCATCGGGTTCATGGGGACCTCATGGTCCGGGTCGCGACCGGTGACGGGGCAGGCTCACACGGCCAATCCGGAAACGCAACGCGCTCGAGGCACGCCCGCTGACCGCAGAGGCACCCCGGGGGGTCACGGCCTCGCGTGGGGGCGGCAGACGGAGAGCTCCGGTTCGAACTCGCCCCGGATCGCACCCTCATCGCAAACCATGCCCGCCGGACAGTCCCGCGCCAGGTGGCATACCACGTCCGCACAACGGTCGAGGCAGCGTCGCTCGGACAGGCACCGGGTGGCATCACGGGCCCCACGCTCCTTGGCCCAGTCGGGACTCGCGCAACATACTTGACGGGGCGGGCAATCCTCGGGCCCGTCACAGCTGGCAGGGAATGGCTGACACTGCTTCGTGCCCCGCACGCACGCCGGTACCACGGTGGCGCGTCGCCCGCAGAACGTCCGCCCCTCGGCGCGGGGTGCGAGGTACTCGGAGTACTCGGGATGAACCACGGTGTCGAACGCGGATTGTCGGCCATGCCGAACGCGGAGGATCAGCCGCCCGGGTGAAGCCCCCAACGTGAGCCCGACGATGCGGGTCTTGCCCGCGTCCGTCTGCGTCGAGAGCTCGAGTTCGAGCCCGCAGGCGGACGTGTCGACGGGGCGATCGGGAGGCAACAGCACGACGAATGTGCAGGGCTCACGGTCATCCAATGCCAGCTCGAACTCGTACGAGCCGGGGAGGGTGAGGGGCGGGACGAACTCGACGAACACCCCGCCCGTGCAGGGCGGCGGACCACACCTGCGCGCGGCGACCCAGCCAATGACCGCGAGCCCGCCCGCGAGGCCACCCAGGATCTGTGCCATCCGTCGGTCCACGGGCGGATCCTGCACCCACCTCGCTACGAACGGCGACACAAACCGGGACGGGTCCCCGTCTTCTGCCCGTCCCCCCGACCATTCTGGCCACCAGCGGCGCGGGTGACCTACAGCGGCGCCGAGCACCGCACCAGGCGAACGCGCGGGGATTGGAGTATCGTTTCATCCTGTATGGGTAGAGCCGCGTTCTCCGTGTTGGCGCTGTCGTTCGTCATTGGTGGTTGCGGCTCGAAGGATACTGACGGGGATGGAGAAGGGGACGGAGGCGGCGACGCGTTCGCCGAGCTCTACGCCGAGGACGCCCTGCCCACCTTCGAGCTCACGCTCTCGGAAGACTGCGAGCGGGCGCTCCGCGGCGACCCTTACGAGTACTGCGCGGGCGATCTCACCTATCTGCCGGACACGACGGGGGGAACCCCGGTGACGCTCTCCAACGTCGGCATTCGTCTGAAGGGCGCAGCCTCCTTCCGCAACCTGTCTCGAAAGGCCGCCTTCAAGGTCAAGCTCGACGAGTACGCCGGGGGCCAGCGGCTGCTCGGCCTCCGCCGCCTGACATTCAACAACATGGTTCAGGATCCGACCATGCTCCACGAGCGCCTCGGCTACCGGTACTACCGCGCAGCGGGGGTGCCCGCACCGCTATGCAACCACGCGCGCATCTACGTCAACGGGGAGTACTTCGGCCTCTACGCCAACGTACAGACGCTCGACGACGAATTCGCCGAACATCTCTGGGATCCTGCCCCAGGAAACCTCTACGATGCGCCCACCGGGGTGTACTTCCTCGACCTCTTTCCCGAATACCTGGATGATTTCGACCTCGAGACGAACAACGATGTCGCGGACCGCTCGGATCTCGATGCGTTGATCGAGGCGGTGGACGGCCCCGATGGATCGTTCGAGGCCGACGCGGACCGGATGCTCGACTGGACGGAGTGGCTGACCGCAGCGGCGACCCAGGCCATCATCGCCGACTGGGACGGCTACTTCGCTGCGCGCAACAACTACAAGTTCTACCACGAGCTCGAGCGCGATCGCTTCCTGGTGTTCCCGTGGGGCATCGACCAGACCTTCGGGATCACCGACAGTGCAGCAGGCGAACCCCTCCACTATCTCGACTACACGATCGACCATGGGCAATCCTATCGAGACCGAGGGCGCGTGTTCCAGCGCTGCGAGGAAACACCGAGTTGCTGGGAGCGGTATCTCGACACCGTCGAGGCGGCGCTCGCCACGTTCGAGGCGCTCCCGCTCGACGCCGAGGTCGATGCCATGATCGAGCAGACCGAAGCGGCCCGCTCGGAGGACGAGCGGAAGGAGCATGGCGACGAAACGACGGACCGCTATCGGGCCGCGCTCCGCACCTTCCTCGCGGAACGCCCGGATCACGTCCGAACCGACCTCGCAGACCATGGGCGCTGATGGGGGATCCGGCCGTCTGGGCGCGCGTCGCACCGGTCGCCGAAGGCGCTAGCGCGACGCCGACCTGTACGCCCCGGTCGACTGGAGGTATGAGCTCGAAGCTGCTGTCCGTCTCCCCGTCTGACGAGACCGCGCGCGGAAGTCCTGCCGCCAACCGCTCTTTCCCATGGAAAACCTGATCAAGCTCGTAGTGTTCGACCTCGACGACACCCTCGCGGCATCGAAATCCGCCCTTGGGGCCGACATGGCCGAAGCGCTCCATCGACTCCTCCGTACTCGGTTCGTGGGGATCATCTCCGGCACGAAATGGGAGTTGTTCCGCGACCTTTTCGTGGCTCGAATCGATCCCCACCTCCACCCCCGCCTGGTCATCGCCCCCGTGAGCGGTGGACAGGTTTTTCGCTGGCGCAACGACGAGTGGCAGCTCGTGAACGAGAGCTCGATCGGCCTCACCTTCCCGCAGATCCAGGCGGCGTTCGAACGCGCGTTCGCGGCGTGTGGGTTCGAGTCGCCGGTCGAGACCTGGGGACCCCAGTTCGAAGATCGGGTCTCCCAGGTCACGTACTCGGCGTTGGGACAGCAGGCGCCAGCCTCCGAAAAGCGGAGGTGGGATCCGGACCTCGCCAAACGGCGCCCCATCATCGAGATCCTGCGACGGATCCTCCCGTCCTACCTTTCGATCCGGGCCGGCGGCTCGAACTCGATCGACGTGTCCGGTTTCGAGAAGGATTATGGGATCCGCCAGGTGATCCTCCAGCTATTGCATGAGGGCATTACCGAAGACCAGGTCCTGTTCATCGGCGACGCGATCTACCCGGGTGGCAACGATTTCCCCGTGACCAAGACGAACGTGCGCTATCTCTCTACCCGTGGACTCGAGCACACCAAGGAGCTCATCCAATGGCTCCTCGATGACGAGGCTGGCGCGGTAGCGATGAGCGGGCGCGGGCCATGCGAGCAGACTCATTGAAAGACCGTTCCGATGGCATATCTACGCTCGTTTCCTGTCGCCTGGGGCACCGTGACGGTCGCGCTCGCCCTGGTGGGCGCGTGTGGTGGCCGCACGGGCCTCGGAGATGCTTCCGATGCGGGAGCCCGCCATGAGGATGGGGGGGGAGCGGGCGCTCCGTCTGGAGAGACGCCAGTTGGTGGCACCGGTGCCACGTCCACGGGTGGCTTGGGCGCCACGCCGATTGGCGGGTATGGCGCCTACCCTGTCGGTGGCTACGGTGCCCACCCTGTCGGTGGCTACGGTGCCCACCCTGTCGGTGGCTACGGTGCCCACCCTGTCGGTGGCTACGGTGCCGTCCCCGTCGGTGGCTACGGTGCCGTCCCCGTCGGTGGCTACGGTGCCGTCCCCGTCGGTGGCTACGGT
>JAFGBI010000283.1 GCA_016933275.1 Polyangiaceae bacterium | reverse complement strand
GGACTGGCTGGTGGGGAACGAGCACGGGCCAGGGCTCTTCGGCTTCGCCCCCTGGATGGCGGGGAAGGTAGCGGAGTCGGCGGAACGTCGAGCAGGCCAAGGCGCAGCCGGCCGACGTCAGCGAGCCCGGTCGCGACCGGATCGGTGCCCACCGTGAAGAGCACCAACAGGTGCTCGGGGCTCACCTGCACGATCGCCGGGCGATCTTCGTCCGGTCCCGGGAGGAAGGGTACGAGCTTGCCGTTGGTCGCGGTTTCGAGCACGGTGAAGTGGGTGCCGTCCTCGAGCTCGACCTCGATCACCTCGCGCGCGCGCAGATCGCCGGCGGGAATGGCCGAGGGGGTCTCGAACACCGGGGTGCCGGCGGCACCCGCCGTGCCGGCCGCGCCCGCGGAACCTCCGTCATCGGGCTCGGTGGTTTGCTCGGCCGTGCTCGCGCGCCAGGCCGCGGCCCAGCTCGAGCCGAAGCTCGCGAGCGCCACGTGACCCTCGGCGGCGAGTCTCGTGGCGAGCGGGGCGTCGGCTTCCGTCTCGTCCTCGACTATTTCGAATAATCGGTGCGCCGAACGATTCTTGGAGCGCGGCAGCGGACTCGCCCCGAGGAATTCCAAGATAGGTTGGAATCTGGAATTCGTGCGGTCGGCGGCGTTCTGCGGTCGCGGCTCACGAAATGACCGGCGGATGTGCGAGTTCCCATTGCGCAACGCGGTGGGGCTGTGGCCGGGGAGTCCCGACGGTCGCCAGAAGCGTTCACGGGCAAGGGACCGCGCCGGTCGGCACGATCCAGTTGCCGCTCATCACGACCAGGGCCAGGACGCGCAGGGTGTCGGCGAAGTAGCCGTCCGGAGGGGCGTCCACGAGCGTGGCGAAGAGGGCGTCCCGCCAGGCCGGATCGCTATCGGAAAGGAGCGCGCTCACGCCGAGCGGTGCCATGAACGCGAGGCTCGGGGCCTGGGCCCCGTCGAGCGGCGTACCGTCGAGCGCGTAGCCGGAGGCGATGAGCGCGGGGTCGCCGTCCGTCATCTCGGCGAACCAGGCATCGATGGGACCGATGAGGGCCAGCGCGCGCGGGTCACCGCTCACGACCCCGTGGACGCCCACGCGGAACGGCACGCGGCAGGAGTTCCAGGAGTAAGAGCCATCGGTGGCGGTGAAGGGGCCGCTCGTGGCGGGTGCCGGGTTTCCCGACGGATCGACGACGTAGTCGGGGACGAGCCCGGTGGCGGGAGCGTGCCCGGCTTGTAGTGCCGCCAAGGAGGTGAAGAGACCGTCGGTGAGCGCGGCCCAGGGACCATCCGGATCGTCGGCGGCAAAGGCTGCGAAATGCCCGGGCATGAAGTCGCTCGCCCGCATCACGTCGGTCCAGGCGCCCTCGGTGGCCCAGCTACCGGGGCGGGGAAAGGCCAGGGTGGGATCGAGATCGTATGCTGCGATCGCATCGAACATCTCACGCCCCGACGAGCCATAGCGGATGCCTCCACAGTTGCCCCATTGGGTTTCGGCGAGGAGGAGCGCGTAGGCAATGTCGAGATCGCCGTCGGTGGCCGTGACCGCGTCGCGCTCGCCATCGCGTGCCGTGTCGCAGTCCTCATTCACGTACCAACCCATCAGCGATGGGCTGACGTCACTCCGCTGATCGCTCAAGAAGCGCACCATCCCATCGAAGATGCCGCGCGCCTCGGGATCGTGGCCTGCCATCAACGCGACCAGTAGCATCCCGTAGCCATGCGCCTCGCTGAGGGTGAGATTTCCGGGTTCGAAGTCGGTGGTCACGTAGAAGCGCTGGCTGCCGCATCCCGCGCGGAGGTAAGCTTCCTTCCACGCCTCGTACGCGGCTGCCGCCGCGGCGTCGAGGTTCGCGGGGTCGCCCGCGGGCAGCTCCATACCCTCCGCGTAGCGCTGCACGTGCGCTCCGAACGGGAAGCGCGGAGCGACCGTAGGTGCGCTGCCGGTATCGTCTTCGCCGGCCGCTCCCGCGACGAGCTCCCCCGCACCGGTGGCTCCCGCAGCGCCCTCGGCGGAAGGGTTATGGCTCCCACCGCGACAGCCAGCAGCGAGCAGCAAGACGAAGGGGACCACCGAGTTGCGCGCGCTCACAAGGGCGCACCCTAGCAGACCGGTGGCGTTCGAAGTAGGGTGCTGCTCCGTGGCGTGCGACGGCCCCAAGGCTCGGTTCTGGTCGGGGATCCGTCCCCGGTGTGCCGGCGCGCTCGGTGCTGTGCTCGTCGTCGTTGGCTGCAGCGCCGAAGGGAGCCGGCGGGGTGTTCCGGGTGATCCCGCCGCGGCGCTGGGGGTGGGGACCGCAGCGATCATCGATGGCGCCCCAGCGCCGGAGCTCACGGGGATCGTGCACCTCCGGCACCCGCTGTCCGAGCTACTCTGTTCTGGGGTCGTCGTCGCGCCGACATTGATATTGACGGCCGCACATTGCGTGTTTCGTTCGCAGATCGCCGGCGACGAGGCGCTCGACGCGAGTGGATTCTCGGTCGGGTTCGGCCCCGATGTGGAGTCCCTCACCAGCCGCCCGGCGACGGCTGTGAGGTGGATCGGGGCCCCGTCGCTCCTCGACGTCGAGGTTGCCGTTGCCGCGGGTGAGGACGTTGCCGTGCTCACCCTCGCGGAGTCAGCACCGCCCGGCACCCACGTGCACGCAGTCGATCTCGACTACTTCCCGGCGCTCGACCACGAATACCGCCTGGCCGGGTTCGGGCTATCGTCGCTCGATACCTGGGAATCCGGCACCAAGCGCTCCGCGGAGGACGCCTTCGTGGGGTTCGACGCGCCGACGGGGATCGTGGAGACGAGGGGCCATGGCGCCTGCAACGGCGATAGCGGCGGCCCGCTCCTCTTCGGGACCGAACTCGTTGTCGTCGGCATCATCAGCCAGGTCGGGGGCGACGACGAGGGCAACTTCTGCACGGTCGGTGTAAGCTTCGCGAGCACGCTGGCGAACTCGGCGGTGAGTGGGCTCGTTGCCGAGGCGCTCGCGGCGCTGCCGCCCTGCGAGGAACGAGCGGAGATCTGCGCCAACGGTCAGGACGACGACTGCAACGGGAGCGTGGACGACGGTTGCGCGGCAGGTGGCTGCGGCGGCGCGGAGGCAGCGGGTGGCGGGGAAGCGGGCGCGGGAACCGGTGGGGCGCGCTTCGGGTTGGCGGGAATGGGTGAGCCGGCGGCAGTCGCGGGCCTCGGACCGGCCGGCACCTCGAACGCGGGGTGGAGCACCACCGTCCCAACCACCGACCGAGCACCCCGCGAGCCAGCCGGTTGCGGATGTCGTGGGGCTCGCGGTGCGCCGACCAGCGTTGGCTGGCTATGGGCGGTCTTTGGCCCTGCCCTGCTGGCCGAGCGGTGGCGGCGGTGTCGCTCGCCGAGCTCGGTCCAAGATCGGAACGCGTCGCGCGAGGAGGTCACCGCGCGCGCGATCACCGGGCACCGAAAACCAGCTGCATCGAGGGCGCGGCTCTGCTAAAGCGCCCTTCACGAAACTCGGTCACCAGGGTCGCGACATGGGTAATGCGAGAGAGGCCGGCGGGGTTGGGGGGCTCCGCGCGCGGTGCGGAGGTGGTGCCAGCCCCACCGACGGACACTCTCGAGGAGGCCGGTCAGAGACCCCACCAGGAACGGTCCACGGCCAGAGGATCCCGGTGGTCTCGGTGCTCGGGGGTCTGAGAACCACGCGCGCTGATTGGGAGCCAGGCGGTGTGCGGGATGGAGGTGTCTCTGCTGTGAACCCAGTCCGAGACCCAAGACCTCCCAAGAGCGCTCCGGTCGACAGCGGGATCCGACGCCGAGTCGTCCGGATCACGACGGACATGGGCGTGGTCGTCGCGCGCGACTCCGGGGAGAAGCTGCGGGGTCGGATGTTGGATCTGTCGCTCGGCGGCATGCACATCGCGGCCGAGCGGGTTCCGTCCTACGGCGAACGGGTCCGGGTGTTGGTTCAGCTCTCGCCCGAGGACGACTGGCTCATCCTTCCTGCGCGGGTACGCTGGTTCACGAGCCGTGGCTTCGGGGTCGAGTTCAGTAGCCTCGATGCGCGCCAGGAACGCGCGCTCTGCCAGTTCGTCGAGCGCTGGGCGAGCTAAGCGAAGCTCGGAGTCGATCCGCGCCGACGTGGCCCGAGCCGGGGGGCGGCGAAGCGGTGGCGCAGGTGCTCTGGAAATGGGCGACCTCGGCGGAATTCGAGGCCGAGCGAACTGCCGGGTGCCAGGGACCCGTCGATTGGATTGTGCTTCGGTCCGAATCTTCGGGCTCGACTGCTGGTTTCGGCGAGGAGGGAGCGAGCCATCGCGGGAGCCAGAGGTGTCCGGCCTCGCCCCACCCGATGGTTGCCACGGTCGAAGCCTGCCTACGCGTTCGCACGTGGTAGACTGGGCGTCGGCTCGGGAAGGGACCGGCAGGATGGCGATGTTGACCAGAGCGCTGCTGCTCGCGGTTCTGTTCACCGCAGCATGTGGCAACCGCGACGATGGCGACGACGCGTTGGATGGCACTGGCGGCCGGCTCCACGGCACCGGCGGCCTTGCCACCGGCGGCTACACGACCGGCGGCACCGGCCTGCGCCCCACCGGCGGCACCGGCGGTCGGGGCACGGTCGCGACGGGCGGGCAGGACTTCGTGGGTGTGTTCTGTATCCCGAATGCCCGGCGGTCGTGCGACTGCCCCACCGATCCGACGCTCGAGAACGTCTGTGCCGCAGATGGGAGCGGCTGGTCCGGGTGTGACTGCCCCCCGGATCCCGATGCCGGGGGCGCCGGCGGCCAAGGCCCCGCCGAAGGCGGGGCCGCCCAAGGCGGCCGGCACGTGGGTGGCGATGGCGGCTCCTCTGCCGGTGCGAGCAGCCGGGTGGACGGAGGCAACGGTGGCGCGGACGTCGTGAGGGGCGGGACGAGCGGTGGTGGCAGGGCGGGCGAGGGTGGTGCGGACCTCGGGTTCGACGTGCCCGGCGCGAGCGGAGAAGGTGGCTCGGTGGGCGAGGTTCCGGCCGCGGGCGCAGCTGGGCAGGGAAACCCCTCGGCGGGAGCGGGCGGGGTCTCGTGACCAGAGGTGGTTTTTGGGGTGGGCTGATCTCGGCGACCTCCGCGTTCATGCGCGCGGGCTCGCTCGCGGCGACGCTTGGGAAAGGGACCCTACCATGAGAACGCCAAGGCGGATGGCGCTGATGCTCGGACTAGCCGCGATCGCGTGCGGCAGCCACGATGACGACGACGACGGAGATGTCAGCACCGGCGGATACGGTGCCTACCAACCCTCGTCCACCGGCGGCGGCACCACGACCGGGGGAGTGCGCAGCACGGGTGGCACTTGGGGCGCTCGGACCGGTGGTTCTACCGGAACTGGTGGCTCGACGCAGGGCTGCAACCCGGGGTTCTCGATGGCTTGCCAATGTCCGGACGAGGTCCTCGGCTACATGCGCTGTCAGGCCGACCGCACCTACGGTCCATGCGTTTGCCCGGACGACGGCACCTCGCAAGGTGGCGCCGGCGGGGCGGAGAACGGCGCGGCCGGCGAAGCCGGCGGTGTCGATCCCGGTCGCGGTGGATTGGCCGAGGACGGCGGTTCAAGCCAGATCTGCGACCCTGGCGCTTCGGTGGCCTGCCAGTGCGAGGACGATGTCCTCGGGAGCATGCGCTGCAGCGCCGACGGAACCTACTTCGGTCGGTGCGCGTGTCCGGATGACACCACGCAAGGCGGAGCCGGCGGGGTCGCTGGCGGAACTGGCGGCGTGGTGGCCACTGGCGGTGCCGGTGGTGAACCGGACAGCGCCGGCGCCGCTGGCATCGACGGCGCTCATGCGGGCCAAGGGGGCGTCACCACCGAGGGAGGCGGCGCCGCCGGTGACCTTGCCCTCGCGGGTGCTGCCGGCAACGGCGGTTCGACCGCGGGGGCCGGCGGCTAGCTCGATGACACGAGGGCGTTGGCGCCCGGGCTGACTCCCCGCTTCGTTCTCGGTTCCGTTCCTCACGTCCTCCTACTTCCCTTGCTCGACGCGGTGCGCGGCGCCGTTCACCGGCAATGGACGGCGTCGACCGACCAGACTCCCGGGGCGGCAGCGGCGGGTTCGGCGACGGTTGGGTAGACGCAGACATCGACGCGAGTCGACGGGCCGAGGGTTACCATGGCCAAGGGTCGCCTGTTCGGCGCCGCCGCGGTGCAGGAATTCGGGGCGACGACGCCGGAGCAGGCCTCGAGCAGCACCGCCATCGGTGGCGCTGGCTCGGTCTCGTGGAGGACGACGACCGGGATCACGCGGCGACTCTCCGCACCGAACCGAACACCGTCGCTACCCGTCCTTTTCGGCGAGCACCACGAGCCGATCCTTCGCCCGCGCGACGAAGGGCGCGCTCCGCTCTCTGGGGTTTAGCACCAGCCCATGTTTCCTCGTTGGCACCTCCTCGAAGCGCTGCACGCCTAGAGCGACAAACGGGTTGAATACCAGGAAATATCAGCCACTTAGGCGGCACGCAGGAGCCGCTGCACGCCCTCCAGGTTCTG
>JAFGBI010000282.1 GCA_016933275.1 Polyangiaceae bacterium | reverse complement strand
CTCGCAGAGCTTCTTGTCCAGCGCCGCCTGATCGTCCACGTCCATGCCGCGCACCGCGGGGAGGATCGACTCGGTGACGTTCTTGACTGCGCGGAGCGTGCCCTTGCCCCCGAAGCGCGCCTTGTCGCCGTCGCGCAGCTCGAGCGCCTCGCGGCTGCCGGTCGAGGCACCCGAGGGCACCGCCGCGCGGCCCCAGGCGCCGCCCTCGACGTGAAGATCCACCTCGACGGTGGGGTTGCCGCGGGAATCGAGGATCTCGCGGGCGACGATGTTGGTGATCTTCTTCATGGGTTGGATCCCTTCCTTTCGAGACTGAGCGCCGTGAATCGGTCGCTCAGCGTGTTGATGCGGGCGATCTCTTGCTCTACGGCTTGGCTCCCCTCCGTGTTGCCGACGAACACGGAGTCGACCCCGAGCGTGTCGACCAGGCACATCCCGGACGCGAGCAGCTCGCTCGGCACGAAGACCTCGACCGCGGCGACGCCCTTGCGGTTCTCGGGGTTCTGCTCCTCGGTAACGAACTGCGCGAGGTTACCCGTGGCGACCTCCTGCCAGCCGCCGGCGGCGAACCGGACGCGGGCCGCCAGACGCTCGCCGTGGCGCACCACCGTGACCACCGCGGTCACCGGAACCACGCCGACGGGTAGGAGCGGCTGCCCCACGAGCGCGTTGAGCAAGGTCGACTTGCCCCGCTTGAACTGCCCGACGCAGGCCACGTAGAAGAGCCCGTCCCGAACCCGGTCGGAGAGAGCAAGCGTGTCGGCCGCGAGCGGCGTCGCGCGGGCGTCGACCGCGAGCAACTCGAGCGCCTCGAGACGAGAGCCGTCGGATGTCGCGCGGGGCATCTGCATCATGCCCCCTCCTGCGGCTTGCCTGGTCTCGGCGGGCGGAAGAGCTCGCCCCTGCGGACTAGCTGATGGCACCCGCGATGCGCGCGCCGACGAAAAGGCCGAGCAGCCCCGAGGCTGCGCAGACGAGCACCGTGATGAGGATGTTGGTGGCGGCCAGCCCCCAGGCCCCGCTCTGGAAGAGCTTGATCGTCTCGTAGTTGAAGGACGAGTAGGTGGTGAAGCCGCCCAGCAGGCCGGTGGTGAGGAACAGCCTGACCGGCAGGGGGATGGCTGCCGTGTCGACGCTCAGGTACATCGCGATCGAGATGAGGAGCGAGCCGACAACGTTGACGAGCAGCGTGCCGTAGGGGAAGCCCGTGCCGAGCGTCTTGGCCGCCCACATGCCCACCAGGTACCGGGAGCCGGTGCCAAGGGCACCGCCGATGCATATCCAGAAGAAGTGAAGCACTACGCCTCCATGGATGTGCGCCACATCGCAGCCGATCGTTGGCTGGGTCGAACTCTACCATGCCGTTCGCTGCGATGATGGAGTACATGATCGTCGGCGCCTCGCACCTCCACTCCGACGACGCGGGCGCAATCACCCACCGCGCCGCGAGTTCCGCCACTCCCGGGAAGTCGATCGCGGTGGTGTGTGGGGCGTTCCCGGCGACGATGCCGATGGCGAGCTCGTCCAGGGCCGCCGCCGGGCTGGGCCGGCCGACGCTGACCGCTGCCGGGACTGCGAGGCCGATCCAGGTGGCTGCGACGGTGTATGAGGTATTCAAGCCAAGCCTCCACGGGGGTACCCGTAGAAGCCATCAACCCCTCGCGGGGTGGTTCGCGCCAAGGCGCGGGCGGGCCTCATCACCCGTGGACAGAGACGAATATCGAACGCATAGTGCTGTAAGGGCTGAGCCAGGTCAAGACGGGAAACCACCTCGCCGCCAAGACTTCCGGGCCCCTGGCAACTGGTCCTGACGGGAGGTTGGCCATGGCGACTGGCACGTTTTCAGGCAAGGGGAAGCGAGTCCGCATCTATGTGGATGAGGGCCAGCTGTACCGGCACAAGCCCATCCCGGTGGCCATCCTCGCGTTTCTCCGGAAGGAGGGCGCGGCGGGAGCGACCGTGTTCCGCGGCATCGAAGGGTTCGGTGGTTCGGGGGAAATTCACACATCGCGGCTGGTCGACATCAACCAGCGCCTCCCCCTGGTGATCGACTGGATCGACACTCCGGAGCAAGTCGAGCGCCTGTTGCCGCGGGTCAAGGAGATGATCCGCCACGGGTTCATCACCGTAGATGACACCGACGTCGCCCTCTTCTGCCCATACCCGGTCCGTGATGTCGCGAGCGCCTTGCGCGCCGCGGACGTGATGTCGCGCGAGGTGGTCTCGGTTACTCCCGAAGCTTCGGTGCGCCAGGTCGTCGAGCTTCTGGTCGGCAAGAGCTACCGGGCGATACCGGTGATCAAGGATGCAGCGCCGGTCGGCATCATCACGAACTCCGACCTGCTCGAGCGTGCCGGCCTCAGCATCCGAGTGGACCTGCTCCCCTCGCTCGACACGCCCGAGCTGCACGCCGAGCTCGAGCACCTTACCCAAGGAGGCAAGACCGCGGGGAGCGTGATGACGCCCCGGCCGGTCACGGTCGACCAGACCATGCCGTTGACGAAGGTCGCCGAGATCATGGCCCACCGCCGCCTCAAGCGCTTGCCGGTCGTGGATGACAACGGGGCGATGGTCGGCATGATCAGCCGGCTCGATTTGCTGCGCACGGCGGCACGCGTCTTCGAACAACCGCAGGCGCCGCGCCGCGAAACCGGGCTCGCGGTCGATGCGCCAGTTGCCCAATCGATGCGGCGTGACGTTCCGACCGTCTTCATGGATACGCCGCTGCCCGAGGTGCTGCAGGCGGTGGTCTCCACCCGCCTCAACCGCTGCATCGTCGTCGACAGCGAGCGGCGGGTCATGGGCAAGGTCACGGACGCCGAGGTGCTCGAGCGCGTGACGCCGGCCTTGCGTCCGAGCGCGCTGCGCTCTCTGATCCATCGGTTGCCGTTCGTTCACCCGAAGCCCGACGAGACACGCACCGAGAAGCATGCAACCGCGCGGATCGCGGCCGACCTCATGGTCGAGACGGCCATCACGCAGGAGGGTTCGCCGCTCAAGGAAGCCATCGCTTCCATTCTGGCCGGCGGGCACAAGATCGTCGCCGTGGTGGACGCCGAGAAGCGGCTCGTCGGGTGCCTGGATCGCGCGGATGTCCTGCACGGGCTCCTGGCGACAGACGGCTCCGGAGCATGACGGGTGTACGATCGCATCCTCGTCGCCGTGGATGAAGGCGAGGCAGGAAAGCGCGCCTTCACCGCCGCCCTCCTGTAATGATCCCCCAAGGCTTGCCACCCAAATCCGCAAGGACAGGTAGGTGGGGGGGAGGACGCATGGTTCGCCCGGCGAGAGGGAGTGTAGGAGGAGGTGAACGGGGAGCAGAGGGGACCACGCGCCGACGACTGAGCAGCCGCTCATTACGCGGCGAGTGGCGGCATGCTGCTGCAATGGCTGTCGTGGGACCGCAAGCGCCACCGGCTCTTCGGCGAACGCTCGGGGACAGGGTGGAGGGGGCTCCGACCGGCTGCAGAGACGTGCAACATACGTCGCGTTGGGCCTGCGGTGCAGCTCGTGGCCCGGGGAAGGCGCCGCCGGTGCCCGGATCCACGAAGTTTTGCGGGTCGTGCTGACACTGACCGACAGCGCCCCCCGCCTGGTCGTATGCTCTCTCCATGCGCGACAAGCCATCCCCTGGATCGACCCTGGCTGGTGGATACTTCCGTTGGTCGGCTCTCGCTGCCGCAGCGCTGCCGAAGTGACGGACCCGGAGCGCGCAAACCGCGCGCCGGAGCTCGGATGTCAGGGAGAGCGCGAAGGCAGGGAGCTGCCGCGGCCGTCTGCGCCATCGAGCTGGTCCTCGGGTGCCATCGACCGTCTTCGACCCGCAAGGTGGGAAGAAGGGTTAGTATCGGCGCCTCGGGAGGACGGATGAGCGCGAGCGGCAGGGCTAGCCAGGGACTGGCGAGAGCGTGGCCGATCCTCGGGCTTGGGCTGGCGGCCTGCTCCGGAAAGAGCGCCTCCGGCGTGGGGACCGACGGGCGCGGGGGCGGCGCCGGCACCTCCTCTGGACTGGTTCCCAGCCGACGCGTGCGACGCGTCGATGACGACCTGCACGTTCGGCGACCCGTAGCCGCCTCGCGCGACCCCGGCCCGTTTGCTGGACCTTCACGAGCTGACTGCCGGGAAGCTCGCCGCGCTTCTCGTCCGCGTCGTGCTGTTCGGGTCGAGTCGGTGCAACCAGTCCTGAGCGCCCCGGCCACGACACCCTCCGCATCCGCCCGCCCCGATTCGGGTGCGCGTCGGCTTGGCGTTCATCCCAACTATGCGCCCGCCGACGTCGGTGAACCTCGCGAGCGATCCGGGACTGCCTCATGACGACGTGACCGCGTCAGGTATCGGGCAGCGCCGAGACGATGCCCAGGCGGAACAGCTCGGCTCGCTGCGAATCAGAGAGAAAAAGCCAGACCGGCTGATCGAGCTCCCAGTCCGGCAGGTTCTCCGCGAACGCATAGAAGCGCTTGGGAGCGGCTCCTTTGCGACGGTGGAATTCGCCGAGCAATGGGCTACTTGATGCGCCTCAAGCGCGTGGTCGGGATGGGATTCG
>JAFGBI010000281.1 GCA_016933275.1 Polyangiaceae bacterium | reverse complement strand
GCACCGAACCGGCAGCAGACCTCACCAGAGGCAGCGCTGGAAACGCGTCCTCGCCTCGCACGGACGCGTTTCCAGCGCTGCCGTTGCGGTCGACAACCGGATCGGTGCTCCAGCCCGGCGGAACCGGAGCCAAACAGGCCGTTAGCGGTCAGCAGTCAGCGGTCAGGTAGAACGCGGAGACCCTGGTCAATGACGCCTGGTTGCTGATGGCCACGAAAAAGTCAAAGAAGTCCTGCCAGATCCGGTCAAGGTCACACCGCCAAGGGACAAGAGCACCAGATCGGCAGCAGACCTCTCCAGGAGCAGCGCTGGAAACGCGTCCTCGCCTCGCGCCGACGCGTTTCCAGCGCTGCCGTTGCGGTCGGCAACCGGATCGGTGCCCTGGTCGCGACGAGCACCGGAGCGGAGCGTCCTCGAGCGGTCGAGCACCGGACCGCAGGAGCAGCGACGCCAGCGGAATGGAGCTCGGCCGGTCTTTTTGGGTCAGGACTCCGTGAACGGACACGAGGCCGGGGCATCTTCGGCACCCGCTTGCCCCCTGGCGCGGGCGATGCTGCGGGACGGGTGGCCGAGGATCGCGCTCGGTGGCTCAGAAGCGGTAGGTGCGAGGCCGAGTTGGGCGGTCCAGCGCGTAGAGGACACTGCCATCGTATTGGGACGCGGGGGGATCCGGCGTCCGAGCGCGGTGGAGGAACGGTGGGATCTGCGCGCCCCGCTCCAACTCCACAACCAGATCGCAACCGGCAGCGAGCAGCGCGTTCGCGAGCACCGCGCTCGTGTCGTGGGTCGCGCGCGCCACCATGACGTGCCCATCACAGCCGGTGCCGAGAGCGGCCCGCTCGCGGAGCGGTCCAGGAGCATCGGCACGGGGGTTGGGGGAGGATTCCGAAGCGAGCAGCGGTAGCTGGATCGCGACCTCTCCTGCCCCGAGCTTGAGCGCCGCAGGGGTCGAAACGACCCGCAAGAAGCCGCTGGGGCCTACCGCGAGAATGGCCGCGTCATCCCGAAACCCCAAGGTCGGCAGTTGGTGGAAGCTCAGCCCGAGCTGGTGCTCCGTCGTGGTCGCCCCGAGCCCGATGGCGGCAAGAGCGCGCTTCTGATCGCTCGCTTCGAGCTTGATCGTGGGCGGAGGAGCGGTCAAAGGTCGGGGTTCGCGGGTCCCCGCGCGGAGGACGAAGTCGAAGCGATTCGGGGCGAAGCTCGTAAGCTCGACCGCTACCCCACCGACGCGAACCACCGTCCTGAAGATGCCGGTCAGAAACGCGGGATTCGGTTGCCGTCCCGGGCTTGGCTCCCACACCGCCCCTTGGATCGAGGGGGGTCGCAGATCCCGGACCAGCACGTAGAAGAAGTCCTTGGCGGACGAGAACACGAACTTCTCCGGAGCGATGCTCATCTCACCGTCTGCCTTTCGCAGCTCGAAGCGGTGCTGGTCCATGTCCACGACATCGGCGAAGACGAAGCCGCAATGGCGAGGGTTCATGTCGAGGTGAATGGCGTAGCTGCACCCCGCCTGCCGCAGACCACGGCCAAGGCTCGTCGCATCGATGTGCGAGCCGAAAGCGTAGTAGACATGACCTGCCGGCGTCATACAGATCGCGGTGCGCTGGGTCTGCACGCCGGTCCCAACCAACTGCTCACCCCAGGTGGACCGCCCGGTGGGGTTGATGGTCCCATCGACCAGCAGCGGCTCCAGGTTCTGCCGTAGGGAGACGACGTGCGCCGGGATCTCCGGCGACGCCGGCCAGGTCCCGAACCCGGAGCGACCCTGATCGTCGACGATGAACGTCGCCGCGCCGGGAACGGGCGGCAGCAAGACGCGACGGTCCACCACCATCCCATAGGGGCCATGGTCGGTCTTGAACGCGCCGTTGAACGTCGCCACGACCCGGTCAAGCGTGTTGCCTTCGCGCGGGATCCGCCCCGTACCCGATGGACCCGTGAGAGGCTTCGGATCCTCTCGTCCTGCCTGAACTCGAACATCGAGCTGGCGCATGTCGAGCGCCACCAGCATGAGCCTCGAGAAGGATCGCTTGGAATCGGGGCGAATGAAGGTCCGGAAGAAGTAGGGAGGGGCTTCACTCGTCGAGCCAACGACCGGTGCCAGGAAGGAGTACTCGACGGGTTCCCAAACCCCCTCGCCGGCGAGCTCCGTATCCCAGATCGAGGGCAGGTTCGGGGGTGGCCAGTCGTCGGCGGGCCCCGCCAGGGCGGCGTCGGCGGGGGGGGACAGGGGGCTGTCCGACTTCGCCGACGGACGCGCCCCGGCAACCCCAAGGCCGAAGTATGCCTGTCGCAGGAGGTCGGCGGTCGTGAAGGCAACGTCCTCCGCCCAGGCAACGGGCCTCGCACCGAATGTCATCCGCGCCGTGTCGACCGCCCACAAGATGAACGGTTTCGCGTCAGGGGCCACGCGGGCAAGATGGATACCAGAGATTTGCCCTCCGCCGCGTTCGGTCAAGGTGCTCCCCATGGTGTCCAACAGCAGTCCGTGGCTGCGGCCGTCCACACCAATCGCCACGGTCGGCGGCGTGAGCTCGATCTCGACCGCCGCGGGAGCGACGTCGAAGAGGACATCCATCCGCCCTAGGCCGCGCGGCGACCCCGTGCTCTGCCATGCGGTGAGCGTCCGCTGCAGCCACCCCAACGGGGTGAGGGCCGCGCCACCTGCAGGGCCTCGATCGAGCGTTAGCACCGTGACCGCTTGCACGCCGCCATACGCCACCGTCGCGAAGGAAGCGTAGCCAGCGTTCGTCGTGAGCCCCGCCTCGTCCCCCAGGGGGGTGGAAGAAAGGTTCCGCAGGTCTCGCACGACGACCGGGGAACCGTCCCGCCCCAACCGCACCCGGGCGCGATACAGATCCCGGGGCCCATCAGCCCTGGGGGCACCCAGGAACAGGACACGCCGCCCGAGCGTGGCGTCGCCAAGGAGCCCGCTCGACGGCTCCCATGCGATGTCCCTCGCCTGCACGACACCCCCTACGCTCCGCCCGAGGATCCCAGCCAAGCCCTCGGCCGTAGGGGGCGGGGGAGCGAGGGCAACCACCCGACTGAGGAGCGCGAGCGCTCCCGCCAACGCCATCAGGCGCGAACGGCGCTCTACGAAGCTCCGAATCCTCAGCATGCCGCTTCTCTCGGGACAAATGCCATACCGGGACCCCGCGTGCCGGGCAAGACATCATGCTCGAACCGCTCACCCGTCCGTGTCTCGGGCTTCTGCCTGACTTTTTGGGCGTGCGCCCCCTGCCGTCGGACGGTAAGAATCGGGCGCTCCCCCATCAGCGTCGTGCAACTCAAGAACCTCCTCAGCCGACTGCTCACGGCAGGCCTGATCCTTCCGGTCCTGGCGGTCGCGGCGTTCCTTGCGCCACCCTGGGTCTGGTTCCTGCTGGTGGCATTCGCGGAGGTCATCGCCGCCAAGGAGCTTTTCTCGATGACCCACGGCGGCGACCGGATTGCGCAAGCAATCGGGGTGGCGAGCACCCTCATCGTGTCGATTACCGTCTACTGCTTCTCCAGGGACCCACGCGTCCTCCTGACCGTACTCCTGGCCGTGCCCGTCGCCGGGATGCTCGTCCCCCTGTGGCGTCTGGGGGAGATCGCGACCGCCGGGCTCCGCCAGATGGCGGGGGTGAGCGGTCCCTTGTACATCGGAGTACTGCTCACGACCGTCGCGATGCTGCGCCGCGACCTCGGCGACTCCGGACCGGGCTATGTCGCCTTGTCACTGACCCTGGCCTGGTTCGCCGATACCGCCGCGTACATTTCGGGGAGTTATTTTGGCAAGGCGAAGCTCTATCCCGAGATCAGTCCAGCCAAGACTCGCGCCGGGTTTCTCGGCGCGCTGGCCGGAGCATCCCTGGCCGCACTCCTCGCGCACTTCTGGTACCTGCCCGCGATCCCGGTGCATCACGGGTTGGGCCTCGCACTGGTAGGTGGTGCCATGGGCCAAGCTGGTGACTTGGCCGAGTCCCTCCTGAAGCGGTCGAGCGGCATGAAGGACTCCGGACGAATTCTGCCCGGACACGGGGGGCTGCTCGATCGGCTCGACGCACTCATGATCGTTGGCCCCATCGTTTATCTCTACGCCCTGTGGGTGCCGGGCATCGCGGCTGGTTGACAGGCGACGAGGCAGTCGGCGATCGTCGTTGCCACGCCGACCGGCGGAGGCGTGGTGAATCGCAGCAATTGGTACATCGCAGCCACGCTGCTCGCGCTCGGTCATGCACCGGGACCAGCCGCCGCCACGGAGGCCGCGGTCGACGCCAGCAGCGACGTCCAGCTCTATGCCGTACCGAACCCCTATGGAACGCGCGAGATGCGCCAGCGGCGGTACACGCAGACGCTCGGGTTGACCGTCCGAGACATCCTCGGCAAGAGGGAGTCTGGGGGACCCTGGTTGGCGTTCAGCTCGCGCCTGCGCCTCGACTCCGACCTCGGCCAGAGCGCGTCACTCAGTGATCCCACGAACGAGGAGGACTACATCCCGGGTGTCGAGGCCGCCCCGGTCGACCTCCAGTACGCATACTTCGACGCCCGCCAGCTCGGCGGGAACGCGCTCGCGGTTCGGTTCGGGCGCCAGTACGTAGTCGATCCCCTCGGGTGGTGGTCCTTCGACGGCGCTCGGGTGTCGATCGCCGCGCCGGCGCCGGTCGAGATCGCCGGGTATGCCGGTTTCGAGCAACGTGCCGTCGTCCCCTTGCTCGCGACGTCGCGGTTCACCGCGGATGGAGTGCACCGCGGCTCCCGGCGCGACCTCGAGGCCAACCGGTGGCCGAGCTACCTCGACCAGCGCAAGCTCGCCCCCGCGGTGGGGTTCTCGGTGGCGTCCCACGGGCTTGACTGGCTCGATGCCGAGCTCGCGTACCGTCGGGTGGAGGAGCGGGACGCCGCATACCTTACCGTCTTTCCCGAGTCTCCGGGATCGTTCGAGGTGATCGAGCAGTCGCGCGTCGCCACCGAGCGGTTGGGTGGTGCGATCGTCGTTAGCCGCGACCAGCTCGGCGCAATCACGGGGCGTGTCGTCTACGACTGCCTGCTCGGCATCGTGAACGAACACGCCGCGACGTTGAGCTGGTTCGTCACGGAGCCGATTACCCTGACCGCAGGCTATGACTACACACTGCCGACCTACGATGGGGACTCCATCTTCAACTGGTTCTCGACCAACCCCATGACTTCGGTGGAGCTCGGCGCGGACCTGGCCCCGTCGAGGAACCTGTCCCTCGCGCCGCGAGCCGGAGCACGAGCCTACCGCGTATCGAAGGGGGCAAGCGCCGAGGAAGACCCCGAAGCGGGTGGCACGAATGGACAGGACTCCGCGCCGAACAGCACGGACGCCTTCGCCAGCTTCGCAGTCGTCAGACGCTGGGAACGCGGCAAGGTCTCGTTGGATGGCGGCGGTGACGGGAGCCGTGAGGGACACCAGATCGGTATCGACTTGGAGATCGACCATACCTTTCGTGAAGGCGACTACGACGCGCTCCTCCTGCTCTCTCTTCACGACTGGCATGACGAGTGGCTCCCGGCGCGCGACGCGACGAGCTTCACCTACGTGGTCGGTGGTGGCATGCGCCCCGCGGCCCACTCGCGATTGGGCGTCGAGTGGGAACACACCACGAACCGCCTCGTCGGACAGCGGTACCGGATCCTGTTCACTCTGGAGCTGGAGGTCGCGCTATGACGTCCCGACCAGCATCGCCCAGAGGAGCAATCAGGTTGATTGCTGCGTCCAATCGACAACCTGGACCACCGACCCGACAGCGGACCTCGCCAGAGGCGGCGCGGGGAACGCGGCCTCGCCCTGCACAAACGCCGTTCCAGCGCTGCCGTTGCCGTCAGCAACCCGATCGGTGCGCGAAGAGCCTGGTCGTCCTGCTCGTGACGGGCGCGTTCATCATGGCCTTGGGCAGGGTGGAACCCGCCCAGGCCGACGGAGCGAGGTCGAGCCGTCGCGCCGCCACGACCACGGGGCAGCTGGCCGCCCGAGACAGTGCCCCAAGCCGCGCCGTCTTTCCACCGGAGCGCCAGACCGTGCGCTTCTCCCACAGGCGCCATGGAGAACCCGCGGGGCTAGCCTGCACGGATTGCCACCGCGCCGCGACGACGAGCAGACGCGCCAAGGACCTGCTCCTCCCGAAGGGAACCGCTTGTGACCGATGCCATCACACGGATCATCGGGATCCGGACGCGTTGGCCACGGCAGGCGCGAGCGAGCCCCAGTGCACGACCTGCCACACCCTTGCGGGCGGCGACCCGAATCGCGTTTTGCGGCAGCAATACCCTCACCCAAACCTCCAGTTCGACCATTCCGTCCACGCGAACCGGAACATCGGCTGCGGTCAATGTCACGTGGGGGCAGCAACCGGCCGAAGGGAAGGACGACTCGCCCTTCCCTCGATGCGTCGGTGCGCCGACTGCCACTTCGCGATCGGCGCGTCGCGCGGGGATGCCCCCCGACGTTGCAGCACCTGCCACCTGTCGGAGGGGGGCGTGCTGCGGAAGAGCTTCCCGACCGGCAAGCTTTCGCCCCCTCGCTGGCTCGGCAATGCCGCACATGGCGCAGATTTCGTGCGGAGGCACCACGACGCGGCCGGCCGCAACTCTCGGTTCTGCGCGAACTGCCACCAGGAGCGGGAATGCGCCTCCTGTCATGATGGCCGGACGCGGAATCGCAACCTCCATCCCAACGACTGGCTCAACCTTCACGGTCGGGCGTCGAACCAGGCTTCACTTCGTTGCACCAATTGCCATCGCGAGCAGTCCTTCTGCCTTGCGTGCCATCAGCGGCTGGGACTCGCCAGAACCACATCCGGCAGGGCTGCGGCAGCCCGGGGTCGATTCCACCCACCTACCTCGGTGTGGATCGATGCTCCAAGAACGCGCGGTCACCACGCCTGGGCGGCTCGCCGCAACCTCAACAGCTGCGTCGGGTGCCATGTGGAGCGCGATTGCGTGGGGTGCCACGCGACTGCACCCCGGGGGGGCGCCGGAGACGGAATCGGCCATCGGGCCAATCCACATGGGGCGGGTTTCTCCCACCGTTGTCGGTCCGCGATCCGAAAGAACCCAAGATCCTGCTGGGTCTGCCACGACCGCGCCGACCCCGAGCTTGCCCGATGCGAATGAGCTCCCCACCGCACGATCCCATCGCGCGGCGAGGCGAAGGGCAAGGTCGTACGACGGCAAGTGAGACGACGATAGGGCGGTTGATGCCAAACTTCTTGCGCACCTGTTCCCCCGAAAGGTATAGCCAGTCCTCGCCAATGCGGGCGCGCCCCGTGCCCAAGGAGGCCCTTGGTGAAGGAACTAGCTCGGTATCTTCTGTCCAACTTGTACCTGGACTTCCAGGGCGACATCTCGGTGGAGAAGGTCCGGGATTTCCTGCGCGAGGACGACAGCCGCGAGGCGAGAGCGTTACTCTCGAAGATCATCGAAGAGAAGGGCGTCGACGACCTCCTGCTCACGCTGGCCGACTGCCTCAAGGACCACATCCGAACGGGAGTGAGCGAAGAGACGATCCGCGATCAGCTCAGCATGTACTCGGAGAGCTGATTCCGGGAACCGTCCCTTCGGGAACCGGCCGGGGGATCGTTGGGCGAGCTCGAAGGAGCGACGGCCGGGTTTGCGGTGGATGGGGAGACGGGTGGTTGGCGAAGTGGTGCTCGGCGCTGCTTCTGCTGGCCTCGATCGCCTGCGATACGGGAAGGGCGGCCACGCTGCCCATCGCCGGACCCAGCCTCGAGCTCGTGGGAACCTCACCGACTCCGGGAGCGGGAACGGAATGCACCCCTCAGTCACCCGACGACTGCGGCGTGCCGGTAGACTCCCCGATCGTGCTCCGATTCGACCGGTTCCTCCTCCCCAGCACGGCGGTACGCCAATCGGTCGAGGTTCGGACCGGGAACAATGGCGTCTTCCTCAGTCCGGAGTACAGCCCAATCGAACGCGCCGTGGTCTACCGGGTGCCGGACGGGGCCAACTGGCTCGGGGGCACGCGATACTCCGTCCGGCTCCTGCAGCCGACCGCGGATCCGGGCTGGGGTTTTCGCGCCTTCGACGGCGCCTCGCTCACCGACTCCGGGCCCGCTCCGACGAGTTTTACTTTTCGCACCCGCCGCGACGCCGAGGCGGCTCCTCCACCCACCCCACCACCGGCCTTCGCCGCGATGATGGGGGCCATCGAGCGGGGCGGCTGCGCGAACGCGGGCTGCCACCGATCCCCGGATCCGTCCACCTGTCGGCGCGCGGGTTCGGCAGCCGGCGATGCGGAATGCGCCGCACCCCGTATGGGCCTCGACCTCGGGGACGCCGAGGGGTTCGCCCTTACGGCAATCGGGTCCGTCGCTCACCAGACCGACATCGGCCCGGATGCGATGGAGGCAGACGTGGCGGGAAAGCCACTTGGCATCGCCATGCCGATCATCGCCCGAGCCAATCCTGGCTCAAGCTACCTCGTCTACAAGCTCCTCGTGAACGACCGTTGGCCGCCCGGCGAGGACCCCTGCGAGACCCGCTACTCCGCCCCGGTCGGCGAGGACTGCGCCGCATCGTACTTGGAGGACGCCGAACGGCTGCGCGCCCGGTTCGTTCCTGGCTCGCCGATGCCGCTCGGGGAAGAGGGGCGAGGGCGACGCCTCTCCCACGCCGACCTTCGACTGGTGGTGGACTGGATCGCGGCAGGTGCGTCCATCGAGTGAGCCGCACCCTAGAGCAGCAATCAGGTTGATTGCTGCGTCAAATCAATGACCTAGAGCACCGAACCGGCAGCAGACCTCAGCAGAGGCAGCGCTGGAAACGCGTCCTCGCCT
>JAFGBI010000280.1 GCA_016933275.1 Polyangiaceae bacterium | reverse complement strand
GGCCAGTGCCACCGAGTCCGTCCCGAAGGTCCCGGCCGAATCCCCGGTGGTCGCCGGAACCGCAGCCGGCAGCCGAAAACCCGCCGCTCCGGTCGTCGGTCCAACGCATCGAGTATCGCCGATGCGCGGCCGGTGATTGAGAGCAGCCATCAGGTTGATTGCTGCTCTAGTCCCTCAGCAGCCGCAGAGCGGTGCCCCCGAAGGACAGGCGAACCGCGTCGGGGAATTCCGTCTGCGGAGCGATGAAGAGCAGATAGGTCGCCGGCGGATCCCCGGCCACGAGGTGATGGTACTGCTCCTGGTGGGCGTCGAGATAGAGGTTCGAGACAGACTGTACGGTGGCGGCGAACGCGGCGAGGTCGAGGTTCCTGTCGGGCGCCGTACAGCTTGCCAGGCGCTGCTGGAACTGTGCCAGGTCCGCGAACGAGAACTGGTGCGCGGTCAGGATCCGGTTCTCGTTCACGATAGTGCGAAGGCGCTCGACCTGACGCGCCTCGACCTTGTAGAGAAAGCGGCGCTTCTCACCATCCCGGAGCGTGGCCCTTTCGCGCAGATCGAGCCCCATGAAGGCCTGCGTGAGGTCGTGGAGCTCCTCGGCCACGAGGTTCGACAGCAAGAACGCATTGTGGCGGGTGAGCAGGGTGTAGATGCGGGTGCCGCCGAGCTCGAGCTTCCCCATCCCGCGGAGGTTACGGACGAAACCTCGGTAGTTGAACCCCTCGAACGCGCTCCCCGGTACGATGTGCTCGACCTCGCAGCGCGCCAGGGCGGTCTGCATGGCCCGAAGGTTCTCCGCCGAGAGCTCCTCCATCAGGCGATCGAGGCCAGGATCGTGAGACTGCACCAGCATGGTGCACTCCTCGCTCGGCTCGAACCCGGGCGAAGAGGGCATCGGGGGTCGTGGATTGTTCATGATCGAGGCATCCCGCACGATCTACGGACATGATAGCTCACCGAGCGAGCGCCATGCGCGGGCGTGCTCGTGATGACCGACGGACTCGTTGAGCTGGGCGAGAAACCGCGCGACGGCACATTCACCACGTTGGTCGCCAGCCTCACGGGCCCGAGCGAGGGCGTCGAGCGCCTCGAGGAGCGCCTCCGCCGCCCGCCCCGCGGCGCCGAGGGTGACGGCGTAGGTGAGCGCCGCGCGGCATCGCTCCGTGGAATCGAGGGACTGCGCGCCGGCCTTGATCCCCCGCGCGAGCCGCAGCGCGGTCACGACGTCCCCTCTCCGCAGGGATGACATCGCTTCCAGGCGATCCGCGAGCGCTTGCCGTTCGTCCGTCGCGCGAAGCTCCTTCGCGAGCGCCGCGATGGCGTCGCGGTCGCCGACGCGCAGCGCATCGGCGACGCGTCCGGACAACGGATCGACCGCGGCGGCTTCGCTCCCGACGGTCCCCTCCACCAGCAGGGAGGCGCGGGTCCGGGAGGCCGGTGACTGGCCACGCCGCGACAGGCGACAGGGGCCGAGGCCTCCGGTCAGACCCCGGGACGCGAGACCCGAGGTGTCGCCCGCCTCGGCGAGCGCGACGAGCGCGTCCGCGGTCGCCTCGAGCCCGACCGCGCGCGCGGCTGCCGCGGCCCGTCGGGCGAGATCGACGCCGAGGTCCATACGTCCCGCGAGCAAGGCGTGCACGGCTGCGCGCGCTGCGACGAGCGGGCCATCCGTGAGCGCTCGGAGCTCGGACGCCGTCGCGAGCCAATCCCCGCGACGCTCGACCGCGAGCTGCTCGTTCAGGACGTCGCGCAGCGTCGCCGACGCCAAGGCGACCTCGGTGTCGCTTCGGTCGACGATCCAGCCACCACGGACCAGCGGCGAACGCGCGTCGGGTCCCTCGGCTTCGCACCCGGCCGCGGCGAGGAGGGCGTCGATTTCCTCCCACCTTGCCTGTCCCCCGAGCGCGAAGAGCGCATCGAGGGCGGCCCGCTCGCCATCTTCGAGGAAGCGAAGGCGTTGGAGCATGAAGTAGCGGGCAGGCTGGGGTCCGCCTCGCCCGCCGAGCCGCCCCCGCGGGACGACGCAACCCTGATCCCGAACCAGCTCGGCACTCTCGAAACCGTAGCGGACCGCCTCGACGATGGCCAACGGGCGACCGCCGCCGCGACGAGCCCAACGCGCGACCACGTCGTCGGGCATGGTCGCGTCGATGACCGACCGGACGAGCCGGGCCGCCTCGTCCGGGTCGAGCGCTCCGAGCAGGAGCGACCCCGCGCGGGGCAGCTCTGCCAGGGGCGACGGCAGGTGGGTCTGGTCGAGCACCCGGGCCACGACGCGAGCGCCCAGGTGGCCACAGGCGTAGGCGATGGCTTCGAGGGAGTCCGCATCGACCTCCGCCGCATCGTCGACGAGGATGAGCCCATCCTCCCCCACCCAAGCGGCGACGAGCATCCCCGTGGCTTCCAGCTCCGCACCCTCGCTCGCCAGCAGGGCCTCGAGGGTCGCGGCGTGCACCGGCGGCAGGGCCTCTACCGTGACTCTGGCGCGTACGAACGCCTCCCGCACCGCCCCCAGCGGCTCGCCAACGACCCAAGGTCCCAGCGCGAAGGCCCGCGGCACCCCGCTGGCGAGCTCGGCCAGCACCCGCGTCGCGCCGCTCCCGCGCGGCGCCACCATCAGACCGAGCGACCCGGGCGCCACCTCGAGCTCCTTGGGATCCGGACCCACGAGTGTGGACGGGACCAACGGCGCGAGCGACTCCGGCCTCCGCCAAGGGAAAGCCGGATCGAGCCGGAGGCCGCGGAGCCGACGGCCCGCGAGGGTGCCCAGCTGCGCGCCCCGCGTCAGCAGACGGCCTGCCCGCACGGCAGCGAGCGCGGGATCGAGGAGCACGTCGCCCGGGTCGGCGATGGACGCGAGCGCGGCAGCGCGTTCGAGCGCCGCTCCGCTCGACAGCGCGAGGTGCGCCCCATTCTCGTAATGGCTGACGAGTCCGCCCTGGGCCACGCCCACGCCGAACCCCTCGCGAGACGCCTCTGCCACCGCGTCACCCACGAGCAGGGAGATCGCGTCTTCGTGGGCTCCCAGCGGGAAGTCGAAGGCAAACGATCGCGAATGCCACGCGACGATGCGACCACCCAGCGCCACGCGACGCTCGAGCAAGGACCGGACCGCGGCCTCGAAGCCTGGCGTTGCTCCGCCGGCCTCGCGCTCCGAGACGGCTCCCCGCCAGCGAAAGCAGACGACGATCCTGTCCATCTCAGCTGTCGACCCGAATCCGACGTTTCAGGGCCTGCAGCTCGTCATCGACCTCGGCCCGAGGTTGGGTTCCCGCTGGCCCCCCACCCTCGAGGGCGCGGAAGCGCGCCTCGACCTCCCCCTGGGTCATGCCACCGGGACCACGCCCGCCGCCCAACGCATCGTCCACCTCACGCTGTGCCTGGAAGGCCGCCTCGACGCCCTCGATCTGGTCTTCCATTCGACGGAATTCGGCGAAGGCCGCCCCACCCGGGCGAGCGCCCGTCCCCTCGGTCGAGCCGCCCGCACGTGCCTGCTGCGCCTGGGCGGTGAGCGTGCCCTTGCGCACCGAGAGCTCGCCGAGCTTGGCTTCCATACGCTCGAGCTCCGCCTTCATCTCCAGCGCTTGCCCCCGCTGCTCCGCCCGCAACGCCTCGGCCCGATCCCGTTCGGCCGTCACGCGACGTTTCTGGCCGAGCGCCTCCCGAGCGAGCTCGTCATCACCCCGACGCACGGCGAACTCGGCGCGGCCCGCCCATTTCTCCACCTCGGCGTCGAGCTCCTCCACCTTGTGCCGTAGCTGTTTCTCGGCAGCCACGCCACGGACGATCTCCTGCCGAGCCGCCTTGATCTGAGCCCTCATCTCCTCGAGCGTAAGCTCGATCGATTTTCGGGGATCCTCCGCCTTGTCGAGCAGGGCGTTGAAGTTGCTCGAGATGACTCGGCCCATCCGGTCGAAGATACCCATGAGCCGGAGGGTGCCACGGGCCGCACCGTTCACGCCAGCAGGACGGCGGCGCCCTCCCCCGCGCGCCGTCTGCCCCGTCTTTTTCGGCCTGTGGCGGCGGGAGCCGGCGCGGGTCAGCCGGTTCGAGTGCTCGCCGCGATGCCGGCAGGAGGGTATGTGCGAACGGGCGTACCGGTTGCCCCTCCTCTGGAGCCGGAACGAGACAGGCCATCAGCGGTCGGCGGTCAGGACGTATGCATTCCGATTCTAGGACGCGACCTGCCCGAGCTGGGCCGTGGACATCGGCTGCCAGATGGACACCGCGGTCGCGCACCACTCCTTCGATTTCCAGCTCCAGATCCCGGGCGGCGACCGGACGGGATCGGGTCGGATCTGCGTCACGAGCCTGGTCCCGCTCCCTTGAACCTGGGTCTCGCGCCGCCTAGAGCAGCAATCAAGTTGATTGCTGCGTCAAATCAATGACCTAGAGCACCGAACCGGCAGCAGACCTCAGCAGAGGCAGCGCTGGAAACGCGTCCTCGCCT
>JAFGBI010000001.1 GCA_016933275.1 Polyangiaceae bacterium | reverse complement strand
GGGGCAGGTCGGTCTCGACGACCCACGAGGTCAAGGCCGTGGGGTTCGAGTTCCCATCTGGCCCAATATGGCTCCCCGTGGTGGTCACGACGGAAGGGCGCTCATCCAGGGCTTCGGAGGTCCTGGACACCTGGGAGGTCACCGTCCCCCTACCCGAGCGCCCCTCCTTCGGGCGCAACCGCTTCCGCCCCACCGAGGAGGCCCGCCTATCGGCCGCGCGCAGGCGTCTTCGCGCTGCGGGCCACGCGAAGGACAAGGTAGACGGCCAGTCCTCGGACTGCGGGCCAGCCGATCCCGCTGCGGGCCACGGCTGCGGGCCACGGGAGGACGACGACGAAGAGGGCGACCCCTGGGCCCACGCCCTGGCCCGGGTGCGCGGCGTGCTCGCCAGGGCGCGGCGCTGGCAGGCGTGGCTGGACGAGGACCCGGGGCGCACCGCGGTTGACGTCGCGCGGAAGGAGGGGCTGAGCAGGGCCCGGGTGAGCCAGGTGCGGCGCCTGCTCGACCTGGAGCCGAGCATCCTGGCCGACCTGGACCGCCCGGACCGCGCCGGGCCGGTGCCGAGTGAGCTGGTGCTGCGCCGCATCGCAGCCCTGCCCACGGCTGAGGCCCAGCGGTCGCGGTACGCGGCGGTGTGCACCCCGGCCGCGCCTACCTCGGGCGGGGTCCGGCGGCGGGACGACCCGGGCAGCCAGCCTCCGCCGAGGCGAGAGGACTTCCAGCACGTCCTGGCCCGGGCCCGGCGCTACCAGGGCTGGCTGGACGACGGCACCCACCCCACGCTGGCGAGCATCGCCCGCGCCGAGGGCATCAGCGCGACCCGAGTGGGGCAGCTCCTGGCTCTGCTGCACCTGGATCTGGAGATCATCGAGGTGTTGGAGCGGCCGCGGGGGGAGCTGCCGGACGGGCTGACCCGGAGGGCGGTGCGGGAGATCGCGCGGCTGCGGGGGCACGAGGTGCAGCGGGCGGCGTTCGAGGCGCGGTGGCCGGGGGTGCTGGGGAGGGCGGTGGCGGCGAAATAGCGGCCGGGGAACGTCTACCGCCACGGCCCTCAATGGACCGTCTACTCAGCCTGCATTCCCCGACAGCGGTGAGAAGTTGGGGGCGTCGTCGTTGAGGCTCTGGGCCCGAGCCCGCAGCTCCGGGTCGTCGCCCGCGCGGGAGGTGGGGATGACCTCACCGTGCAGCTGGGCGCGGAGGTCCCGCCACCGCTGCTCCAGCACGCCCCAGTGGTGTTCGTCGTAGGTGCCACCGAAGACGACGGAGTGCACTTCGATGCGGGGCCACCGCTCGGGGGGCACCCCCTGGGCGATGGCCTCGTCGAGCTCGCGGGCCCAGCGGCTGCCCAGGCGGTCGACCCGACCGATCTGCTGCTCGGCCACCCCGGGGTTCCACTCGGGGTGGAGCAACAGGATGACGCGGCAGGCTTCGTGGAGGTTGAGCCCCTCGCGGCCGACGATGGACTGGGCGACGAGCACCCGCGGGAAGCTGTGGAGACGGTTGAAGGCGGCCTGAAGCAGCCGCCGGGTGTCGAGTCGGGTGCTACCCTGGAGCAACCTTGCGAAGCCGCCGCGGCGGGTGGCGAAGTCGAGGTCCACCATGGCCCGCGCTGCCTCCCAGACCTGCCGGACCTCGTCCTCGTCGGGCTGATCGTCCTCATCCGTGCTGTCCTGGTCGGTGGCGGCGGCCAGGAGCAGGCGCGCAGCCTCGGCGAGGTCGCGCAGCAGCGCCTCGCTCTCGCTGCGGGCGAGGGCGCGGCTGCGGGCCTCGGGGGGCATCAGGTCGAGCAGGGCGCGGGCGAGGGCTGCGTCGCGATCGGGCTGGCCTTCGGAGCGCGCCGAGGCCAGCAATCTGGCGAGACCCGGGGGCAGGCCCTTCAGCGCGGCCGCCCCGGTCAGCAAGCTGAGCACGTTGGCGCGGAACCACTCGCGGTCGCGCTCGTAGCGGCGCACCCGCTCGCGGTGGCGCTTGAGCAGCGCGGGCAGCTCCGAACGGTCGATCATCAGCTGGTCCGCGGCGACGAGGTCTTCGGCCGTGGGAAAGGTCCCACCCGCCAGTTCCTCGGGCCAGGGCTCAGGGCCGTCTCCTCGCATCCAGCGCAGTCGCGCCCGGGCGTTGAGCAGGGAGACCAGGGCCTCCATCGGCGCCGTGAAGCGTCCGAAGACCAGCACCTTCTGGCCCGACTCGTCCTGGTCCTCGATGAGCTTCACCGCCCGGAGGAGGTGGGGGTGGCAGAGCAGGGGCTCGCCCTCCACCGCAGCCCGGGTGCGGATCACTTCCCGCCAGAATGCCGCGCGGGCATCGCGGCGGGCCTCGGGGCTCGACAGGTCGTTCGAGGCCGCCGAGTCCGCGTGCGCCTCGGCCACCATCGCCGCCACCCCGTGGCCGTTGGCCAGGGTGAGGCGCAGCCGCTTGGCGGCCGGATCCCGCACCCCGCTGGAGGCCGCCGAGAGCCCCTCGGCAGCGAAGACCACCTCGCGCCACGGCACGGAAAGTTCGGCAGGATCGATGCGCGTCGGGCGTGGGTGCCGGTAGTCGTGGGCGCCCCAGGGCGAGCAGGCGAAGCGCTGGACCTGGGCGTCCTCGCGCTTGTCCCGGCGGAGCACGAAGGGGCGCAGCGCCTGCTCGAATCCACGGGCGGCGGCGCGCCAACGGCGGCGATCCGCCTCGGAGGTCCTCCAGCGATCCCCCAACGCCCAGGTGGCCTCCTGGTAGCCGCGGATGTGGCCGTCGCGGGTGGGGGCCTCGGGGCCAGTCACTCCGACACGGAGCAGGCTGTGGCTCCACTCAGAGATGTCCAGGGCCAGCGGGGTCGCGGTGAGGCCCAGCCTGGCCGGGTCCTCTGCCAGGTGGAGCACCCGCCCGAGCAGGCGGCTGAGCCCGCTGCCCTCGCCCCGCGCCTTGTGGGCTTCGTCCACGATCACCAAGTCGAAGCGCCCCAGGTTCAGCCCCACGGCGTACTCGAGGTCATCGCGCAGGTCGCCACCCACGTGGTAGCGCCCGGCGTGGTGGTAGCGGTGCTTCCAAGGCTCGGGCTGATCCACCTCGGCGTCCAGCCAGGCCAGGGCCTTGGTGTAGCCGGAGGCCATTAGGTGGGCGTAGAGCTTGCGGGCCCGCTTTTCCTCGTGCCCGCCGATGCTGGCGACCCAGGTGCGGTAGCCCCGAGGCCACCGCCCGTCCCGCGCCTTGGCGTGGTGGGCGACCAGTAGGGGCAGGATGGCCCAGCGGGAGGCGTCGGCCCGGATCCGCCAGTTGGGGAACGCGTGGGAGACCAGGACCAGTGGGCCGCTGCGCCAGGCCTTGCGGTCCTCGCGTGGAGCAAAACGCGCGCGGTCCAGGGTGTGCACCATCGGGGGAGCCTTGAGGTCATCACCCTCGAGCTCGCGACGCCACTGGTACTGGAGCCCTGGGGGCACGGCCACGGCCACCCGACCGTCCTGGTCAACGACAGTGCGGGCGACGGCGACGGCCACCCGGGTCTTCCCCATGCCCACTTCGTCCGCGATGATCACGCCACGATGGTGGTTGTCGTGACCGCCCTCCAGCCGCCCGGCGATCGCCCCCAGGGCGGCCTGCTGGCCGGCGTTGAGGCGCGCCGCTGCGGGGTCTCGGGCGCGCTCGGCGGCCGCGCGGGCCCGTAGGGCCTCGGCCACCGCGGCCCAGCCGACGAAGGGGCTCATGGCGTCCCCCCCAGGGGCGGCAGTGTTTCGATCTTCCATGCGCGTTCGATCTTTTCGAGGGAGGCCTCGTACAGGGCCAGACCTGCCTCGTCGAAGGGGGGGCGGAACTCGGGGCGCCGCAGGACGGCCAGGGGATTGAGCCCGAGCGCGGGCAGGGCCCTGACCTCGGGCGCGGCCTCCAGGCGGACCATGGCCTGTTCCAGCCGGGCGCACCAGGCGGGGGCCTGCCCAGGGGGCAGCTCGGACTGGCGGGCGGCGACAAGCTCGATGGCCTGCATCAGGGAGCGGATTGGGTACCGGGCCTCGGGGGATCCGCCGCCTGCCCCCGCCGCCGCCTGGCCGTCGCCCACGCCGTCCTCCTCCTCTTCTTCGTCATCCACCTCGGGAGCGTCGGGGAAGGAGCGGAGCTCGTCCTCCAGCTGATCGAAGGCCAGCGGCGGGAGCTGCCTTCCCCCAAGGCGGCCGAAGGCGTCGAGCACTGGCACCCAGGCCTGCCGCTGGGCGTCGCTTTCGGTCCAACGCACGCGCACTTCGGCAGGCGGAGGCCCGGGCCAGGGCCAGCGCCCCTGGGCGTCGCGCGGTAGGGAACCTCCCGCGGCGTCGAGGACGGAGGCGCCGCCGTCCGGGAGGCCCTCGGGCAAGCGCAGGACCCCGTCCTCTGCCTCCAGGAAGGGGAAGGGCGGCGCGACCAGCTCCGGGCTGCGCTCCGGGGCGGGGCCACCCGGCGCCAGGGGCAGGTTCGCGCGCACGAGATCGGTCGAGTCCAGATCGAAGGGCAGCACCCCTGGCAGGTCGCAGCGGCGAGTACGGCTGAGGGGCTGGACCACGCCAGCCTCCAGGTTGCCGCCGCGACTCGCCGCGCGCAGGAAGCCGGGGTCGGTCAGGTTGCCGCTGCCCAGGTGCAGCCACGGGTGAAGCAGATTGCCCGAGTTGCGCTCGGCGGCGCTGAAGAGCAGCTTGGCGTGCAGCGTGCGCAGGCCGCCCCGGTCGCCCTCGGGGTCTCGCGCGGCACGGACCTGCCAGCCAGCGGCGGCGAGCGCCCCGCGGGCTCGGGCCACCTCCTGGCAGGCGGCGGGCTCCACCACCAGGTGCACGGCCGCTGAGCGCGACAGCAAGGGCTCGACGCCAGATTGCAGGCGGCGGACGATCCGCTCGGCGGCGACGGGCAGCCCGGCATGCTCGCCCCCGCCCCAGAAGCCGGAGCCGGCCACCAGCAGGTTGCGCTTGTGGGTGCCGGCCAGAGACGCGGCCCGGGCGGACACCCCCTCGACCAGCGGCGTGGTGCGGCTGTCGAGGAAGCGGGGAGTGGCGGCGCTCGCCGGGAGCCTGACAAGCAGAGCGTCGAGCTGGTCGAATGCGGCGCGGGCCTGGGCGACGGCGGCCCCCTTTGCCAGGCGCAGGGCGTCGTCGGAGAACAGGGGGCGCAGCCAGGAGAGGAGGTCGGCGGCGGCGCGCAGATCGGCCACGGCGGGCTCGGCTTCGGCCCCGCGGAGGTCAGCCTGGGACAGGTCCAGGCGCCAGACCAGGTCCAGGCTGTCCTCCAGCGTCTGCCGGGTCCAGTTGCCGGTGGACACGCCCAGCCGGAGCACCCAGCTCTTGTCCGAGGTGAACAGCAGCAGGGCCACCTTGGCGTGTAGGAGGGCGAAGGGTAGGGGCAGCCGGCGGGCCGGCAGGTGTAGCACCCCGGGAACGGCGCCGATGGGCACCTGCGGGGCGCTGGGATCGAGGAGCAGGCAGAGGTGGGTGCGACCAGCCAGGGCGCGCTGCCCTTTGCTCGCGCCGGTGAAGCGGTCGGCCGCCAGCTCCAGGAAGGGGGCGTCGGCGGAGAAACCGACGATCCACCCAGCGTGCCCTCGGTGTCCGTCGGGCGGGGAGAAGAGGGCCGCCAGCGAGCCCGGTCCGCTCATCGAGACCTCCCGAGGTCGTCGAGCAGGCTCTTCAAGTTGCGCACCCGCCCCGAGGTCCCAGCGGGCAGCCAGGCCGCGAGGTCCTGGCTCTCTGGCGTGATGGGGTCGCCGTCGGCCTGTGAGGTGGCGCCGTCTGTGCGGAAGGCCACACCGGGGCGGACCTGGTCGTCGGCGAGGCGCAGGCCGCGGCCGTCCCGCTCCACCAAGAAGCGCAGCACCACCACGTCGTCGCCGTGCACGCAGCCCTCGGCGAAGCTGCCCGCCACCCCGCCGGTCGGGTCGCGGGCCGGCTCCAGGAAGAGGGTGGCCGCGGCGCGCACTCGAGCGATGGGCTCGCGGGCCTGGGCGGCCGCCTCGGGCAAGGCCAGCCTCTGGGTGCTGGCTTGGCGCATTCCGATCTCCACGGCGTCGAGCACCGCCAGGGCGGCATCGCGGAGTTGGAAGAAGCGGGCGCCCTCGCGCAGGTCCTGTTGGTGCTCGTCGTCCAGGCCGGGCACGGGGCCTTGCCAGGACACGGGGCTGTCCACCGTGGGGAGCCAGGCCGCCAGCGCCTTGCGTCGGTCGCCGCCCTCGCCAGTGAGCAGCAGCTCGCGGAGCAGCGAGGCGGCGGCGGCGGGGAATGGCACCAGCGGCGAGAGGGCATCGCGCATCCCGGGGACGTTGATCTTCCCGTCACCGCCTGCGACCCATACCTCCAGGGCGCTGGGGATGTCGCGCTTGAAGGCTCGCAGGTCACCGCAGGCCGCCCACATCAGGCCCTCGCCCTGCTCTGTCAGTTCGTAGGAGTTGAAGCGCTGGCTGCCCCCTGTGACCAGGCCCAGGGCCCGCAGGGGCTGGACCATGCCCTGGCGCATCGGCACGGTGACGTAGAAGGTGCGCCGGGAGGCCTGTCGGTACGGCACGAAGCGCGCGCCGTGGCGCGACAACTTCGTCCGACCGCCGATGCGCGCGTCACGGCCGACGCCAGGTGTGGACAGGGCGTGCCAGCAGGCCAGAGCCTCGATGGCGTTGGCCACCTCGGCCGGACGGTGCCCGAGCCTCCGGCCGAGGTGGATGCCCAGCAGGCTCCACTGGAGGGGGCGGGCGAACCAGAGCCCCCCCAGGCCGGGGACGGCAAGGTCGTTCATCTGACGGACGGCGCTGCCCAGGCCCAGGCCGCGGGTGCGCCGGGTGCTGCCGGCATCCTCTCGGCTCAGTGTTCCCCAGGCAAGGTCGGGCATCGGTTCTATCCCTCCGTCGTGCATGCGAGCTTCGCACGCGACGGTGCAAGGCGTGACCAGGCACTGGTGGTTGGGAGGTCGGCTGGCCACCTGCCGAAGCGAGTTACGCCTCGCCCCGAGGTGGCCGAGACCTGATCGCATTGGCAGGGCCCGCACGCTGACCCGGGAGGGCCGTGGAAGTGGATGACTCCGGTCTTGTCGCTGCCCATCGGCGTCGGACCTCCCGAGGCGCGCCCGCGGACGCGCATAGTAACGTCCATCTTCACTCACTCAAACAGCGGGCCTGGGGCCAGCCAGAGGTGCAGAAGCCGGCGTTCGAGTCTCTGCATCAATGGCGAGCTTCCCAATTGAGCAGGGTTTCCCATCGAGGAAGCGCGACCCATTCAGGAAGCGGGGCGCCACAGCATCTACGCCGCCACCCGCACCACCCGCACGTACCCCGCCGCGTTCCCCCGCCTCCCATCGGGCACCAGCAGCCCGGCGGCCACCATCCCCGCCAGCACCCGCCCCGCCGTCCTCGCGGAGATCCCCGCCACCTCCGCCAGCGCCTGCCGGCTCACCCGCCCCTCCCGGTCCAGGATCCCCATCGCGGTCCGCTCCCGCGGGTCCTGGCAGGCCTCGGCCTCGCTCGGCCGGTGGTAGCGCGTGGCCTTGCCCGCGCCGTGGGCGACCAGGTCGCCGGCGTCCACCAGGGCCCGCAGCAGCCGCTTGAGCGTGGCCCGCGGCACGCTCAGGGCCTCGGCCAGCTCCCCGCTCGCCAGCCCCTCCGAGGCACCCACCAGATCCAGCACCCGCGCCGACAGGGGCTGGGTGGGCGCCGGTGCGGCGTCCTGGCCCAGGGCCAGGCACAGGTCCCGCGACGTGACCGCCGGCCCCCGCGCGGCCAGGGCGGCGCGGAAGAGCGCGTTCTCCAGCTCGCGTACGTTGCCGGGCCAGGGGTGAGCGACCAGGGCGGCCTCGGCGCTGCGGGCCAGTGCCCGGGGCGACAGGCCCTCGATGCCGCGGCGCAGGATGGCGCGGGCGATGAGCACGGCGTCGCGCCCCCGGTCGCGCAGTGGCGGCAGGTCCAGCTCGTAGCGAGCGAGGCGGTAGAAGAGGTCCTCGCGGAAGCGGCCCTGGGCCACCAGCTCGCGCAGGCCCTCGTGGCTGGCGGCCACCACGCGCAGGTCCACCGGGCGCTCGCGGCTCTCGCCCACCGCCAGCACGCGGCGCTCCTGGAGCACGCGCAGGAGCTTGGCCTGCACGGTGGCGGGCAGCTCGCCCACCTCGTCGAGGAAGAGGGTGCCACCGTCCGCGGCCTGGACCAGGCCGGCGCTGCTCTCGGTGGCCCCGGTGAAGGCGCCGCGCCGATGGCCGAAGAGCACGGACTCCAGCAGGTTGCCGGGGAGCGCCGCACAGTTGACGGGCACGAAGGTCTCGGTTCGGCCGCTCTCGGCGTGGATGAGCCGGGCGAACAGCTCCTTGCCAGTACCGCTCTCCCCCCGCAGGAGCACCGCGGCCGTGGTGGGCGCCACGCGGCGGGCGGCGTCCATCGCGGCGAGCAGCGCGGGGCTGCGACCGACGATCTCCGGCGCGCTGACGGGGTGAGGACGAGGCAACGGTGGCTCCGAGGGGTGCCGTCAAGGTGCCCTGCCGTGGCCCGCGGGCACAGGACACCCGGCCCGCGCGGCAGGACACCCCCGCTCGACGGGGACAGGCCGGTTCTCGGCGAGCCCGGGCCCACGAGCGCGGCGGTCCAGCGTCCGGGCCAGTCGGAACCTGCCGGGTTCCTTCTGGAGGATGCCCGACCAACCTAGCTTCCCGGCGAGCGTCACCCCGGCGGCGGGCCCCCGCCCCCCTGTCCCACCGCTGAGGCCGCCTGTCCCACGGCGCGGAGGGCCGCCTACCCCACCCGCGCCACCACCCCGCCCGGGTGGAGGCGGTAGCCCTGGCCGCCCACGTTCTGCACCACGGCGTCCTCGTCGAGGGCGACGCCGGTGGCCTCGAGGTAGCGGCGGGCGATGCCGGCACGCAGGCGGCTGATCTGGCGGCGGAGGGTGGTGAGGCCCGGGGCCGAGGACGGCTCGGTGTCCCGCAGCCCGGCCCGGATGTCCTCCAGGCTCCAGGTGCAGTGGTCGCCGGGGGCCTTGCCGTCGGCCACGTCCTCGCGCCAGCGGTCGGCCAGGAAGCGGAGCACGGGCAGCAGTCCGGTGGCCTCCCGGCCCAGGACCTCCACGCCGTCGAGGGTGGCCCGCTCGGCCTCGACCGCGAGCACCCGGGCGCCGAGTGCCCAGGCCACCGCCAGGGGCTCGGGCGAGCGCACCCGGGCCCAGGGGCGCAGGCCCGGCTCGGAGACCAGGAGCGGCTGGGAGCGGGCGCGCAGGGCGGCCTCGCGCAGCACGCCGTCGCCGCCGGCCACCCACTCGGCCACGGGCAGCAGCACCACGTTGGGCTCGTCGCGGAGGCGGGCCGACCAGCGGCGCGGCTCGGTGGTGAGGTAGACCGTGGGCTGGGCGGCGCCGAAGGCGCGGGTGGAGGCGCGGCTGTCCTGGCTCTGGTCGAGCCACACCACGGCCACCTCCTCGCCGTCGAGCAGCGCCCGCCAGCCGACCCCGTCGCGCAGCGCGCGGGCCTCGGGGTCCAGGGCGGCCAGGCGCGCGGCCATCCAGGCCCGCAGGCCCTCGGCTTCGAGGGCGGTGCCCACGCCGTCGACGATTGCGCGGGGGTAGCGGTCGAGGCGGTGGCGCCGATCGCACCAGCGGCAGGCGATCTCGGTCTCCCGGGCTGCCCAGGCGTCGAAGGCGGCCTCGTCCTCGTCTGGATCCGGGGCCTCGCCCTCGACCCAGTCCGGGGGCAGCTCCACCCAGCCCATGCAGACCCGCCAGTCGGGGGCGTCGGGGTCCTCCTCCTCGGCGCCTCCGTGGCAGGGGAAGCCCCGGCACCAGGACGCGCGCACCAGGCCCAGCTCCTCGGCGGCGCGCAGCGCGGCGCGGGTGGGCGCGTCGGGGTCCACCAGGAAGGTGCCGGACTCGAGGAGGAGGGCCAGGAGGGCCGCGTCGGCCCGCTCCATCAGGCGTTCGCGGGGGCCAGGTGCTCGCCGAGGCCGAAGTGCCGGGCCACCAGGGCGCGGAAGGCGGCGGCGTCGGAGCGGGGCAGGCGGCCGTCGCCGAACTGCACCAGGGGCGCGCGACCGTCGCCGCGGAAGTCCACCACCACGTCACGATCCCCGAAGGCGAGCTGCACCCGCTCGATGTGGTCGAGGTGCTCCAGCAGGGGGCCGGTGGTGGCCTCGAAGTGGGCGATGGCCGGCCCCAGGTCGGGGTAGCGCGGGGAGACGCGCAGCGAGAGGTGGGGGTTGCCCTCCAGCGGGCACTCGCGCACGTCCACGCCCACCAGGCGCAGCCCGGGGGCCATGCCGCCGACGAGCGCCGAGACCAGGCGGCGGAGCGCGGCGGGGTGGGCCGAGAGGATGTCCTCGGCGAAGCGGCAGGGCCGACCGGCCCAGGCCGAGACCAGGGCCTCGGCCAGGCGCTGGGCGAAGCGCTGGGTGCGGCTGGCGAGGCGCAGGCGCCGGGCGTCCTCGAGGAAGTGGAGCAGGACGAGGTCCTCCTCGTGGCCGTGGTGGATGAGGGCGCCGTCGTCGCTCCAGTGGTGGGCGCGGCGCAGGTTGCGGCGCAGGCCCAGGAGCACGCCCCCGTCGGGCCGGGCGAAGGCGAACTCGAAGCGCAGCGGGGGCACGCCAGCCGGCCGGGGCACGGGCGCGATGGCGGCCTCGACGCGCTCGGCGGTGAAGAAGCCGAGGAGGTCGTCGACCGGGGGCGCGAGGCGATCCACCAGGACGTAGCTGTGGGCGTTGCGGCGCTTCCAGGCGGAGAGGCCGCGGACGTGGACCAGGGACGCAGGGGCGGCGTGGGCCAGGTGGAGGACCAGCAGGAGGGGATCGGGCCGGCCGCTCCGGTCCGCGCAGCCGGCCCGGAGCGCGGCGGGCAGGGCGGCGGCGACCTCCGCGATGGCGTCGGGGTGCTTGCCCCGGGCGAAGTCGGCGGCGGCCAGGTAGGGCGCGATCTCGTTGCCCCGGGAGAGCAGCCGCGCGCGGAGATCGGCCGAGGTGCCGTCGGTGGGGAGCTGGAGGAGCTCGGCCACGCAGGCGAGGGCTCGGCGGGTAGGCAGGAGCGCGGCGATCCGCGCGGCGCGGTAGTCGTCGTCGGCGAGGTGGCGGGCCAACTCGGCGTAGCGGCCGAGGCGGAGATCCGCGAGCCAGAAGTTGGGATCGTCGAGGAGCGGGGATCGAGGGACAAAGCCGGAGAACAGCAGGTGCATCGGCATCCTCCCGGGGGTGTTGTCGGCGATGAGGAGCATACTGCACAGGCGTTCAGCTCGCCAGTCCTCGACAGCGATGCTGGACAGGATCTGGCCAGGCCGGGTCCGGGCGCGGCATGGATCGACGTCGGGGCTACCCGAGATCCCACTCCGCAGAGCCGTTGGGCGTCTCCCAGAGGCGGATGCGCACGACCTCTACACCTGTGCCAGAGAGCAGGTCCCGGGCCACACGGGCCAGCTCGGCCACGATGTTCTCTGCCGTGGGGTGCCGCTCGAGCCAGTAGACCGGCCGGCCGAGGCGCTCGTTCACCTCAGCGATGGTCGAGGCCTCCGGGTCTCCCCGCATGAGGATGGCGGTGTGGTCCCAGTGCTCATCGATCCAGCCGCCCACGAGCTGCTTGACGACTCCGAAGTCGACCACCCGGCCGAGCGCGTCGAGCTCGGGCGCCAGGCAGGTGATCTCGGCGGCGTAGCGATGCCCGTGAAAGGCCCTGCACTTGCTCTCGTGCAGGGGGATCCGGTGCATGGCGTCCCACTCCAGGCGGCGGGTGCAGGTGATCATCGGACACCTCCAGAGCACGGGTAACTCGTGGGTAACTAAAGCGGCAAGTCAGACTTGTCCTGATCGACAGATCGCGCTACGCTCGGGTCCCGTCCCCACCCGGAGTTCCTGATGAGCAAGCCCGCCGTCGTCCTGCTGTCCGGAGGCCTCGACTCCACCACCTGCGTCGGCGTCGCCGTCGACCAGGGGTTCGAGGTCACCGCTTTGTCCTTCGACTACAGCCAGCGCCACCGCGTCGAGCTCGCGGCGGCTCGCCACGTCGTCGAGCACTACGGGATCCGCCGGCACTTCGTCTTCAACGTGGGCCTCTTCAAGGAGATCGGGGGCTCTGCGCTCACCGACTTCGCGCTCGACGTGCCACTGGGGCGCAGCAACGCCGAGATGACCGGCGGCATCCCGATCACCTACGTGCCCGCCCGCAACCTGGTCTTCCTGTCCTACGCCCTGGGCGTCGCGGAGACGGTCGGCGCCGCGGACATCTTCATCGGCGTGAACGCCGTGGACTACAGCGGCTACCCGGACTGCCGGCCCGAGTTCGTGCGGTCCTTCCAGGAGACCGCCAACCTCGCCGTGAAGGCCGGCGTCGAGGGCGCGCGCTTCCGGGTGCACGCGCCGTTGGTGGACCTGACCAAGGCCGGCATCATCCAGCTGGGCGCCCGGCTCGGCGTGCCGTACCACCTCACCCACAGCTGCTACGCGCCGACGGCGACCGGTCTGGCCTGCGGTCAGTGCGACTCCTGCGTGCTGCGCCGGAAGGGCTTCGAAGACGCCGGAGTTCCCGACCCCACGCCATACGACCGCGCGGACTGAGCGACCCATGCCCTACGTCGTCAAGGAGACCTTCCTGACCCTCCAGGGGGAGGGCGCCCAGGTCGGGCGCGCGGCCGTCTTCTGTCGGTTCGCTGGCTGCAACCTCTGGTCGGGCCTCGAGAAGGACCGCGCCACCGCGGCCTGCCGGTTCTGCGACACGGACTTCCGGGGGACCGACGGTCCGGGTGGCGGGCGGTTCGCGGAGTCCGACGCTCTGGCCGACCACATCCTTGCCACCTGGCAGGCCGAAGCTCGAGGTGGCCACCCCTACGTGGTCTTCACCGGAGGAGAGCCGCTGCTGCAACTCGACGAGGCGCTCATCCGGGCCTGCAAGGATCGGGGCTTCGAGGTGGCCATCGAGACCAACGGCACCCAGCCGGTCCCGGCCGGCATCGACTGGGTGTGCGTGAGCCCCAAGCCCCGCTCGGAGCTGGTGGTGCGGGACGGCAGCGAGCTCAAGCTCGTCTTCCCGCAGCACGAGCTCCAGCCCGAGGACTTCGAGGCCCTGGCCTTCGACCACTTCTTCCTCCAGCCGATGGACGGTCCCGACCGCATGGCGAACACCGAGAGGGCCGTGGCCTGGTGCCGGTCCCATCCGAGGTGGAGGCTCTCGCTGCAGACCCACAAGCTCCTGGGGATCCCATGAACATCGACCAAGAGGCGCAGCACGTGCTCTTCAAGGACCTGCCGGACCACGCCGCCGAGCACGACGACCGGGCGCTCGCCATCGACAAGGTGGGCATCAAGGACCTGTCGTACCCGATCCAGGTCCTCGACCGGAGCAACCAGGTCCAGCACACCATCGCGCGCGTGAACCTCTACGTGAGCCTGCCCCACCAGTTCAAGGGCACCCACATGAGCCGGTTCATCGAGGTGCTCAACGCCCGGCGCGGCGAAGTGACCATCCGGAACATGCCGGGCATCCTCACCGACATCCAGCAGCGCCTCGAAGCCGACGACGCCCACATCGAGCTCAGCTTCCCCTACTTCGTGTCGAAGCGGGCGCCGGTGAGCGGGGTGGAGTCGCTCATGGAGTACCTCTGCACCTTCCAGGCCTCCAAGCGGGGGTCGCACGTCGACTTCGTGCTCGGGGTCCGCGTCCCGGTGAAGAGCCTGTGCCCGTGCTCGAAGGCCATCAGCGACCGGGGGGCCCACAACCAGCGCAGCCTCGTCGACGTGGAGATCCGCAGCTCCGAGTTCATCTGGATCGAGGACGTGGTGAGCGCGGTCGAGAGCTGCGCCTCGGCCCCCCTCTTCGCGCTGCTCAAGCGAGAGGACGAGAAGTACGTCACCGAGCTGGCCTACGACAACCCCAAGTTCGTCGAGGACCTGGTTCGCGACGCCATCATCGCCCTCCGGCAGCTCGACGGCGTGCGCTGGCTCCGGGTGGCTGCGGAGAACCAGGAGTCCATCCACAACCACTCCGCCTACGCGGAGATCGAGTGGTCGGTCGAGGAGGACGCGGTCGTCCAGGAGCCGCTTCGCTTCCCCGCGCGCGCGGAGCCCGAAGACCTGCCCTTTGGCGCCTGGCTCAAGCAGCGGCGCGGTGCCCGCGGGTTCACGCAGCAGGACCTGGCCGACCACCTGGGCGTGTCCGCGGCGCACCTCAGCCGCGTGGAGTCTGGAGAGAAGCGTCTTTCGGAGGACTCGCTGCAGCGGGCGGCCGACCTGCTGGGGCTCGACCCGCTGGAGACCTCGCTCCGCGCCGGCGTGGTCCCCGCTGATCTGCTGAGCGTGCTCGCACGCCACCCGCGCGAGCTCCGGGAGTGGTCTCGCTCGCGGCAGGCCCAGCGTGCTACAAGAGCCGCGACCGACGCGCCATGACACCACGCCGGACAGGCAGAGCCCCCCCGCATGAAGATCCTCCTCATCACCTCCTGCACCGGCGAGAAGGCGGTCGACCACCCCCAGGCCCTGACGATGGAGGACTTCCGTCAGGGGCCCGAGCACGTCAGGCAGCGGGAGCGTGAGCTCGCTGACGTGCTCATGCCGGCGCGCGACCTCTACACGGGGCAGCAGCACGTCCGGCTGATGCGTGGGGTGCGCGCCTTCGAAGAGGCGCACCCCACCAACGGGGCGGGACCCACGCTAGAGCTGCAGATCCTGTCGGCCGGGTATGGTCTGGTGCCGGACGAGCAGGAGCTGGCGCCCTACGAGGCCACCTTCAACGGGATGAAGGCGAAGGAGCTGCGGGCCTGGGCGGACGCCCTAAGCGTGCCGGAGGGGATCCGAGCGATCCTGGCCCAGCCCTTCGACCTGTGCCTGCTGCTTCTGGGGGACGGCTACCTGAAGGCCTGCGCGCTCGGGGAGGACGTCCGGCTCGGCGGGCCGACCATCGCCTTCTGTGGCTCGCGGTCGGCCAAGGCGCTGCCCGATCTGCCGGGGATCGTCGCGGTGCCGCTGACGAACCAGGACGCGAAGCGCTTCCGGTGCCCGCTCATCTCCCTCAAGGGGGAGCTCGCGGCGCGTCTGCTCGAGGCTGGCGCCGAGCAGAGCCTCGCTGCGGCCTCCCGCCCGGCCGACGAACTGGTCGACTGGCTCGACAACCGCGGCGATGCTCGGAGTGCCTCGGCAGAGGCGAGCTCGGCGTCCCTTGAGAAGGTCGACTTCGTCATCCAGATCCCGCAGTCGTGGCACGACCGCACCCACCGCTCCCACATGCGGTACTTCATCCCGGAGTGGGATGATCTCGTTGACCCGGACTTCGACTTTGCCAACGACGAGCACTCCGGCGGCAAGGGCAACTGGTCGAACCAGGTCTACGCCCACCAGATGTTCGCCGAGCCCAACTACGACGGCATCCTGGTCTCGAAGGTGGTGGCGGAGCACGGCAAGGAGAAGCGGGCGCGGATCAACGAGCTCGGCGTCCATCGGTTCCTCCGCGTCCCCCGTGCGTTCCCGGTGATGGGTGACTGCGGCGCCTTCGGCTACATCAAGGAGGAGGTCCCGCCCTACACCACGGACGAGATCCTCGACTACTACACCCGGCTCGACTTCGACTATGGCGTGTCGATCGACCACCTCATCGTCAAAGCGACCGCGGAGGACGCGCAGTTCCGCTACGATCTCACACTGAACAACGCCGAGGAGTTCCTCCGGGAGCACAAGGCGCGTGGGCTCCGGTGGACGCCCATCGGGGCGGTCCAGGGCTGGGATGCGAGGACCTACGCATCTGGCGTCCGACGGTGCGTTCAGATGGGCTACCGCTACATCGGCCTCGGGGGCCTCGTGCGCACCAGCACCAAGGCCCTCCTGCCCATCCTCGCCGCGGTGCGAGACGAACTCCCGGCCGGCGTCGACCTCCACCTCTTCGGGCTCGGGCGCCTCGGGGCGTTGCCGGAGTTCAAGCGGCTCGGCGTCACCTCGGTCGATAGCGCGTCCTACCTCCGACAGGCCTGGCTCCGGACGAAGTCGGGCTACGTCATGCCGGACAGGCACTACTCGCCCCTGCGCATCCCCGAGGCCGGCCACCCGGATCCCGCCCAGGACACCGTGGCGGGCAAGCGCTTCCGCGCCAAGGTCCTCGATGCCCATCCACACATCGAGGAGTCGGACATCTTCCAGCGAGAGCGAGCGGCCCTCGCGTCGGTGCGGGCCTACGCCTCGCGCAAGGCCTCCCTGGACTCGGCCCTAAACGATCTGCTGCACTACGACCAGCTGATCACCAGCGACGCCATCGACATGGAGCCGCTCTACCGGCGAACGCTCGAGGAGCGCCCCTGGGAGCGGTGCCCGTGCGAGATCTGTCGTTCTGCGGGTGTCGAGGTCGTCATCTTCCGGGGCAACAACCGGAACAGGCGCCGCGGCTTCCACAACACCTACGTCTTCTACCGGCTCCTCTCGGCCATCGTGTCGGGCCAGTCCGAGGAGGATGCGAGGACCGCCGAGGTCCAACTCCAGCTCTTCGACTGGGAGGAGGGCGCCAGTGCGGTTTGACCTCCACCTGCGCCGTGACGTCTCTGACCAGATCCGGTCGGTGGCGGAGCAGATGGGCGCGTGGGAGCACCAGCCGCGGCTCTCGGAGGACGACCAAGACCGTCTTCGCGCCGCCATCCACGGCTTCTCGCACACCACGAGCTTGAGCGGGGTCCGGTTCGCGGGGGTGGATGGGTCTGGCGACTTCCCCTCCCTGACCTACGCCGACTCGTTCGTGTACCTGTCGGTGGCGGCCGGAGCCGTCTACGAGACGGACCCGCTCGCGGGCCTGCGAGAGGTGGACGCCGGGACTTCCGCGACCGCGCAGTTCACCTGGCTACCCGGAGACAACGACGAGGCGGTGCGCCAGTGGGACCTCGCCTTCGAAGCCCTTGCGCGGCGCCCGCTCGCGGAGGTCATCCACGGCTCCGACTACCGGACGCTGAAGGCGGGTGCGGTGGGCCGGCCACAGCGCGAAGCCGCGCTCGCCCTGGCCCTGCTGCGCCCCAAGGCGTCCGACGCCGGCAACGTCGCCATCCAGCTGCGCTCCTGCGCCGAGCTCGGCGCCGCCCTCGCGTTGGTGCGCGCCGAGTCCCGCCCGGACATTGTGCTGGTGGACGGCACCCTCTCCCTGCCCATGGTGACGCGGGACGAGGTGAGTCTCTTCCACGAGCACCTGAAGCGTCTGGTGGCCGTCGAGGCGCGATCTTTCGGGTCCGCCTTCGTGACCATCTCGAAGTCCCACGGTCTCCCGGGCATCGAGGAGGTGGAGCGCTTGGCCGCCGAGGTGCTGGGCTCGAATCGGCCCGACGCGGAGCACTGGTACCTGCGGCTTCCGCGCCCTGGCGAGGGGTGGGAGTGCCCCCTGACCGCTGGGCGACAGGTTCCTCCGTGCGGCGCTGTCTCCTACCTGGTCCGCTTCCACTACAAGACGCCGGTCCTCCGGGTCGACGTGGACGAGCAGTACTGGAGGGGCCACCTCGCTGGCGGAGGGGAGGAGCGCCTCTTCGAGCGCCTCGACTACGCCGGCCACGACCAGCGCTGCTACGGCTACCCCTACCCGATCAAGGCCGGTCACGACCGGGCATCCCTGACCGAGAAGGAGCGCGTGGCGCTGCGCAAGCAGCTCATCGACGCGGCCGTGGCCTCGGGGATGAGCCGCAGGCTCTTCCGAAGCCCTTCATTTGCTACCGGACATGGATAAGGCAGGGGCGATGAACGAACTGGAGTCCATGCTGAATCGCCTGGGTGAGCGCTACGGGGTGCTCGCCGAGAGCAGCACGTCCCAGCTCACCGTGATCGCGCGCAACGTCGACGTGGCCATCGGCGACCTCTTCCTGCTGCCTTGCCGGCGCGGTCCCGACCGCTTCTACGTCTTCCGCACGACCGAGTACGCCAACGTGCTCAACCGCTCGCTGGAGATGAACGACATCGCCCGCAACAAGCTGACCATGCCGGACTCCTACTTCGCCGAGGACCTGGCCGACGAGCGGCTGGTGGAGCTGCACGGCATGGTGCTCGGCTACGCAGAGCAGCGCGAGGACGGGGGGTGGGTCTTCCGCCGTCCGCGGCGGCTTCCGCAGCACCTCACGGACGTGTACCGGGTGGACCCAGACAACCCCGGGGCAGGCGAGGTCGTGCGGGAGCTGCTCGCGAGCCAGCTCGGGCAGGGCGGCCTGTTCATCGGGCACCTGCTCGCGGGCGAGCGGCCGCTGACCGAGGTTCCGGTGTACCTGCCCATCGAGGCGCTCTCGCACCACATCGGGGTCTTCGGACGCACTGGCTGTGGCAAGAGCAACCTGATCATGCTGCTCCTCGACGGGGTGCTAGCGCACAACCGGCAGGCGCGCGAGCGGGGGGGACGCCGCGCGTCGGTGTTCGCCATCGACCCCCACGACGAGTTCCGCACCTGGCACGCGGCGACCGGTGGCGCGGACGGCATCCGCGGGATCGTCGGCGGCTACTCTCTCGAGGAGCGGGCTGACCTCGTGGCGCCCTTCTACTACCTCTCGGCGCGGGACAACCTCGAGGGACAGCACGAGGCGCGCGTGCGGCTCTCACGTGCCGATGTGACCCCCGAAGACCTCATCGGGATCATCGACTTCTCCGAGCAGCAGGTCGGCTTCGCCCGCCAGCTCTTCGGTCGGCACGGCGAGCGCTGGATCGGGATGCTGTTCTCGGGTGACCTCGGTGACGAGGAGGAGGGGGGCGCCGAGTACCTGCCCGGCACCATCGCCGCGGTCGAGCGCCGGCTGGGGTTCCTGGCGCACGGGCAGACCCGGCTGGTGTCGCGCTTCGACCCGGACATGGGGCTCGAGTACGAGTCATCGCTGCCGGATATCCTCTGCGCGCTCGAGCGGGGTCGGGTGCTGGTGATCGACACCACGTTGCTCGGCGAGCTTGAGCAGTTCCTGCTAAATACGGTGGTGGCGCGTGCGCTCTTCCACCTGCGGCGGGCGCTGCGGCTGTCAGACACGCCAGCCAGGCTGCGGTTGGAGTTGGCGACCGTGTTCGGGCGGGACGACGCGGCGGGGAGGCTGGGGCAGACGGCGCTCGTCGAGGCACTCCTTGAGCGCCTCGATGAGGGGATGCTGCCGTACCTCGACGGTGACCGTGTCCGGTCTACGGACGAGCTGCCGGTGGTCCACGTCCTCGTCGAGGAGGCGCCGAGCATCCTGAATCCGCAGAGGTTGCGGTTCGGCAGCGTGTTCCGGGACATCAGTCGGCAGGGGCGCAAGTTCGGGATCGGTCTCGGAGTGGTCAGCCAGCAGGTCTCAGAGATCGACAGGGGCGTGTTGACCCAGCTGAACACCCAGCTAGCGATGGTCCTCGGCAACGCCGACGAGCGGCGCGAGGCGGTGAAGACTGCTGCAACCGACATCGGCGGTTTCGCGAGCGAGTTACAGGTTCTTGATCGTGGGCAGCTGGTCCTGTCTACGAGCCTTCGAGACATCGCGGTTCCCATCCAGGTGCCGGCGTACTACGCGGCTCGAAACGTGCGCCGCACAACCCTTTCCGAAGGTTGAGGTTCGGATGCCGAAGCGACGACTGAATGAGCGTGCGCGCGGCAAGCACATTGGGCATGCCTGCGAGGGACACCTGCGAGGGCTCATCAGCCACTTGGATGGCGTTTGTCGAGCTCAGGTTTCCCGGCAGCTCCCGTTCGATACACCCGTCGATCCAGACGCTGTGTTACTTTCGACGGGTGGAAGGATCCGCACGGTCTTCGTCGTCGCCTACTGGGAGGAAGCTGGATCGTCCCACAAGAAGATGCACCGCACGCGCACGGAGTACCGCGAGATCCACCGGGTTCGTCAAGCGCAGCCAGTGCACTTCGACCCCTCCTTTCGAATCGTGACCGTCATCTACGGCACCGACACAGGGTGGAAGGAGCAGATCCTGGTCGACCTCGCGAACCAGTGCGGACCACTCGTCTTCGTTCCACGAGTCACCGGGTGTGACTGGACTAGTATCGTTGGAAGCGCCTACCGTACATACGTCGCGCGATGGGAAGCGGGCTTCGCCGACGCCCGCGAACATGTCGAGCAACAGACGGCAGGTTCGGCACTCAACGCAGACGACTACGCGCTGCTGGAAGCAATACAGACGGTCCTGGGGGCCCGGGTGCGAAGAGGACGCCCGGTGGACGAGAGGATCGTAGCTACTCGGTTCCCCGACGCGCCAGTGTCAACTCGATACCGCCAGGCCCTCGGCCTTCTGTCACTGTACCGGGACACCGAGATCCGTGCGCGACTGGCCCGTCGGCCTGTGGGTCAGGATGAAGAGGCGCGTCGGTTCGCGCTGCGCTCGGTGTTCCTGGACATGGGCCGCTTCCAGGAGAAGAAGTCGATCCTGGGCGGAAACGAGGTAAGCTTCGTGCCGCGCGTCGCAGTGGAGGACGACGGGCGCTACGCCCCCCATCGCCCTGACTTCGTCCGGTGGGAGGCGATGGACCAGGACGCACTGTGCGGGCTCCTCGGCGAGCACCGAGGGCGAACCCAGAACCCAACGCGGGTGTTCATGGGCGGGGCATTTGACCAATGTGCGGGGAATCTCGAGGCCATCTGTGCCGAGCTTAGGCGCAGCTTGCCAGGCCTTGTCCAGGCGGCACGCCGGGGCCAGTGGAACAAAGTTAAGGCCGCTCTGTCCTCCGCTCGCCTAACCGGGCCGGAACCCTGGCACCCGGCAGCCGGCTTCGCAATGATGTGTCCGCTGTGGGCGTTCACGGTTGGTGCCACAGCGATCGCCAGAAACGAACGCGGTCTGCGCTCGCGACACGACGCGCGAAGGCAGAACCGACCGTCCGCCCAGGAATGCTCGGCACTGCTCCACGATCTCCGGGGTGTCGCCACGGGCGTGGCCGACATCCTTGCCGAAGCACTGCCGTTCCTCGAGGCACTCCAGGACGGGGACCTTGCGACACTCGCCCGCCTCGCGCGCCCCCGACTTCTGGCACTCGATGAGCCCTGCTCCTGGCTCGCGGACGTGTACAACACTCTCACCACCAACTCGAGCCACAACCCACTCAACGGTCTACTGGGGAGGTACCTGCGGCTGCGGTTTCCAGACACCGAGTGGCACGGTTGGCCGAGCCGTCGCACCGTGGCGGCGTCCGCGGTGATCGAAGGCGCGGATGGCCGGCGGCAATGGGGCTTCGTCGGCATCGACGGCGAAATCGTCGTATGTGCCGAGGTCAAGTCCGTCACCGCCAACAACTGGGGAAACAAGTCGAAGGAGTTGTACGATAGGGTAGGTGAACTCCAGCGCGTCTCTTCGGTCACCGGGCGGCCGGTCAGGTCCATCCTGATGTTCGACGGAGACCTGTCGAGGGATGCTCTCGCCGAGCTGGGCTCGGGAATCGCCCACGACGAGATCTGGACGGTGGACGACATTCTCGCCGAGTGCGGGGCGATGAGTGGTACAGGGGTGGTCAGATGAGCCAAGGCGCCGCGACGGCTGGACTGGTGTCCTACGAAGATCTCGTTCGGGCGCTGACCGCTCCCGTCCTGCAACCTGATGGGACGACTCGTCCTTTTCGCCCCCCGCCCGACGCGCAGCAACGCCAAGCGGTCGAGGCCCAGGCCACGGAGCCCCTCTTCATCGTCGCCGGCCCGGGTACCGGCAAGACAGCCAGCCTCACCCTCCGCATCCTCAAGCTCCTCCTCGTCGACGGCATCCCGCCGCGCGACATCCTCGCCACCACCTTCACGAAGAAGGCGGCCGAGGAACTCCGCTCCCGCATCCTCGGCTGGGGCTTCCACGTCCTGGAAGTGCTCCGGAACGACCCGCTCCTGACCGCACGGCAGCAGGCCTTCGTTGCCACCTTGGACATCAACCAGGTTCTCACCGGTACCATCGACAGCCTGGCTGAGCAGCTCCTCCGCCTTCACCGAGCACCGGGCACACAGCCGCCGATCCTAGTCGACGACTTCGTGAGCAAGACGATGATGCTCCGCGAAGGGCTATTCGACCGCGGTCGCTACCAGGACGCCGACCTCGACGCCTTCCTACTGGGCATCCACGCGCCGAACGGTAGCCGCTTCGGGTACAACATCGGCACCAAGGCCAGCCTGCTCCAGCAGCTCTGGGAGCGCCGCCACCAGGATCAGGTGATCTGGACGCAGTTCGGTACCGCCGCTCCCGCTCCCCAGGCCACCGCGCGGCAGCGCGTGATCGACGCCCACGCTGCCTACGAGGCGTCGTTGAAGGCGAAGCTCATGGTGGACTTCTCAACCCTCGAGCACGAGCTCCTGAGCCGCCTTCGCTCAGATCAGATGGCGGAATTCACCGATGGGCTCCAGGTCGTCCTGGTCGATGAGTACCAGGACACCAACCTCATGCAGGAGCAGATCTACTTCGAGCTGGCCAAGTCCTGTGGTGGCGCCCTCTGCGTTGTGGGAGACGACGACCAGAGCCTCTACCGCTTCCGCGGGGCCACGGTGGACCTCTTCCGCGACTTCTCCACCCGATACCAAGCGGTGTTCGGCAAGGCCCCGCAGACGGTCTTCCTCACGAACAACTACCGCTCATCGAGCCCGGTCATTTCCTTCGTCAACGGCTATGCCACCCTTGACGCCGGCTACCAGTCCGTCCGCGTCGCGAGGAAGCCCCCGATCCGGTCCCCACTGAACCGCCAGGGCTTACCGGTTCTGGGGATGTTCCGCACCACCATCGACCTGCTGGCCGAGGACCTCGCCCGGTTCGTCCACGACATCTTCCTCGGGCCGGGCAGTTCGGTCACCGGGGGGCGTGTCGAGCGCGACCCGTCCCGTGGTGCAATCGGAGACTGCGCGCTTCTGTGCTCGAGTCCAATG
>JAFGBI010000279.1 GCA_016933275.1 Polyangiaceae bacterium | reverse complement strand
CGGGTTCGCGCGATCCAGGGGCGGGGCGTGCAGGAGTGCGCGTTGGAGGTTGGGCCCGACGCGGTCCGGGCTCGTCAGGGGAGTACCAGCCCGCCGCCGAGCGAACAGGGAACCGACGGCGAGCCGTAGTCTCCGGGCGCGCGCGCAGTCGGAGTGGGTCGTCCGCCTTCTGACAAGACGCACCCATATGCAAGAGACTTGCCAAGCGGCGAAGCTGGCACGTGGATCCAACGGGACAGGTGATGTTGGGGCGAGCACCGGCGTCGCAGTGGGCGAGTCTCCTTCGCCGACACTCCCGCGCCCCCTACCGCCGGCCCTTGAACTCCATCATCCGCTGAACCACCGCCTCGCTTTCCTCGGCCACGGCACTCGCCGAATCGGCCTCGCTGGCGCAGCTTTCGCAGACGCGCCTCCTCTTGCCGTCGGTCGTCACGGTCACGAGTTCATCGACTTCGTCGCCACATTGCTTGCAGATCGGCATGGTACAAGTCTCCGTTGCCTCACCCTTGCGACGCCTCGAGCGCTCTCCGATAGCGGTTGCGCCGAGCGTCATCGTGCAGGATTTCATACGCCTCGTCGAGGACCTCGAGGACCAGATCCAGGTCCTCTCGCAGATCGGCTGTCTTCGCGGTGAGCAGCGTTTCTGGAGCGTATTCCCGTCTGAGGCCGAGATACGCCCGACGGATTTCGTAGCCCGTGGCGTTTCTTCCGACGCCCAACAGCGCGAAGTAGTCGCCTTCCTCGACGAGCGCCCTTCGTGTCTCGATGCGGGTTCGGATCGCGACCTCGTCGAGCGGATCGTAGGGGACACTCCGCGAGCGCGCTTCGGGCTGCGCTTCGGGCCCGCGGGAGCTCGAGAGGATTTCGAGCTCCGCCAGGATGTACAGGGCCGTCGCAAAGCCGGCATCTCCGACCCTGGCGACCAACTCGGAGACCGTGGAGCCGGGTGCGGCCAGCACGGCTTCGAGCTCGCGGTCCATCAGATTGCACTCCGACAAGAGGGGCCACTCGGGGCCTTTCTGTAGCCTCGCGTCCGGTCCGAGCAGGCGCAAGATGGCCTGCTCCGGCGCGATGACTCGGCGAGCGACCTCGACGAGAACCTCCGCGCCGGTCGCTCCCCCGAAGACGAGCGGCTCGGCGTGCAGGCGAGCCGGGATCTGCTTCTCCAGACTCGCGGCGCAGCGGTCGACGATCAGACTGCGGGCCATGAGCCACTCGGCATGGGCGCGCAGCACGGGCCACAATTCGTCTTGTCGCAGGTGGCCGTGAGCGACGAGCGCCGCGCCCGCGTGCTTGCCGAAAGCCGGGAGCTTACGTTCGAGGCGCGCTGCTTCCGGCGGAAGATCGCCACGTTCGGTCAGAAACGCCACCAGCGACTCCTGCTCGGCGCCCGAAGCCACCGTGACGAAGTCCCCCTCTCGGAAGACGATTCGCCGAATGCCGGCGCTGTCCTCCAGTGCCAGTGCGCCGGTGAATCGTGCCCGAATGGCGCGTGCGATGGCTCGAACGACATCCCCTTTTCCCAGGCTGCTCGGAATGCGCGGCGTTGCCGCTCGAGGGTTCGGTTCGTAAGAAGGCGGACGCGTGGGTCCGCGACCCGGTGGGAGCCGAACGGATTCGGGATCCGCGGAGGCAGGTGGCAAGGAAGACTCACCGGCGGCTGGCAGCATGGGTGCACGCGCTGCTGGCCTGGGGTGCGGCAGGGGAGGCGTTCGAGGCGGTGCCCACGGTGAAGCATCAGCCCCCCCTCGGCCCGAGTCGAGTCGTGCCGAGCTGGCTGCCACCGTCTCTGGCGCGAGGGTTGTCCGTGGGCCCGGCCACGGGCTCGACGGCGGTTCGGTCGGCGGCGAGAGCGTCGCGGGTCCGAGTCGATGTGTCGCATCGGCTGGCGGCAGGTCGGCGCTTGTCGCAGCGACGGACGCGAGCGGTCCTTGGTCGCTCAACGGAGTCGGACGGCGATGGCGGGTCAACGGCGGTAACGTGGGCGGTTCGGCTCCCGGGCCGGAGCCCGGTGCCTCCGGTGCTGATACCGGTGCCGCCTCGCTCCGCGGTCGTTCGGCGACAGTCCGAGCAGGCTGAGAATGGTGGCGTGACGCATGTGCGACCGTCTCGGACGTGTACTCGCTGTCGCTCCCGGTGCCCGAACCCGTCGAAGCGCCGGCAACGACGGAGCCTGCCGAGGACTCCGGCTCGCTGATGGCTTGGGTCGGCCGAGGTGCCGGGTCTTCGAAATCATCTAGGTCATCATCGAGCGCCAACGGCTGCTCGAGGGCGGCCAGCACGTCCTCGGGTAGGACGGCTTCCACCTCTTCGTCGGGCGTCAGCCTGCCGACGACGGGGCTCGACGGGCGACCGGACAGCGGACGGGTGCTCACGCGTGCTTCGGCGTCTTGCAGCAGCTGCGCGAGTTTAGGGCTGATCGAGGCGATGCCGACTCGGCGAGCAGCGCCGTGCTCACGGGTCAGCTCCGCTCCGGCGCCAGAGGGCGGACCACGCTGCAGCTGTACCCCATCCGAGGCAGGCGCTGCGGGCTTCGGAGCGCTGGGCACGGACGGCGCACTATCCGCACGCTCACCCTCCGGGGGTCCAGAGACGCGAGCCGGGTGCAGCGTGCGTCGGGATCCCGGTGGCGCGCTGTCCGCAGGCGGGTGGCTGCGGGCCTCGGGATGCCCGGTCGACTGCGCCGGCCGCGGCGGAGCGCCAATGAGCTCCACCACCTTCTTCGCCAGGGCGTCGTCGCCCATGAGCGAGCTGGGCAGAAAGGCGTTGCCTTCGTGAAAACCCGCGTCCGTGTCGCCGTTCAGCGTTCGGCCGGGCTCGCCCACATAGATTGCACGGACCCCCCGAGTGCCCGGAACGTCGCGCACCTGTTGGGCAACGGCGAGAGCACCCGAGAAATCGATGTTGCATATGATGAGTGACGGCCTCTGCACTGCTACGCGGCTGACGAGCAGCTGAAGCGGAACCAGGAAAGCTTCGTAGCCGCGGGCGCGCAGGCTGGATACGGTCTTGGCGCCCTCCGCGGAGGCGTCGACCACGAAGACGGGCTCCAGGCCCTGACTGGGACCACCCAGCTCGGCGCCGGGATGCTCGGGCGACACGTTGCTTCAGTCTACGCGACCTTCTCGCGGTTCGGCTAGTGCCGCTCGCCAGAAGTCCGGGTCCGGGTTTCTGTCCGCCCCCCGCCAGGGTGAGGGGCGGAGAGAACCCCGGCCCCGGCGAGGCTCGCTTCGCGGCACGTGTTGCTGGTTGGGCGCGTTTCGCGCGATTGTGCCGCTCGCCAGAAGTCCGGGCCCGGGTTTCTGTCCGCCCCCCGCCAGGGTGAGGGGCGGAGAGAACCCCGGCCCCGGCGAGGCTCGCTTCGCGGCACGTGCAGGGTCCCGGCAAAGTCGCCGGGACCGTCCACAGTCGAGGGTCCAGAGTCGAGAGTCCCTCGAAGAAACCGCGGTTCTCTTTCT
>JAFGBI010000017.1 GCA_016933275.1 Polyangiaceae bacterium | reverse complement strand
TCCGGCGGCACGCCCGCGTTGGCACCGCCCGCCCCTGGCGCCGCCCCTCCAACCGTTGTCTGACGCGGTTGCGTTTGTCGCTCTAGCGGAGGAGGGGCTGGCGGTCGTCAGTCATCGTTGCGCTTGCCATCGCGGCGGCCGCGACGAGATCCACGTCGATGCGCAAGAACTCGATCATCGCCTGCTGCGCGGAGGTCAGCTCCGCGAGACCGGGCGGCACGGGTGGCTCCATGGCATCGTCATCGACGTCGTCCGCTTGCACGGAGAGAAGCCACGCGAGGTACGCCGAACGCAGGTCGCCCCCCACCAACTCTGCGCGAAGGGGAGACAGCGCGACGAGCGCTCCCCGGTCCCCCTCTTCGTACTCGGGCTCTTCCGTGTCGCTTACCAGGTCGACGACGACGTGCTCACCAGCGGTCGTGAGCCGCTGCTCTCGCCCACCAGCGAAGTACTTCTTGAGCTGCTTGAGATCGACGCGCGCCTTCGGGATGCGGAGCATCAGCCGGTGCGTGCCCCAGTTCGCGAAGTACAGGTGCACATCGAAGTAGCGTTCCATGAGCTTCGCGGGGTCGCCCTTGAAGTCACCCCACTGGTACTCGTTCCAGAACCGCGTCGGAGAGATCTTGGCTCGCGTAGATATGGCGCGCAGCTCGGCCATCTGCTTCGCGGTCAGCGGCCGATCGAGCGCGAGGAACTCGTAGCACTGGTACTCGCTCACGGCGCCATCTCCAGGTCTCGCCACGTCTTCCCTGCCTCAATTGCCGCCAGCATCGCTCCCGCACCGAGGGGGTCGCCCGGATCGAGGCGAAGGAGCCGGCGCAACACCGCGACGGCGTCCGCACGCCGCTCGTCCCGGAGAAGCACGCGAGCGAGCCCGTACAGACAGCGGAGGAAGGGGCGATTCTCGACGTACCCCCACGGCAGCGCACCGTCGAAGTCGTCGCCCACGGTGAGCGAGCCGATGGCGATGCCCAGCTCGAAGTGATGGAGGGCGAGCGGAAACCAGCTCGAGAGGTGGCGCTCGCCCAGCATCGCGTGTGCGTCGAGGTAGCGCAGATCGAGCGCGAGCACCTGGTGGAGCACTTCATCGGCCTCGCCGTAGGCACCCTCCTCGATGCAGTCCTGCGCTTCGAGGATGAGGTCGGCTCCGGGGTCGCCCCTCGTGGGAGCGACTGGCGCCAACCGATACACACTGCGTCCATCCTCCAGCTCGTCCTCACGGTGCAGCGCGAGAGGCTCGAGCCCGAGCACGGTTGCGTCGATCCGCACTGAGGATACGGCGCCCGAGAGGTAGGAATGCCGCCCGTGGGTCCACTGCTTCTTCGGCGTGACGGTGATGATCGAGCCCGCAATTTCGTCGCGCACAGCTGTGCGGAGCGTGACTTCGCGGGCAGATCCGAGGAGACGGCAACGAAGCGCGTTCGACTTGCACGCAAGCACGAGAAGGTCGACGGGCTTGCCGACGACGATGTCGTCACCCTCGACCTTGTGCGACCGCGCAACCTCGGGCCCCGCCACGAGCGGCGCGAGGCCCAGCCAGTCGCGATAGCGCGCTACGAGAGCCGCACCGGCACTTCCAGTCGGGAACACCACATCCGCCAAGCCCAGCTCGTAGACGTGATCGCCAAGCTTGCAGGTCGCGAGCAGGCCAACGTGCGGTAGCTCAGGGTTGCGGATCTGCGTGACCGTGACGGGCTCGCCGATGACGTGGGCGTCAGCTGGAAGGACAACCTCGGCGCGCGCTGCGGCCTCGAACCCGAGGAGGGCGCGCGCGTGGTCGGTCCGGTTGTCGGTGGTCTCACTCATTGCTCCCCTTCTTCGTTCGCTGCTTGCGGATTCTCGTTGAAGGCGCGGCGCTGGACGCCTTGCCCGCGAGGCTGCTCGGCTCACCGCCGCCGAGACGCTTGGTCTCCGCGACGACGCGATCGAAGTCGCTCTCGAACAGGCGGTCCTGCACGATGCGGTACTTCTCGAACTCGGTGAGCGCGTGCTGCTTCGCCAATTCGGCGCCCACCTTGCCGGCGTCCTGCAAGATCTCGCGGTCCCACAAGCGGAGGAAGCCCGCGAGGCGTGTCTCCCAGTCGGCCATCGTCATCGGGATGCGGCGCGTGGCCTGCATCTCGGCCATGTCGAGATAGGCCGAGACGATGCGCTGCATCTGGTCCATCTCGGACGCTGACAGGTAGTTCTTGGCGATGACCACGTCGTAGCGGTGGATCTTGCCCTTGGGCGCGCCCTCCCAGATCGTAAGCCCCATGTGGGGCTGCTCGGCGTCAGCGCGGCCTTTGATGACCTCGGCGGCGGTCTGCCCGTGCACCGCGTAGTGCAGCTTGTTTTGAACGGCGGCGAAGAAGCGCTGCGTGGCTGCGGCCGTAGCGTCGTAGTCCACCGAGGTCGCGTAGATGTCGGTGATCTTCTGGTAGAACTTGCGCTCCGAGAGACGGATCTCTCGGACCTTTTCGAGCTGCCTGTCGAAGAACTCCTGGGTGAGCACGCTGCCGCCCGACTTCAGGCGGTCGACGTCCATCACCCACCCTTGGATGGTGTAGTCCTTCACTACCTGCGTGGCCCACTTGCGGAACTGTACCGCCCGCTCGTTCTCGATCTTGAAGCCGACAGCGATGATGGCCTGCAGGCTGTAATGCTTGACGTTGTAGGTCTTCCCGTCCGCGGCAGTTGTTAAGAGCTGCTTAATAACTGCGTCCGGGGCCAGCTCGCGGTCGGCGAAAATGCGCTTGAGGTGCTGGTTGATGGCCGGGACCGTCACGTCGTAGAGCGTCGCCATCATCTTCTGCGACAGCCAGATGTTCTCGTCGTCGTAGCGCATCTCGACGGTTTGCTGCTGCGAGCCCGTTGCGGCGACGAAGGTCAGGTACTCGGCTGCCGAGGAGCGGACGAGGGAGACGGCGGGGGGCTTCTTCTTGCGCGTCACGCGACCTCCAAAGCGCCCGCGACCCGGCCGACATTCTTGGGTTCCTTCACGACAGCGAGCAGCTCGACGTTCACGCCCCAGGGGAGTTCGTGCAACGCCCGTTGCACGATTGCGCGGTTGGGGGGGACCGCTTGGACACTGCCCTCACCGCTGGGGTCCTGCCCAACGCAGCGGGTGGCGGCTTCGAACACGCAAGGCTCAGCGTCGTCGGTCGCCACCGACTCAGCGGCGGCGGAACGAGCGGCGCGGCCGCAGTCTGGAGGGTTCGGATCCAAGGCGGCGCATTCTACGTCGAAGGGGCTCTTACCTCAACACCCGTTCAGCGGTCCGGGCGGGGCACCGACGCGTCCGCCGCCGACCCACGAGACGGCGAGAGCAGCCTTGCCTGTCCCGCCAAAGGAAGCCGTCATGCCCCCATGGCCGCCTACGTCGAATCCGTCCGTCGCGCTCCCCGCACGCTCACCGATCGCGAGCAGCGCGCGCTCTTCCGAGTGACCGGCGAGCATCGCGCCGGGTTCAGAGATCATCTGCTCTACGCGATAGCGCTCGGCACGGGGCTGCGCGCCCACGAACTCGTGGCGCTCGACGTCGGGGACGTGTTCGACGCCGCGGGTCGTCCCCGGCGGCGGATCCAGCTCCGGGTGTTCAAGGGCGACGGGCGCGGCGTGGACGACGAGCAGGAGGTGCTCCTGTCCGATACCTTGCGGAGCAAGCTCGCCAAGCTGCGTCACTGGAAGGAGCAGCGAGGGGAGAGCCTTGAGCCCGGCTCGCCGCTCTTCGTGAGCCAGCGCGGCACGCGCCTGTCGACGCGACAGCTCCGCCACGCCTTCGCCGTCTGGCAGGAGCGCGCCGGATTCGAGCGGCACCTGAGCCTGCATACACTACGCCACAGCAGTTGCTCTTCCATGTACGCCCGGACCAAAGACCTCCGTCTGACCCAGCGCTTCGCCCGCCACCGCAGCGTGGTGACGACCATGATCTACACGCACCCGAGCGACGAGGATCTGGCGCGCGCCGTGGAGCTCCTGCGCTGCTGACGAGGACGGCGGGGGACTCTCGCGCAGGCCCGCTCGCGGCGATGGCGAGGACGGCACCGCCAAACCGGCGCCGCCTCGACACTCGCCGAAACCTGCCCACTTTCGCTCGTGAGAATCGACCCGGGGGCGGGATCAGGATCGGGGACGGGAACGGACACG
>JAFGBI010000278.1 GCA_016933275.1 Polyangiaceae bacterium | reverse complement strand
TGGCCTGGCCCGCCTTGGAGTCGCTGAAGAGCGCCTTTCCCGTCTTCTCCAGAGCCTGGTCCTGGGCCAAGCTCTTCGCCGAATCCCGAAGTAGACGGCGAGGTGGTACCAGGCGTTCAGCGCGACGAGGCGGGTGCCTGCGGCGAGGGGAAGATGCCCACCTCGTTGGTCGGCGCTGGGATGGGCACGTACCCGTCGTCGGCGCTCGGGATGCTGATGTGCTTGCCGTCGAACGAAACCACGCCGATGGGCAAGCCCTCGGTCGTGAACGCCCTGCGGCGCTGCGCGGCTCGCACCAACGAGCGCAGGGCTCGGCGGGTGTGGTCCGGCTCGATGCGGAGCAGAGCGTCTCGCAGCGTCGTGTCCGGCACGCGTCGGCGCACGCGGAGCCATCTGCGCACGGGCGCCGTCAGGTACGTGCTTAGCCCGCTCGCTGCGCTCCGCTACTGCGCCGACCGTTCGGCGGCTCGCCACGACCGCTCCGCCTCCCAGGAGGCCCGCTATCGCCGCCGCAACCGCCGACAGTTGCTGCCGTGCGCCGGCCTCGATAGACGGATCCCCATGGACGCCAACGTTCACCAGCGAAAGGTCACCCTCCGCGGAGCGCGGTCCCCAGTTCTGCGTCGGCTACGGGTCCCGGGCACCATCTGCACGGTGAGCACCTTCTCCCTTTTGGCCTACGCTTGCGGGGTCTGCGCCTCGAACCCGACCGTCGGTCCAGCTTCCCCGGTCGCCTCGACCGCGGCGGAGTCCGACCCGGCCTCGAGCACGGCTTCCGAGCGAGAGGAGACGGCCGTGGCAAGTTATCAGAACCCGATTCTGCCAGGGACCAATCCCGATCCGAGCGCGTGTCGCGTCGGCGAGGACTACTACCTGGTCACCAGCTCCTTCGAGTACTTCCCGGGTGTGCCGATCCATCACAGTCGGGATCTGGTTCACTGGCGTCCGATCGGCCACGTGCTGACCCGAGAGACGCAGCTGGATCTTGCTGGGGTCAAGAGCTCGATGGGGATCTTTGCTCCGACGCTGCGCTACCACGATGGCACCTTCTACGTGGTCACCACGAACATGGACGGTGGAGGGAGCTTCTACGTGACGGCAACCGACCCCGCCGGCCCCTGGTCGGACCCGGTCTGGGTTCGCGAGTCCGTGTTCACGATGGATCCGTCTCTTCTGTTCGACGACGACGGCAGGGTCTACTACACGCGCCACGGCGACGAGCGACGCGGCGCGATCTATCAGGCGGAGATCGACATTGCGACGGGGATCCTCAGCGCGGAGCCGAGGAAGATCTGGGGAGGCACGGGAGGGATCTGGCCCGAGGGACCCCATCTGTACAAGGTCGACGGTACCTATTATCTGATGATCTCGGAAGGGGGTACGAGCTACGAGCACAGGGTGACGGTGGCGCGCTCCAGCTCCCCGTGGGGACCCTTTGCGGTCAACCCCAAGAACCCAATCCTGACCCACGTTGATCTTCCGAAACACCCCATCCAGGCGACGGGTCATGCCGAGTTGCTCGATACCTCCGATGGTCACTGGTGGATGGTGCTCCTCGGAATCCGACCTTCCACGCCGCGGCACCACCACATCGGGCGGGAGACATTCCTGGCCCCCGTCACGTGGTCGAGAACGGGATGGCCCGTCGTCAATGGTGGGCGACCCATCGAGATCGAGATGCCTGGCGCCGGACTGCCGCCACTCCAACCGTGGCCGGAGCGCCCGCCTCGGAACGACTTCGACGATGAGAAGCTGGGGTTCGAGTGGAACTACGTGCGCAATCCCGAACCACAGAACTACACATTGACAGAGCGGAAGGGATATCTTCGACTCAAGGGGACCAAGGCGTCGTTGAGAGATGTCGCATCGCCAACGCTCGTTCTGGTGCGACAACGCCACCATCGGGTGACGTTCTCCACCGAAGTAGAGATCCAAGCGGATGTCGGGCAGCGTGCCGGCCTCGTCCTGCGGGGGAACGAGGACAACCACTTCACGTTGTTGGTGGAAGGAACTCGGGCGGCAGGCGGGCTGTCTCGAAGCGTGGTGCTGACGATGCGGATCGCTGGGAGGAGTGTTGAGGTTGGGCGTCAACCGGTGCTGGATGGACCGGTGGTTCTTTCAATCGAGGGATACCCCGACCGCTACGAGTTCTTCTTCTTTCAGGGAGACGGTCCGCGGCAGCCTCTCGGAACTCTACCCACCACGCCGTTCTCCTACGAGGAGACAAAATCGTTCACTGGTGCATTCGTGGGAATGTACGCTCAGTCCGATCGAGCCAAGGAACCGGCGGTGGCTGATTTCGCCTGGTTCGAGGCGAGGCCTCGCTGATTGCGCCGGGGCGCGGCACCCTGGTCCTTCCCGTGTCGGTCGCGGGAGGCGATCTGCCGACGGAGGAAGACCTGCCGACGGAGCGAGCGGTCCGGTCGCGGCTGGGCATCGACGCTGACGGACACTCGCCTTTACCACGAACTCGATCGCCTCGAGGGGAATGGAGCCGACACCATGGACAGTACGTCATCACCTGCGCGCGACACGGGCACTCTCATCGTCCCCGCATGGCTCGCGCGAGTCTGCAAACCCGAAAGGATGCTCTGGCTCGGACCGCTACTGGGGTTCGTGCTCACCATCCCGGCGTTCTTCATGGGGTACGTTCTGGACGACCACTTCCTGCGGCAGAGCGCCATTGGCTCGTCCCTGTACCGCGAGCGCCCGAGCTGGGACCTGTTCAGCTTCGTGTCGAGCCAGGCGGATGTCAGCTACTACCGCGAGCGAGGGATCCTCCTTGCTTGGTGGACGCCTGACTCCTTTCGCAACCACTTCTTCCGCCCCATCGCGTCACTCGTGCACGCAGCGCACTTTCGGTTCCTCGACGGCGCGCCATGGGTGATGCATGTCGTCGTGGCGGGGCTCTACGCCGTGACGATCTATCTCTGCGCCAGGCTCCTCCTAAGGCTTGCGAGCTCTCGTGTCGCGGCAGGCATTGGAACGCTGCTGTTTGCCGTCAACGACGCGCATGCCTTTTCGAGCGGCATGGTTTGGGGCACCAACACGATGCTCTGCGCGCTATTGGGTCTGGGCGCGCTGCTCCTGCACGACCGATGGCGCCACGCCAAGTCGATGGGCGGCTTGCTGCTCTTCTGTCTGATGTTCGCCCTGTCCCTGCTCTGCTCCGAGGGCGGGCTGGCGCTGATGGGCTACCTGCTCGCTCATGCCTTGCTGCGGGAGGAAGGCTCTCTGCGCAGGAGGCTGCTCACCTTGGCCCCGGGCGCGCTCATCACCGCCGCATACCTGATCTTCTACGCCGTCGGCCAGTACGGTGTGAAGTCCAGTGGGGTCTATCAATCGCCTGTGGATGAGCCACTCGGAAGCCTGGCCGCCGTCGCGCAGAAGACCGCAATGCTCGTCGGGTCGCAAGTGGTCTCCTTCCCTCCGCTCACCGTGGCGCTCGCCGCGGCCAACGCGCCCGCAGTGATGGCCGGGCTCGCTCTCTTGCTCGTGGCCGTGTTCCTGTCCCGCGGCTTCCTGCGCTCCAACAGGAGCCTCCGGTTCTTCGGGGCTGCCATGGTCCTCTCGATCATCCCCTTCGCATTCGGTCCGCTCCAGGATCGGCTGCTGCTCTGGTCTGGGCTCGGGGCGGCGGGCCTGCTGGGAGAGCTCTTCGCCACGCCGGCCGCGACGTTGACCCGACTCCAGAGAGGGGTGGCGCGCGGCCTGCTGTTCACGAACGCTGTCGTAGCCGCAGTGTTCTACGTGCCATCGCTCTACGCCTACGGATTGCTAGAGAAGCCGAGCCAGCTACTGGCAGACGCCATCACGGAGAAGGACACCGTCCTGTTCAGCGCGCCTTTGGACATCTTCTCCTGGTACCCTCCAGCGATCGCGGCAGAGAAGGGGCGCCAGTGGCCGCAGCACTTCTACTTCTTCTACACCGGGCCCGAAACCATGGTTGTCGGGCGCACTGGGGAGAGGACATTCGTGGCCAACGTCGAGAAGGGCTGGTTCAGGTCGCCTGAAACAGAAAGGTTCACCCGTTCAAGTCAGCTGCCGTTCGCGCTCGAAGACCGCGTGGAGCTCGAGCTCATGACGGTGACGATCGAGAAGGTCACGGAGGATGGGCGGCCTCGCCTCGTCCACTTCGAGTTCAAGAAGGATCTCTCGGAGTTTGCCTGGATGAGATGGGCAGCGAAGGGGCCTGTGAGTTGTGAGCTCCCACCAATCGGTTCGACGATGCGGCTGCAGACTCGGCTGTTCTGATCCACTAGAGCACCGATCCGGTTGCCGACAGCAACGGCAGCGCTGGAAACGCGTCGGTGCGAGGCGAGGACGCGTTTCCAGCACTGCCTCTGGGGCGGTCTGCTGCCGGTTCGGTGCTCTGGGTTGTTGATTTGACGCAGCAGTCAACCTGATCGCTGCTCTGGCGATACGCTGGAGTGGATCTCGAAATCCTGGGGGCTCGGTCGAGCTCTCTGTACCGTCAGCTTCTGGAACCGGTACCCATCGCTCCCCAATCGGTCATCGGAGCTGACCGATCCATGGGATCCGCGTGGCGCGCTGGTGGCCCCGACCTGGGGCGCCTTCGCCGCTGGCCGAGCCGCTGACCTTCGGACCACCCGCCGCCGCTCCGCCTCCATCGACACCAGCGAGACACGGCCTCTGCCGGCTCCGAACTGGCTTCGATCCGCACGTCCATGAGCGTTTCCATCGCGAACTTGTGCATCTCGGGACTCGACCCGGCCGCGCCGCTCGTCCACAATGCAGACGGAGGTGGAGATGAGCAAGAATTGCCTTGGTATTGCTTCCTTGGTGGCGTTGGGCTGCTTCTCGTCTGCATGCGCGTCGTTGAAGAGCATGGACGACGGAGCCGGCAGTGACTCCCGGAACGCCGGTCCGACCATCACCACGGGGGAGGAGGACGTGGTCGACCCGATCCCGGCCGGGGATCGGTACGAAGCCGTGGGTACGAACCCGTTCGTGATCACGGCGTCCGACCCGCTCTCGACCTTCGGGGCGGACGTCGACACGGCGAGCTACGACCTCTTCCGGCGGGACATCGCGGACGGGGTGCTGCCAGATCCGGCGAGCGTGCGGCTCGAGGAGTACGTGAACTACTTCGACTACGGGTACGAGGCCCCGGCCGCCGACGCGGAGCATCCGTTCTCCCTCGACCTGGAAGCGGCGCCCGGCCTGTTCGACCACGACACCGTGATGCTCAGGATCGGGCTCCAGGCCATGCTCCCCCCGGCGGACGGGGAGAAGCGCCCGGCGAACCTCGTCTTCCTCATCGACACGTCGGGCAGCATGATGGATACGGACAAGCTACCTCTGGTTCAGTACACGCTGAGCCAGACCCTCGAGATCCTCGATCCGACCGACACGGTGTCGGTCGTCACCTACGCCGGCAGTACGAGCGTGCGGCTTCCGCCAACGCCAGTGGCGAACTTCGAGGCCATCATGGACGTGATCCAGTCGTTGGAGTCGGGGGGCTCGACAGCCGGCGCGGCGGGGCTCGAGCTCGCCTACGCCCAGGCGCAGGCGGGCTTCGTCGAGGGCGGGATCAACCACGTGCTGCTCTGCACGGACGGTGACTTCAACGTGGGTCCGTCCTCCACGGCGGAGCTCGTGGCGATGATCGAGGAGGAGCGCCGGTCCGGCGTTACGCTCACCGTGCTCGGGTACGGCTCCGGGAACCTCAACGATGCGATGATGGAGGCCATCAGCAACAAAGGCAACGGCGTCTACGGGGTGATGACCGACCAGGTGTCGGTGGCGAATTACGTCGCCGAACGCATGCTCTCGACGATGAATTTCATCGCCAAGGACATGAAGCTCCAGGTCGAGCTGAACCCCGCCCTGGTCTACGCCTATCGCCTGCTCGGCTACGAGAACCGCGCCATCGCCGACGAGGAGTTCCGTGACGACACCATCGACGCCGGTGAGGTCGGCGCGGGCCACAGCGTGACGGCGCTCTATGAGCTCGTGCTCGCGGGTCACGAGATCCCCACCGCGGCGGGCGGGCCGGCGCCGCTCGACGGTGCTGTCTACACGGGTCCGGTCGAGGTCGCTCCCGAGGACCTGGTGGCGGTGAAGATCCGCTACAAGGACGTGGACGCCACGGAAACCGAACCCGCGCACGAGGTCGTCGCCTCGCTTGCGCCGGAGGCCGTCGGCGCGAGCGAGGCGGAGCTCGACGTCTCCTTCCAGTTTGCCACCGCGGTGGCGTCCTTCGCGGAGATCCTGAAGAACAGCCCCTACGCGGATCCCGAGCACCTCTCGACGATCGCTGCTGTCGCGGCCCGACCCGCGTTCGACGGGGATCCCGACAAGGAGGAGTTCGAGTCACTCTTCGGTGCGGCCGTGGAGCTTCTGGGGAAGCCATAGCGCGGCAGTTGGTGCGGGGTGCCTCGCCCGTCCGCGGGCGAGGCGCGCCCCGCCGTCACTTCGCAGCGAGGCCGGTGGTCCTTCGTCAGGGCGGGCTCGGCGTTCCCCTTCCCAAGCCGTGCGCCGGGGGATCCGAGCACCGAGCCTGGCGGCAGGCACCATCGTCCCGAGCCCAGGACGGTGCGGCGGAAGCGCGCGTCCCCGCCTGCGAGCCGCTCTTGCGCGGCTTCCGGATCGACGACATCGAGCTCATCGCTCCGTGACCGTCCTGCGGCCGCGGCTGGTCGGCGCGCCGGACCAGTTCTGTCTCGCGAGCCAGTCAGCGGCTCGTTCCGGTGGCAGCACGAGCGCCGAAACACCGTTGGAGAGGGTGCTGAGCGGGATGCTGTCCACCACGCACGACGCCGGCTTCTGGACGACGAGCTGGGCGCCCATGCGGTCCTACCGAAGCAGGACCTCCACCGGGATCATGTCGTAGCCCGCGGTCGCAGCGCTGCCGAGCTGGTTCGCTTCATCCGAACCCCGGCACATGGCGGCTGGCCTGAATCTGCCGGTCCGAGCACGCCTGAGATACGGTGGTTCCAGAATCGACCCTCTCCGTCTAAGACCTCCCTACCATGAAGCCCTGGGAGATCCTCGAGAGTCGGCTCCTCCTCGACAAGCGCTGGCTGCGGGTTCGGGAGGATCGAGTGCGGACGGGGTCGGGCCATGTCATCGACGAGTTCCACGTGCTCGAGTGCCCGAGCTGGTCCTGTGTCTGCTGCGTCACGCGAGACCAGCAGCTTGTGCTGGTCGAGCAGTATCGGCACGGCCGAGGTGCCATTACCCTCGAGATTCCGGCCGGGGTGATCGAGACCACCGAGACCCCGCTCGCCGGCGCGCAGCGTGAGCTCCGGGAGGAGACCGGATACGAGGCAGAGGACTGGGTCGCGCTCGGCACGCTCCGGCCCGAGCCGGCCCGGAACACCCATCGTGCCTTCCTGTTCGTGGCCCGGGGTGCGGTCCGGTGCTTCATGCAGGCCCTGGATCCCAGCGAGGACGTCCGGGTGCGGCTCCATCCCCTCGCTGAGCTCGATGCTCTGATCGACGAGGGACGGGTCGACCATGCCGTCCATGTGGCGGCGCTCCTGTTGGCGGCTCGTCGCGGGCTGCTCGTCGGTTGAGGAGGGATCGTCGCCGCTGCCTTGCCCGGTGAAGGCAAGACCAGAAAGGGCCGTTCGGAGCCAGCCATCGGGTGTCAGGCAGCGCGCGGAAGCCTTGCCCGCTGGCGGCGGCAGCCAGGGGCCGCCCTACCTTTTCTGGGGGTCAGGGTGGTTTTGCGTATAGATATGGCAAGGACGGATGAGCAAACGACGAGGCAAGGCCCCTCGCGGCCCCCACGGCACCCGCTTCCTCGGTGGCCCCGACGGTGCTGAGGGCCGAAACGCCGGGGGTTCGGGCGAGGAGCCGGAAGGCGGCGAACGCAGCGCGCAGCTCCCGGCCGAGCTCCCGCCCGAGAGCTACTCCAATGCCCGCGTCGTGGCCGGTCCTGCAGCCGGAACGCGAGGGGAGACCGGCGGGCATGGCCCCGTGGAGGCTACCCCGCTGCCATGGGGCGCGCGGCGTTCGCAGTACGAGGGGCGGCCGATCCGCGAGTCGTTGCTGATCGCCATGCGCCAGCAGCGCACGAGCTTCTACGAGGTAGGTGATCTGGCGCGGCGGCTCTCCATGGTCGCGCCGGGGCTCGGCGAGGCTTCCCTCGTTACCAAGCAGCTCGCGGTGTCGTTCGCGGTCGCGCTTGCGGTGGTGCTCTTCGCGACCATGGCGCTGGCAGCGGGGACGATGCGCGTCGTCCTCGGGGTGTTGGCGGGCACGGTGGCGACGACGCTGGCGGCGTTCGGTGCGCTGCGGCTCGTGTCCGGGCTCGGAAGTCGGCGCGGTGCCCATCAGCTGCCAGGGTCGGCGTTGATCTGGGTCGGCGGGATCCTGTTCGTGGTCGCCGCGGTGACGGTCGCGCTCACCTGGGGCGTGTCCGAGGTGACCCGACCGCTGATGGTCGTGCGGCCGCCCGTGCGCCTGAGCGCGAGCCCGTCGGCGTCCGCGTCTGCCGTCGTTTCCGCGGGGATGGCCGACGCGAACGTCGAGCGTGGTTCTCACGCCAACGTGGGACGAGGCGTGCTCTACGTACCTCCCGACTTCTCGGCGCCGGATGGGGTCTTCGACCTCATCATCCACTACCACGGCAACACCGAGCTCGTGCAGCTGGCCGTCGCGGCAGCGAAGGTGAACGCGCTCGTCCTCATCGTCAACTACGGTGACGGCTCGGACAAGTACGTGAAGCCGCTGCAGAACCAGACTGCGTTCGACCAGCTCCTCGGCGCGATCGAGGCAACCGCCGAGACGCGGCTCCAGCTCGCGACCCCACGGATCCGGCGTGTCGCCCTCTCCTCGTGGAGCGCTGGCTACGGAGCGACCAACCAGATCCTCACGAGCCGGAGCCGGCTCGACCGCGTGGACGCAGTGCTCCTGATGGACAGCATTCACGCGAGCTTCCTCCCCGGGTCCAAGAACGAGGTGCACCCAGTCGCCATCAAGTCGTTGGTGGACTTTGCGCGTCGGGCGGCCGCCGGGGAGAAGCTCATGGTCATCACGCACTCGTCTATCGAGACGGAGGGCTATGCGAGCACCACGCAGGCCACGGACGCGCTCCTGGCGACTCTCGGGATTGAACGGAAGGAGGTCACCGATCCGGCGGCGTCCCCGCCGCCGATCAAGGACCGAATCGTCATCAACGCCTACCCGACGGGCGAGCTCCGCTGGCTCACGGTGACCAGCGAGGCCCGGCAGAAGGGGCTTACCGTTCTCGGGTGCAGGGGCAACGGAAAGGGCGATCACATCGCCCACCTCACGCAGATGTCGGTGACCGTGCTGCCTCCCCTGGTCAAGCGCTGGCGTTGACCGAAGCGGGCGTCCGGCGAGCAGAGCGCGGACGGTCCGCAACCGCTCCCCACGGCGAGTCGCGTTCGCCCATCCCGCTCGCCCTACCGGGGGAGGGTGTACTTCACCGAGAACGGGACGAACACCGCGACTCCGAGCTGGAGCTGCAGGTCGTTGACGACCTCCCGGTCGCCGTACCAGGTGTCGCGGTCCGCTGCCCTGGCTCGATTGATGGGGGTGGCTCGGTTCTCGAGGTGCTCCTCGAAGACATAGTCGCGGAGCTCGAGGACCGAAGCCAGCCAGCGATTGAAGAAGATCCGCGCCCCGATCCCGCCATGCCCCGCGAGCTTGGGGGTAAAATCGAAGGACCGGTTCTCGGGATCGATGACGGGGATGGGACGAGTATAGATCACGCCGAGCCCGCCCGAGAGGAAGATGTCCCAGTGGAAGATGAAGTCGCCGACCCCGGCGAATTTGCCGTACGCCGGCACATGGGTGATGCCGGCGCTGGCCCCCCAGGCGTACTCCGAGAGCGGGATCGCTACCCGCGCGGCTCGTCGCGTATCTTGGTTGAAATCGCTGTTGCAGTTGAACGGCCGATAAAAGTTGAAGGTCGCGCCGATCGCGATCGTCTCCGCGGCGAAATAGCTGGCGCCGAACCCAGGACCTGGGTGCAGCACGAACTGGTCGTTGAGCGTGGTCGACGCGAAGACGAGCAGCTCGACTCGCCGCTTGCGTTTGGCGTAGATCGGCTGGACGGCGTAGATCTGCTCGTTGAGATCCTTGGCTGCTTCGGCCTCGAGGTCCAGCGAGAGGCAGGCGGCGGGATCGATCGCGCAGATGGAGTCGAGATCGGTCGCGGCCCAACGATCCGGGTTCGGGCTCGGTTCCGGCTCGACCTGGTCCGGTGGGGTCGCATCGACGGTTGGCGTCGGTGTCCTCCCCGCTTCGCCGACCTCGTCGCTCGCAGTGCGCGGTTCGGCCAGCTCGGCGGGAGTCGTTTCGGGGGGCTGGGTTGCCTCGGGCTTCGACGGAGCGACGGGGGTGCCCGCTCCTCGTGCGGGGGCGGCGTCGGCGGGGGGGACATCCCCAACATCCCCGGTCGACCCCACGTTGGGTTCCGGCTTGGGCGACGCCGGTTCCGGGGACTGCGCGCGCAGCGGGACGGTGACCGTGGATGCCACGGTGACGAGGAGGAGCGCGCGTCGAAGGGCGATCATGAACCCAGGGCCGAGGAATGGAGTCGAGGCAGAGCGGTGAATGCTCGCAGCGAGTCGCCTACGAGACCCAGGCTCAATCGCGGCGAAGAAGCCTGAACACGCGTTTGCCGTCGCGGACCGTGGGACCCAAGACGGTCAGCTTGTCGACACGGATCTCGCGGACCCGTCCCGTACCTTGCACATCGCGGATCTTGAGCGACTCCCCGCTCGACATCAAGACGTCGCAGAGTCCGAACGCGAAGTGCTGAACGCGATCACCACGCTCGGGGAAGGTGTCCGCCTCCGACCCCGGCTCTTCCTCGGTCGCGGCCTCGGCGCTGGCGGCCGCTACGGCAGCCCATTGGCTCGGCAGCGGACCCTTGAGCACGCTCGTGCTGTGACCTTTTTGCGGATGCTCCACGGCGCCCGTGGCCTCCACGGCGACCGGGTTGGTGGACGCCGTGCCCGAGGTGGCGAAGAACGGCAGCAGCGCCGCGGTGACGCCGCTCGCCCGGGCTCGCACGATCATCCCACCGACCACCTCGAGCCCCGAATCGGTGTGCCGCCCGAGCGTCGCGAGGTAGGGACCGCCCGCAGGCCCACCGAGCGACACCAGCGTGAATCGTCCGCGGAGCTCGCACGTGGCGTCCGTGATTTCGCCCGCGACGCGGAGCCATACGCCATCGACCTGTCCGACGGCCTGCACCCAGCCCTCCACTCCGCCGAGCGCCTGGCGCAGCGCCTCGAGCAGATCGGCGCCGTCGGGGACGGCGAGGGGTTGGGCGGGGAGAGTCATGAGCGAGGAATGCCGCGAGGGGTGGTCCGGCGTCAACCTCGAAGACGTCCCCTCAGTCGCAGAAATCCCACTCCGCGATGGTGGTTTCGATCGTGAAATGGGATTCGGTGGTGTGTCGCTCGGCGAAGAAGAGGCTAAGGTCGTAGGCCTCACCGACCCGGATCCCGAGCGCCGCGGCCTGCTCGTCCAGGTAGATGGTTCCAGTCTCCGTGTTGTGGACGCCGCCGAGGTCGAGGGCCAGACGGCGGTTGACGAAGACCCACAGGTCGTCGTCGCCGGAGAAGGTGAACGTCTCTTCCCCCACGTAGAGGAAGCGCGTGCGCACCTCGACCGTGAAGTGGTAGTTGTGGGCGCTCTGCTCGTTGCCGAGGAGCTGGCCGTCGATCGGGAAGAAATTGTCGTCACGGTAGGCATAGACACCGGGTCGCCCGGGGATCTCTGCGAGTGCGATCACGAGCGAGCTGGTGGCGTTCACTCCCGGCACATCGCGGTACCATTGGTCGAAGTTCTGTCTGCCCGTGGTGCTGTACGTGGTCGGCGTGCCCGCGTAGACGGGCTTCCCGTCGGGGCCCAAATCGTCTTCGACCATGCCGGGGTCGAGCCGGTCACGCATTCCATCGGGGACCTCGAAGTCCGGATGCGATTCCCAGAAGTCCCGCACGGTGGCGTCGAGCGCCGGGGGACGGGGTTGCGGCGCCGTACATGCGTCCCAGACGCCATCGGTGCAGGTCCGGGTCCCCTCACCACAGATGCTGCGGCAGGTGTCTACGTGGTCGCCGAAGCATGGCCCCTGTCGGGCCCCATCTTCGCACCACATCTCGCCGAGGATGTCCTCGCCCCGGCTGTTCGGGCTGCAGTCGCTGACACAGACCACGTACCCAGCCGCGTCGCACGCATCCCAGTGACCCTCGCGACACTGCTCGCTACCGCTGCCGCACTCGTTGACGCACGGCCGCTCCGCGGTAGCGTCACAGATCGTCCACTCGCCGTTGACGCACCGCTCGTAGCCCTGGCCGCAATCGTTGGCGCAGCCGCGCACCTCGCCCGGCGTGGAGCAGATCGCGATCTCCGTGCGCCCACAGCTCGCGGCGGCGGCGGCCAAGAGCAGCTGGAGGACACATCCGCGGCCCACCATGTCCCTTCGGCTCAGCGGCGCTGGGCGCGTTCGAGGGCCTCGAACAGCCGGTTGGCCTCGGGGCCGAGCCGCGGAGCCGAAGTCCTCACCCATTCGACGTAATATGCGAGCATGGAAGGATCGGCGTCCTGGCAGTTCGAGACTGCGGCGATGATGAGCGGTACGAGATCGGGCGCGAGCAGCCGCTCGGCACGGAGGTGGAGATCCAGCGTGTAGTCGAGCCAGTACCCCTTGCCGAGCTCGTTGGCGAAGATCAACGCGTAGCGCGCCGCGCTGTCGCAGATCTCTGGTGGAACGGGTAGTCCTGAACGAACCCCGACGAGCAAACGCTCGAGGTGATCGGCGAGCACGCGTTCCGCTTCGCCCGGGAGCTCCTGCGCGAGCATACGATCCGCGAGGTGCCCGAGGATCGTGATCGCGTCCGACCGATCGGTGGACACTCCGGGTCTGAGACTCGGCACCGTCTGCACCGCGGAACGACGCTCCGATGACGGCTCTACCGGTGGGTCTGGTTGGGGTTGCGTGGATGGAGCGAAGACGGCCATCTCGTGCGTTCCGACCAGGATTCGATCCCCGTCGAAGAGCTGATGCGGCTCGAAGATACGGACGTTGTTCACGTACACGCCGTTCGCGCTCCGGAGATCCTCCAATACCACCGAGGAATTGGTGATGAGGAGCATGGCATGCTCGCGAGACACCAGCGGGTCGAGCACGATGATCCGACAGTGCGCGCCACGACCGATCAGCACCCGCTCAGAGAAGAGGGTGTAGTCACCCTCCGCGGTCGAGAGGTACACGGACTCCCGAAGCGGCCGCACGCCCTGGGGCCGTCCCATGGTGTCGGCCGAGCGCACCGCATGCGGGAGGACTGCCGCTCTCGGGGTGGGCTGCCGTCGTCGATGCACCACCAATCTCATACTACGCCGCGCGTCATTCCACCAATCGCATACGCGATCTCCGCGAAGCGAGGGTCCCCGGACCTCCTGGGACCGGCGCTCCCTCCGCACCCCGGCGTGCCGTTGGTGGCGGTATTCGCCAGGCTCGGTCGTTGCACGGGATTGCCTCGACCCCAAATCCCGGTCGCTTGTCATGGCAACCGGGGACCCCGGTCTCGACCGGCAGCGGACAGGTCGCCTCGGGGCGCGGTGGGGTTCGTTCGAGCTCTCGCCTGCGGCCTGTCCTTGGTGGCGGCCGCGGTTTCGCCTGCCGGAGCCGGCCTTCCAGGCACGGTGGTGGGTCGGGATGGGCGCCACCCGTCCCTCCCCGCCGCGCCACGCCCCCGACCCGACCGGCTTGGCTGCCGCGGGGGTGTCGTGGACCTTGAGCGATCCCAGGCCGGGTTCAAACGTCGATGAGGTGACGGGACGGGATGAGCGGCTCGATCGAGGAGGGAGCCTCGATGCCGCGCGCATGGGCTTCGGCGAGGAGGTGGGCGGCGGGCCACTCGAGGGCGTCCGGCCGGTCCTCGGCGAGGAGCTCCGAAACCACCCGCACCCGCCAGGGCCCGCAGAAGGGCACGTCGGCGTCTCCGGTGAGCCCGAGGTTCTCCGAGCGGCAACCACCACCGCAGAGCGTCGCCAGGGGACAGGGCGCGCAGGTGGGGAGTGTCATCGCCGGCCGTGCCGTTCCAGGGAGCGAGCGCAGGGCATCCGCGAAGGCTACCGTGGCCAGATCGGCGATGCGCTCCTCCATCCTGAAGCAGGTGAACAGCGCGCCGTCGCTCCGCAAGTGGAGGTGGTGCCCGAGCGCGCAGTCACACCCATCGCGGCGGGCTGCCAGGGGGCTCGGTGTGGGACCACGGATCTGCTCCCCCGCTTCGAACGCGATCCGATCGAGGGCGGCCTCGAGCGCCGCCCGGGAACGGAACAGGTGCGCGCCGCGCTCGCGTCCGCTTCGGTAGAGGACGCCGAGTGTGAGCGGTGCCCCCGGCGGCAGTTCCCGGCGAAGCTCCCCGAGCTTGTCGGCGATGGTGTCCACCTGCTGCGGCGTCAACATCAGATCGATTGTGGGCTGGGCGCCGTGGCGGGCGAGCGCGTGCGCGGCGGCGAGCACCCGGTCGAAGCGGGGTGCGCCGGACGCGGCATCGCAGAGCTCGCGGGTCGGTCCCGCGAGGCTGATTCGCACCTCGGCGCCCCGCTCGGCGATGGCCGCCACGCGGGCGATCAGCGCGGCATCGTCCGCGAGGCAGAGCCCATTGGTGAAGACGACGAGGGACAGCCCGCGATCGAGGACGTGATCGGCGAGATCGATTGCCCAGGGCACCAGGAAGGGCTCGCCACCGAGCACGCCGACGCGCACGTCGGTCCCCATCGCCTCGACGATCTGGTCGATGACGCCGAGGGCCTGCTCGCGGCTGATCTCCCGCTGGCGCGCCGGTCCCGAGTTGGTGCAGCAGTAGGAGCAAGCGAGGTTGCATCCATTGGTGAGCTGGAGCTGCACGCTCCTTCGGACCGGTCTCGCTGCCCGCGGTTCACCGCCGAAGCCATGACGAAGGAGCTCGCTCGCGACCTCGGTCGGCAGGGCGTTCGCCGTGGCCAAGCCACCGAGGATGCTCTCCACGAGCCTGGCGGCGCCGTCCGAGATCCGGCAGAAGAGCGCGTGGCCCCGGGACACCACGAGCCTGCCCTCGCTCAGGGGCAGCAGCACCGAATCGGGGGGAAGGAGCGGCGAGTTCGGCACCCGCCCATGCGACAACGGCGCGGCCTTCGCGGCAAGCGGCGTCGAACCTCTCTTCCACGAGTGGAACGCCATGATCTCGGGCGACGCCGAGGACGCCGATCCCGGCGGTTTCTGTGCCGGTTCGACGGCGGCAGCAATGACCCTGCGCGGACCGCGATCGACGCCGAGCGCGGCAGGGTTGCGCCGCGCCACCGGACCTTCCGCGGGCTGCACGGCGCCCGTTCCCGCGACCACCCCCGCCGCGAGCTGCGCGAGAAGCTCGCCCACGGCTTCGAGCCGATGCCGTCCGGAGTCCCCGGTGACCCTCGCTGTTCATCGGCGCAGCACGGGGAAAAAAACGGGAGGAACGGGCAGAATCGCGAGGACGACGGGGCGGGATTTCGGTAGATCGCCTCCTCGGGGCATCCGTCAGCTGCGGGGTCGCCCTCCGGTTGCCATGAAGCACCACGCCGCGTCGTTCTCCGTCGTTCTCCTCCTCGCTGCTGCCCTCGTCCTCGCCTGCACCAAGCGGTCCGCGCCACCACCCGGGCCGGCCTCGTTGGGGTCGGCCATGACCTCGGCCCCACCTCCCGACGGATCCGCGTCGACGCCTGCAGCGAAGGGCAGCTTCGCCACCAATCAGTACCGCGACCTCTTCGCCGAGCTCGGCAAGCCGGCGGTCGAGATCCGGGCCAAGGTGGAGGCTGCCTACCAGCAGCTCTTCCATGGTGACCCGGCGAACGAGGCCGTCATGTTTGCGGCGGGCAGCAACGCCCAGGGCCCGCTCGCCCACATCAAGGACATAGGGCACGACGATGTCCGCTCCGAGGGGATCTCCTACGGGATGATCATCGCGGTCGAGCTCGATCGGAAGCAAGACTTCGACGCCCTGTGGAATTGGGCGACGACGTACATGCGTCGCAGCGACGCCAAGCACCCGGCGCACGGCTTCTTCTCCTGGCAGATGCGCGCGGACGGGACGGCCTTGGACGAGATGCCGGCCCCGGATGCCGAGGAGTACTTCGTCACTGCCCTCTTCTTCGCGTCCCACCGCTGGGGTGACGGCCAGGGGATCTACGAGTACGGACGCGAGGCCAGGGAACTGCTCGACGCGATGAAGAACCGCGCGCCCATCACGGGTACGGTGAACCGCGACCGGACTACGACGGGCGTGGCGCTCTTCAACCCCGAGCACAAGATGGTCCGTTTCACCCCGGACACGGGCAATTTCGCCAAGAACGGTGACCACACCGATCCGTCCTACCACCTCCCCGCGTTCTACGAGCTCTGGGCGCGCTGGGGTCCCGAAGCCGATCGCGCCTTCTGGACGGACGTGGCGTGCACCAGTCGTGACTTCTTCGTGGAGGCCGCGCACCCAGAGACGGGGCTCTGCCCGGACTATGCCAATTTCGACGGCACTCCGAAGGCCGCCTCGTGGGACGCACACACGGCGGATTTCCGCTGGGACGCGTGGCGCACCGCGATGAACTGGTCGATAGACGCTGCCTGGTGGGGAAAGGATCCCCGTCAGATCGAGCTCAGCGACCGGCTGCTCGCGTTCTTCGATGCCTTGGGTCCGACTTACCCTGGCACCTTCACCCTCGACGGCACGCCCACCGGCAAGGACTCGTCGCTCGGTCTGATCGCGACCAACGCCGTCGCCGCTCTCGCAGCCAGTCACCCCCGCGCGAAGGGATTCGTCGAACGCCTGTACGAAGCGAAACCCCCGGTGGGAAAATGGCGCTACTACGATGGCCTCCTCTACCTGATGGCCATGCTGCACCTGAGCGGCAACTTCCGCATCTACGCGCCCTCGTCGGCGCCGGCATCCGTTCCAGCGGCCGCCCCGTCTCCGGTTGGGGAGACCGTCCCGGTCAGCGCCGCCGCGGCATCGAGGTGAGGCTTCGTTCCCGTGAACCCGCGAGGTTTCGGGGCCGTCTCCCTGGTATCGAGGCGCTCGCACCGCGGCCTCGGCCTCCGGTTGCTCCCTTGGTAGTGCGATCGTGATCTCTTCTGGTCACGCTCGCGGAGCTCCCGCGCTCGCCGGCCCCGTTCTCGCGCTCCGCCTGCCCGTTGAGCGCCCGATCAGAGCTACCGGAGCCCGCGGTGCACGAGCAAGCTGACCCCGCCAGCCATCACGACCGCGCCGACCAGCAGCACCAGGATCACGACGAGCAGCACGAGCGGGAACCGCACCGGGCGAGGCCCGCGCACGTTCCCGAGGGGTGCGGCCTCGGGTGCGATGGGCGTGGGCGATGGTTGGATCGGAATGCGAGGTGGATGGCCTCCTTCTTCGGAGGTTGGGGGGAGCGGGGAAGCGCTACGCTGCAGTCGGGCGGCGATGAGGTCGAGCCCGGCTTCCGAAGCGGGTCCCGGTGACTCGTGGAACAGTCGCTGCAAGGAAACGGCGCTCTGCGGGTGCCGTTCGAGCGCCAGATGCAGCTCCGCCAGCCCGGAGTCGATCCGTCCGAGACCGAAATGGGCATGGGCGCGGAGGACAGTAGCTCGGTTGCGGAGGTCGGACGCGACGGGGATCGTGCCATCGTGGGGACCGAGCTGCTGCAGGACCTCCACCCAGTCGCCGCGAAGCACGGCGAGCGAGGCGCGACAGCGCCGGAGTCCCGAGTCCACGGGGAGCGCGTGCGGTCGCGGGTCGCAGTCTGCGAGCCAGCGTGCGGCCGCGATCGGATCCCCGAACGCCAATGCCTGCATCGCGATCGTTTGGCGAATGAGGTCACGGCGCGAGGGGTCCGGCAAGCGGTCGAGCGCCGTCTCGAGGGCCGCCCGACCCCGCAGGGGCTCGTTCGACACGGCGTGGTACGTCGCGAGCATCGCCGCCAGGCAGAGGACTTCGGTCGCCGCGCCCGGGTCGAGAGGATCCTCCTCGAGATTGGCGAGCGCCACGCTCCAGGCACGGCGGACGGCCGCATAGCGGCGCGGGCGGTGCGCGTCCTCCTTCAGCATGTCATGGAGGTCACGATCACGCAGACGACGCGGAGCGACGAAGAGGAGCGGGCCGTTCTCGCCGACGCCGTCTCCCTGGGTGGCGAGGATCGCGAGGCGAGCGGACTCGTCCAGATCCCGGGTGGGGTGTACATCGAGCGAGCGGGGGCGGATCGGGTTGATCGCTCCACAGTCGGGGCAGGCGGCCCGACCGCCTTCGCTGGTGACCGTGAGCGGGGCACCACAGCTCGAGCACTCGACCATCCTCCGGTCGTATGCGTAGGCGATATCGGGATCTGGGTTGGAGCTGCTCGGTTCGGTCCGGGGGACCATCCCGTTGGGGTGCAGTCCGTCGTCGGTTCGCCAGGTTTGGTCGAAGGTCTCGGTCACGCTTGGCCTTCTGTCGGCGGACGAACCACCCAATCTAGTCTTGTCGCGAGAACACGGTCAAGGCCCACGGGCCAGAGGCCCAGTCTCGATCGGCGGCCTTCCGGGCGAACCGCGGGTTTGGGGGCCGGGCGGGGGAGCGGGGCCCCGAAGCTCGGTTCAGGGTGCGGCGTCGGGCAGGCGGCTGTCCTGGCAAGGCCTCCAGCCTCCAGGATGGCCTTCCGCCTACGGCCTTCCGCCTACGGCCTTCCGCCTACGGCCTTCCGCCTACGGCCTTCCGCCTACGGCCTTCCGCCTACGGC
>JAFGBI010000277.1 GCA_016933275.1 Polyangiaceae bacterium | reverse complement strand
GCGGATCTTGACGAAGCGCGGCGGCAGAACATGGCAGAGCCAGCGCCGAAGGAAGGTGACGCCATCGAGGGTGACGCACTGGCCGTTTTTGGTGCGGAAGGTCACGCCGCGCTCGTCCATCGCGACGAGGCGCTGGTTCGCGATGCCGACCCGATGCTGTCCTGGCTACACGCGGCGTCCGCCCTCGTCACGCCGCCCTCCGGTATTCATGAGGGAGCCCGCCGAGCACTGGGATCGCGACCACCCTTCCACTCTCGCCGTCGAACGGCTCGGCGACAGGAACCGGTACCCGCTGAGCGATCCCTTGATGCGGGCGTCCACGATTGAAATGGGTGACCCACTCCAAGAGGATCGTTCGAAGGTGCGCCTCGCCCAGAACGATGATGTGGTCCAAGCACTCGCGTCGAACACTGCCGATGAAGCGTGCACAGGTTGCGTTCATCAGCGGGGCTTGGACGGCCGTCTTCACGACGCGGATGCCGGCTCCTTTGGCAACCCGGTCGAAGTCGGCGCCGAACTTGTTGTCGCGGTCCCTGACGATGAACTCCGGCCCCTCGCCGAACGGCGTGAGCTGTCGGAGTTGCTGGGCCGTCCACCGCGCGTTCGGAGCGCGTGTCACCGCGACGTGCACGACCTTCTTCGTGTTCACATCGATCACGAAGACCGCGAACACCGGCCGAAACCACAGGTCGTAGACCTGCACGAAGTCCACCGCCCAGACCACATGGTTGCGGAGGAACGTCTTCCAGGATTGGCCGTCGCCGGTTGGCCGCGCGGCCAGGATGTGGCGCTGGATCGTGCGCTTCGCTACGCGGATGCCGAGCTTGAGCAGTTCGCCACGGATGCGTTCTGCACCCCAGGTTCGGTTCTGAATCGCCATGTCGCGGATGAGCTCGATGGTGTCGGTCGAGATGCGGGACCGCCGCTGCTTTGTGGCCCTCGACTTCCGCTTCCACAGCAGTCGAAAACCCTCGCGGTGCCAGCGCAGGACGGTGTCGGGCTTCACCAGCAGGATCGCGTTCTGCCAGTTCTTCACGACGCTCGACAGGGCTACCAGCAGACCGCGCTCGAACGGTCTGAACGCGGGCTGCTTCACCTTCCTCGACGCGACGATCAGCTGCTGGCGCAGCATAGCGTTCTCTGCCAGCAGCTCGTGCAGTTGCGGCAGAGGTCTTCGACGAATCCGCCCACCATCGGAGCCGGGCGCAGCGCCTTGCGCACGGCAGCACACGCCGCGGTCGCGGCCTGCGCGATGGCGTCACGAACTCGGGCATGGAGAACGCCGAACACCACTGGCGATTTCGCTGATGTGCGCGGTTAGTTCAAGTCTTGCGGTTCGCTGATTTCTCAACGATCCTCCGGCGGGGGCGCAAAGGAGCCAGGACAGGGTCCGCGTCGTCGAGCTCGAGCGCGAGCTGGTCGCCGGCGGCGGGGGCAGGCTGTAGCCGCGTCGGGTCCGCGGGAGGTTCCGCGACGACTTCCCGACGCAGCTTGGAGTGGCTCGACAAAACCCCGAAGTACCGCAACAAGTGCATCCTCGGTGGGGGCACTGCCGCCACCAAACGGGTGATCAGCTCCCGCGGCTCGAACACCAGCGCCCGCGTCCCGTCACGCCAGACGCTCTTCAGCTCCAGCTCGTAGCGGCCGTCGACACGCCGCTCGAGCCGCTCCTTCGACAGCGGGGGGCGCGTGATGTAGCGCGCCAGCCGCTCCAGCGCGCGGCGATCGCGACCGTCGACGGTCTGGCTCCTCGCGGAGCTCGGGAGGGGGCTGGCGAAGCCCGCAGTCGAGCTCCGACCGCTCTTCAGCGGGGACGCTTCACGCCGCCCTTTCGCAGGATACCGAACCCGTAGCGATAGATGTCGGGGACGTCGATCCGCCCGTCGGGACGCTCGCTCATGGCGCCGAGTTCGATCAGCGTGCGTAGGACCTTCTCGCCGTCGGAGCCGTGCTCCTCATTCTCGGAGCTGATGCGGCTGAGCGCGGTGACCGCCACCCTTCGGTTGAGCATGACCTGCTGGCCCCGCAGGTGCTCCAGCCTTCGCACGACGGGGAACTCCTCCCCCACCTCCTGCGCGCGCCGCTTCGAAGTCTGCTCCAGCGCCGCTACCAGCTCGGTCGGCTCGAGCAGGCGGAGACTTTGGGCCTGCGGTCCCTTCTCCATCGCGTGGCCGGCTGCGTATCGCAAGAGGCTCAGGATCGACCGCGGCACCAGTCGTGCATGAGCATCCTGGAGACGATTGGGGATCCACCGGTAGGTGAGGCCCTTCTTCTCTCCACTTCCCATTTGCTCTCCAGCGAGGTGGTCGACGAATCCCTTCTGGGACGCCTTGCCCTTCTCGGAGAGAGTAGCCGGAGGCATCCAGCCGAGCGGTCCGCTGTCGCGGAGCGGAATGCCGCGTGAGCTCGACTCGACCCAGACCCTCAGTCCCTCGGAGGTGTTTGCCATGTGCTTGACGAGCACACGGTAGAGGTCCTCGACTCGCCACTCGATCGAGATGGAACGAGCGTCGAGCTTGCTCGCGTCCGGGAACGCCGCGAGCGACGACTGGAACAGGTCCTCACGGACGAAGACCTTCGGACGGATGTGCCGATAGCGATCGGCCAGCAAGAGCCACATGGCCAAGAGGCTGGCTGTCATGTTCCGCCGTGCCGCGGATGACGGCCCGTCCGGTCCAAAGCGTCATAGGTGAGAACGTTCGGACCCGTCTGGGCGCGCTCCAGGCCGTCCATCCACCCACTGAGCCGACCCAGCTCCCGCCCCGCGGCGGTCGCGAATGAGTCGAGATCCCAATCGCTGCCGAACGCCCTGCAGCCTCCGGAAAAATCTCCTTCCGGAAGAGGCACGTCCGTGGCCAGCGACAGCCGCTGGCAGAGCCGCCCGTACCAGAAGAAACGCCGAGTGTCGTCGCCGGATCGATCGGCGAAGAGGCCGAGGACGTCGCCGGGCGGATGGGCCGTGCCCAGGCCGTGCCCCTCCTGCCAGGCGGTTTGGCCCAGCGCGACCCCGTCGATCGACCTCGCCAGGGAGGGTTCTCTCTGGACGTGAGCGAGGAACTGGAAGAGCGCGGACTTCCCGGCGCCGCGCCCGCCACGAACCACGAGCGTCTCCGCGCGAAGAGCACGTGTGTGGGATTCGACTGGAAGGAACCACTTCGGGTCTTGCGCGACCGCGTCGTCGGCGTCGGACTTCAGAGTCGCCAGGTCGCTCAGAAGCTGCCGGCGCTGTTCGTCGCTGAGCGACTTCGGCGCGGTCATGCCGGATCCTCCTCGCTACCCTCGTTCTCGGTATCGACCTCCGGATCCGCCATTCACTCGTCATTGATGCGATCCGCCAGCGCCTTGAGGTCGCCTTCGTTCAGCACATCCCCGAGGCGGCCATGAAGCGAGTCGATCCCATCGAGCCAGTCTCGCCGCCGCACCGGGACGACATCGTGCGGCTCACCGATATCGGGCGCGTAGGTAGTTTGAGCAGCGGGTCGTCGGCCAGTCCGAGAGCCGGCGGCGCGCGAACCTCCCCATCAAGGAGCGATCGGCGGT
>JAFGBI010000276.1 GCA_016933275.1 Polyangiaceae bacterium | reverse complement strand
GGTCGCATGAAGCTCAAGCTCGACGAGAACGTTTCCCGTTGCCACCATGTTGCCCCGCCCCTGCAACCCCCCGTGGTTCTCCTCGGAACGCGCCGGAATGCCGTGGAACGCCGGATCACGAACTCCATCGAGCACTTGCGCCTCAAGTAGCCGACCCGCTTCGTGTTTTCGGATCGTGCTCGAATGGGTTCGATTCCCGGCGCCTCCACCGATAACCCCTGGTAACTCCAGGGGTTTCTTGTTTGAGCCGTCAGGGAGGTCCCTGACTCGGCCGCAGGACTGAGCGAGAACCGTGGGGCTCGGGATGGGCGGAACCCGGATCCTTACCCGAGTCCCGCCTCGCGAAGCGCCTTCTGCAACAGGTCACCGAGTCTCATCGTTTCTGCCCATCTGCGCACGTAGGCAACGTCGAGCTTGGCGCCTTGGACCTTGAGAACACCTTGAACATCCAGCCACTGGCGCTCCGAGATCCGGTCGCCCTGCTCATACCAGCTGAGCTTCTGCAGCACGATGTCCTCGGCCGAGCAAACCCATACCCTACGCGGAGGTTCACCGAGCTCCACTGCGAGCCTGCGATCCAATTCCTCGCGGACGAGGTCGGTCCTGTCGGCGACGAACACGTCCACCTTGTACATGGTCGCGAGGTGGATGATGTTGAAGGAGGCGCAGCGTCTCACCGCGTCCATCACCATGTCCCGATCGACGTAGAAGTTCGACTCGAAGCGAGCGACGAACCCATCGACGTCCTTGCCGAAGAGCATGACTACCACGTCGATGTCTTGCGTGGCTCGGGGGATCCCGTGCACTGAGCTCGCGACGGACCCGCCGACGACGTAACCCAGTCCGAGGGCATCGAGTCCTGCCACGAGTTCCAGGGTGACCGCGATGGGTTCTGCGAGGCTCATCGACCCTGGACTTCGGGATCCCAATCGAACGCGTGGCGCATGGTTCCGTCGTCGAGCCACAGCGCGGCGACGCGGAGACGTAGTTCGCGCTCGCAGGCGGGTTCGTACTCCCGCCGAATGCGCGCGGCCGCCATCTGAAGCACTCCCTCGTTCAGCGCTTGGATCCGCGCGAACTTCTCGGCGGGGGTCATCCGGCGGCAGGCCTCGACCATCATCGCGTCGATGCGGGGATGGGTGTCGTTCGGCACGAGTCGAAGGTACCGTTCAGTCGACGAGCTAGCCAGCCTCCACTCAGGGACCTCCCTGACTTTTCGGTACGAGAAGCGACGCGGGCCGACGAGAAGCGACGCGCCCCGCAATGGCCCGCATGGAAAGCGACCACTTTCCGCGCCGTTACGGATCGCGGCGCCCGTCTTCGATTCCCGGCGCCTCCACGGATAACCCCTGGTAACCCCAGGGGTTTCTTGTTTTGACAGTCAGGGAGGTCCCTGACTCGGCCGCGCGACTGAGCGAAGAACGTGGGGCTCGGGACCAACGGAACCCGGTCCGCATCGCGCGCCTCGGCAGGTCGGCTAGCGCCGCCAATTGTCGATCGTGATCTCGTACCCCGCGTCGCGGATGTAGCCGAAGTGAGCCTCGTTGCCGGAAACAACGGGTAGGCGATGCCGATGTGCGATCGCAGCGACGAGTATGTCGGCCAGACCGACGGGACGTCCTCGCGCTGAGAGACTCGCGTCGATCTCTCCGGCGAGGGTTGCTGCCTCCGAATCGAGGGGCAGGACCTCGTGGTGCGCCAGAGAAGCGATGAACGCCTCGGCGCGTGCTGAGGCGCCTGCGCGACGGAGGCCTCGCACGATCTCTACGACGGCGATGACGGTAAACGTGTAGTGTCCCTGACTCTCGCGATACGCGCGAGCCCGGGCGGCGACATTGGCGTCCCTACCCGCGAGCACCTCGGAGAGTATGTCCGTGTCGAGGACGACCCTGCTCAAGTGTCCAATCTCCACGGACGCGACTGTCGCTCTGCGACCGCTTGGGTACCCACGCGAGAGATCAGGTCTGCATCCTCTGCAAAGAGGCCGAGCAGATCCGTCGACTGCTCCGTCGTGTCTCGGTTGGCCGCGACCTCGTGGACCACGCGCTCGACGAGTCGAAGCTGCTCGCCGACGGGGAGGGCGCGGATTGCCTCGTAGATCTGGTCGATGCTCATCGTTCGAAACCATCCTAGCAGAGCCTCGCCGCCCACTCAGGGACCTCCCTGACTCTTCGGCACGAGAAGCGACGCCGAGCGACGTAGAGCGACGCGGCCCGAAATGGTCCGCGTGGAAACTGACCACATTCCGCGCCGTTACGGCTCGCGGCGCCCGTCTTCGATTCCCGGCGCCTCCACAGAATTCCGCCTAACATTCCGGGCGGTTACAGCCCGCCCCGCCTCACGTTGCCGCCAGGTTGCCGTGCGGCGGCGGCACGGCGCGGGTCGCCACGGGCTCGTCGAGGACCTCGACGGCGGCCCGCCGAACGTCCGGGCTGAGGTGGGCATACCTCATCTCTAGCTGTTCCTTCCTGTCCAACGAAACGGGGGAGGCTCAACCTCCGTGTTGGGGCGTTGATGCTTCAAGCGTCGCTCCGTCCAAGGGTTCGGGCCGTGACACGAGCGGCCTCAGTAATTGCGTCTCGTGTCCCCCAGCCGTGCTCGCGGCGGCCTCGCTGCCGAACCCGTCGCTGAGGCCCGGCCGGCTCGCACGGTTCGCCACGTTCGCCGCGGGTTTCCGTCAATTCTGGCCTTTCGGCAGGTCCCACACCTGGGTCCGTCAGCGGCCCCGATCCCGCGCTGTTCATGCTAAAAGCGGAGGCTCTACCGTGCCGGCCGCCGCCTCCGAACCGCTTGCCTGGACCCTTCGGGAGATCGCCCGTTTGGAGCGAGGGGGGATGCGTTCGCCGCGCCTGACCGAGCCGGATCACGAGCGGTGGCATCGGGTGCGCCGGAGGCTCGGCTGGGTGGCCTTCATCGAGCTGCTCCACGAGGATCTCGCGGACGCCTTCCCCACGAGCTTCGCGCTCGAGCGGTGGGGGACGCATCCCACCGCCGGTCTGGATGACGCGGCCGCGCACTCCCTGGTCGAGGCGGCCTCGCGGCCCGACGATGCCGATCCCCTCGGCTTCCTCCGCCTCGCCTGCCGGGGTCTGGGTGTGATGGACGGTGGCAACATCGCCTCCCTGCCCAAGGTTCAGACGCACCAGAGGGCGCTCGAGCTGCCGGGTTGTGGGGGCCGCATCGCGGCGTACCAGGCGACGATCCACGCGGGGTTGTCGTTCGCCGAACACTTCACGTTCGTTGCCGACACCGACGCGGAGCGGGTGGCCATTGGGATCGCGGCGGCCGAGTTGCGCGCCAACGCGCCGAGGATCCTCACGTCGGAGGAGCTTCGGGCAGAGCGCCCGCGGTTCGACCACGTCTTCGGTATCAAGGGTTATCCATCAGCGGAGGCGCTGGTGTCCGAGCTCGGGCTGGAGGTGCGATGGGCCTAGCGCTCGAAGCCGCTGAACCGCTGGTTTCCTGGACGCGGACGCTCAACGAGGAGGATGCGTTCTCCCTCCTCGACGCAGCGAGCCCGGGCGTGTCCGTGCAGGAATGGGTGGAGCTCGGTCATCGGCTGCTGCCCCAGGCGAGCCACGCGCGCCGACGCGAGCTGATCCATATCGTTCGCGACGAGCTGCTCGACAGCCGAGAGGGCGTGATCGTGGGCTCGGCTTGGTTGCGCCTCCTGCAGGAGGGCAGTCCGCACCGGCGGCTGGGGCTTCTGTACGGTCGGCTCTGGCAGCGGCGCCCGCTCGTCCTTCGCGCCCTCGATGAGCTGGTGCATCCGCGGCTCGAACGAACCGGTCGACCCCTCGCGCCACTCGGAGCGGACCTCATCGAGGGCGACGATTGGGACCGCTTCCTACGTGACTGCCTCCGTCCCGAGGTTCCGAGCGAGGCCTTCGCCAAGACCCGGACCACCCTGCAGGGGGCTCTCCGGGCCGTGGGCGTCATCGAGATCACGGACACTCGCGAGCGCATCTATCGCGTGTGCCACGGGCGTCCCGATCCGCTGGCCTTCGCCTGGGTCGTGGCGGACGAGCTCCGCGGCCGGGGAGAAGCGAGTGAGGCCTGGGCGCTGCGTAGCTCCTTCGCGGCCCGGCTTTTCGCGCCCGGACCCGACTACGCCGCCGTCTGTCTCGACGCGGGTGTTTCCGCTCGGCTCCTCTATCGCAGCCACCTGGTGGGTCAGGCAGAGCTCCATCTCGGACCGGAGATGAGCTGATGCCGGCTCGCCACGTGCAGAAGGGGCAGCCAGTCCACGAAGCGGAGGCGCGGGGGATCCAGGCCTTGGTGCAGGCGCTGCCGGACAACTACTGGGTCTTCTCGAACATCGAGCTCCCGAGCGACCGACGGGGGCAGACCTTCGAGCACGACGCGGTTGTCCTGGCTCCCCATGCCGTGTTTTCGGTCGAGCTGAAGAGCTGGGGTGGTCGCATCGCCGGCAACCGTGATCGGTGGACGCTGGCGGACGGCACCGTGGTGCAGTCGCCCATCCCCCTGGTCCTCGCGAAAGCGAGGGTCCTGAAGGGGCGGCTCACGGCGCGACGCCGCGAGCTCAGTAGCGTCTGGGTGCAGGGGCTGGTGTTTCTGTCGGCGCCCGACGCCAGCGCACAGATCACGCCCGACTTTGCCGATTACGTCGTCACCAGAGACGGCCTTCGCACCGCGCTGACGGATCCGGGCTGGCTCGGGCATCCACCATCGATCACCGCCACGCAGCGGCGCGCGATCGTGGATTACCTCAACGATGGACGCGCCGCGCAGGTTCCCGACAGCCTGGCCGACTTCCGCCTCGTGCAGCGCCTCGCGGCCGAGGATCGCCCATTCGCTGCCTGGCTCGCCGAGCGGAACACCCTCACGCGCGAGCGCCGGGTGCTCCATGCCTACTCGATCGTCGGCGAATCGGAGGCCGAGCGCGAGCGCCTGCGAGCTCACGCGTTGCGGGAGGCGACGCTGCACGGCAAGCTCCGTGGCGGTCCCGACGTTCTCCGCTACGACACGTACTTCATCACGCAGGACGATCCGCAGCGGATCGTGCTCCAGTTCGAGGACACGACGCCGCTCCAGCCCATGGACGCCTGGGCCAAGGACCGCAATCCAGGGCTCTCCGCTCGGCTCGCGGTGGCGACGCGCCTCGCTCGGGCCTTGGCCTGGGTGCACGAAAAGGGCCTCGTTCACCGGCGGCTCTCCCCCGAGGCGGTCCTGGTGTCGAGCGAGGATCCGCCGCTCGAGGTCCGGCTCTGTGCGTTCGAGCTCGCTCGTGACCTGACGGGAGCGGTGCCAACGGTCACGGGGAGCTCGCTCGGCGACCCCACGTTTCGCTGCACGGCGCCGGAGGTGCTCAAGACCGGGGAAGCGACCCCCCGCTCGGATCTCTTCTCTCTCGGCGCAACCCTGGTGGAGCTCTTCACGGGGCGCTCGCTCTTCGCCAACGTGGACGAGGTCCTCCGTCCGTTCACGGTACTGCCCCTGCATGTTGGCGAGCGCCAGTGTCCGCGCGGCATTGCCGAGCTCGTCGCGCAGCTGCTCGCAGTCGAGCCCGTAGAGCGACCCCACGATGCCGCGGCCGTTGCCGAGCGGCTCGAGCAATGCCTTCGCGAGTTGACGCAGAAGCCCGCCCGCACGGAGCTCGCGCCAGGTACCGAGCTCCGTCAGACCTACGAGCTCTGCCAGCGGCTCGGCCGCGGTGCCACCGCAACTACCTGGAAGGCGCGCCAACTCCAGACCGATCACCTCGTCGTGCTCAAGATCGCCGATCCCGAGCACGCGCACTATCTCCAGGAGGAGGGGAGGGTCCTCTCCGCGGTCCAGCACCCGAACCTCGTTCGCTTCCACAATGTCGAGCCCTTCGAGGGTGGCAATCTCCTGGTGCTCGAGTACGTGGAGGGTTTCACCGCGACCCTCTGGGCGGCGGCCGGCGATCCCCTCGAGCCGAGTCGCTTCCTCACCGTGGCCCATGGCCTTTTCGGTGCACTGGGCGCGCTTCACCAGGCGGGGTGGGTGCACCGGGACGTGAAGCCGGACAACGTGATGCTCCGGGACGGCGATGCCTGGCCCAAGCTGCTCGATCTCGGGCTCGCTGCGCGCTGGCCGATCGAGGGCGATCTGGCTGTGGGCAGCATCCGGTACAAGGATCCAGCGGTCTACATCGACAATCGCTGGACGCCCGCCAACGATCTCTTCGCGGCGTTCCTCGTGCTCTACGAGCTCTTGACGGGGACGCACCCCTTCGGCGGTGGGGCGCCTGAGCCGAACCAGGCTCCGACCATCCAAGAAGAGGAGTTTCCCGAGGGCTTCGACGCGGCCGCGGTGGAGCGCCTGGCCGCCTTGTTCCGCCGCGCGCTCTCGCCGGTCGCCTCCGAACGGCCCAGCGGCGCTGCGGCGGCGATCCGAGCCATTGAGCACGCCGTTGGTGTGGACGTTTCCGAGGCCACAGCCGGAGCAATGCCGGTCGCTGGGGGCGGCGGATCTGGCTCGGTGCCGCCTCCGCCCCTTCCGGACTCCGTGGAGCTCGGGACGCCGCTCTCCGCGCTCGCCCTCTCCACCCGCGCCCAGGGCGCTCTGGCTCGCCTCGGCTGCAACGTCGTCGCGGATCTCGTGGGCTTCGACTTGGGCCGGGCGCGGGAGCTGCGCAACGTGGGGTCGAAGACGTTGCGCGAGCTCGGCGCTCTCTGCGCGCAGATCGCCGCGCGCTGGCCGGGACAACCCGAGGCGGAACGTGCCCCAGCCGCGCGGCTCTACCCCGCCCTCGTCGACGATCCGCGTCCGCTCGACGCCCTTGGCGGTGAGCTGACTCCGGCCGTGCGGGGTTCGCTCAACGCCCGCGGCCTGCTCACGGTCGGGGATCTCGCGGCCATGCCGCCGGCGACGCTCCAACGCCTGCCCGCGATCGGTCCTGGCAAGGTGGAGCGCCTGCGGCTCGCGCTTCGCCGCCTGGCAGGGCGCGAAGAAGTGCCGGAAACCCTGGCGGATCTCGACGCTCGGCTCCGTGAGGAGCTCGGAGCACCGCGCTGGGACGCGCTGTCGCTTGTGGTCGGGCTTCACGACGGGACCGTCCGTTCCCAATCGGAGGTCGCGACCGCCATCGGAGTGAGCCGCCAGCGAGTCTCGCAGCTCACGGATCTCCACGAGCTCCGCGCCGAGGCCAGCTGGGCGCACTACCTGGTGTCGGTGGTCGCGGAGGCGCTCCCGCGAGCCGGTTTTGCCACCCTGGAGATCGCGGCACAGGGACTGGCCGCGCGCCTGCCCAGCGGCGAGGGTGGTCGTTCACCGCTCGGGTACGCCCGCTTGGCGGGCCTGCTCCTAGGTGAGGACAGTCGAGCGTCCGCGGCCGCGGAGCTCCGCTGGGTGTTGCGGCCTCCTTGGACGGAGGAGTGCCTCGACACTCTTCGGCAGCGCCTCACCGCCGTTGCGAACTGGCCCCCCGTGGCACGTGCCAACGCCGAGGGCCAGCTCTGGGATGCTGCTCCACCCGAGGTGCAGCGGGCGCTCGTGCGCTGGGGTGCGGACGCCGCGCAGCTCCTCGATGCTCTGCTGAAGGTGACCGAAACCGTGGTCCTCGACCGGGTCGGGGCGCTCTACACTCCGCCGATCGACCTCAAAGCTGCGCTCGGAGTGCTGCGGCCAGCACTCAAGCCCGTGGTGGACACGGGGACCTTGCTCGCCGAGGTCCAGGCGGCCTACCAGGGAGTCACCCCACCCCCGGAACCGCAGGAGATTGACGCCGCGATCGAGGCGGCGGGCTACCTGCGAGACGGGGATCGCTGGGTCGATCTCGCGCGGGTCGAGCTTCCCGATCCATTGGCCGTGCCGCGGGTGGACGACACGATCCCGACGCAACAGGTCGCCGCTGACCACCTGCCGCCGGTCGTGGCCTCGCTTGCGTCCCAGGTTGCGCGCGGCGGCTTCCGCGTCGTGGCCCTGGCGCCGTCCGTGCACCACGCGCTCGGCCGGAGGCTCGCGGCCTGGCTCGGCGAAAGCGTCGGTGCCGAGCACGTGCGGTTCGTGCCGATCGATCGGCTGGTGATCGATGCGCTAAAGGCGCACGACCTCTGGAAGTTCGTGCCGTACCTCGAGGCGCGCACCGACGCCGACTGGCGCATGTTCCACGCTGAGCTCGCTGCCGCCCTCGACGACGCGCTGCGCGACGCGCACCCTGGCTCGGTCACCGTTCTGGGCAACCCGTCCTTGCTCGGCCCGCTCGGCCTCATGGACTGGCTCTCGGGGTTCTACGAAAAATCCCGAGGTGGAAAGCACGGCCTGATCGTGCTCGCAGTGCCCGGCGGGATCCACGAGGACCGCGTTCGGCTCAACGAGAAGTACAACCTCCCCTACACGCCCGACATGGCCGCCGTGTACCTGGAGGCCACCGCGCCTCGGGAGGCAGGCCGGAGTCACCAACCCGCTTCGGTTGCGGAGACGGCGGGGCGATGAAGACCGAAACCTACGCCGCGCTCCTCAAGGATCTGCAGAAGCTGCAGAAGGCCGTGGTCGCCGCGCAGATTGCCGCTGTCCGCCAGGATCCTCAGCTCGGGGCCAAGCTCGAGCGGCTCCACCGGGAGGCCGAGGTGGGCGGCCGGCTCGACGATTTCGTTGCCACGGCTGCGCGGAAGAGCGCGGTGCTCCTGCTACTCCGCACGGTGTTCGTGCGGGTGCTCGAGGACCTCGGGATCCTGGGCCTCAAGCGTATCCGCGACGACTGGGGCTTCGCGGCCTTCCGCGAGGTCGCGCCCGCCCTGGGTGTGCGCGCTTACCTCGCGTTCGTGTTCCGGGATCTCGCGGTGGACTTCCCCGCGCTCTTCGCGCCGAGTGAGGACGAGCTGCCGCTGCCCGACGAGGACCAATGCCGCGCCCTCTGGAACCTCTGGCACCACCCGAACCGCGACGGCGAGCTCTACGTCTGGAACGGCGAGGGCTTCGACAGCCGGTTCCTGGGCGATCTCTACCAAGACCTCGACGCCGACATCCGCAAGCGGTACGCCCTCCTCCAGACCCCGCGCTTCGTCGAGGAGTACATCCTCGATCACACGCTCACCCCGGCTCTGGCCGAATTCGATCCGGAGAAGCTCTGGGCATCGGGCGAACGGTTCCGGCTGCTCGACCCCACCTGCGGCAGCGGGCATTTCCTCATCGGTACCTTCCACCGCCTCGCCGACTACTGGCGCGACCGGCATGGGTTCTCCGAATGGCTCGCGTGCGAGCGAGCGCTCGAGAGCGTGTGGGGTGCGGACATCAACCCCCACGCCGTCGAGATTGCGGAGTTCCGCCTGCTGCTCGAGGTGGTGGCGCGCACGGGAGTGAAGGAGCTCGAACGACTGGCAGCTCTGAAGCTGAACCTGCGCGCGATGGACTCCCTCGTCCCCTGGGAACGTGCTGCGCGGCAGGGGGAGTTGTTCCCCGCGAAGGATCGGCTGGACGCATATGCGACGCCGAAGGAGCGGCAAGAGAACGCGGCGTTCCTGGGACGGGCGTTTCACGCCGTGGTGGGAAACCCGCCGTACATCACGCCGAAGGATGTACGGAAGCGGGACGATTACCGGGTGTTCTGGCCGGACTCCGCTGCCGGCAGGTACGCGCTTTCGGCGCCGTTCGTGGAGCGGCTGTTCGTGCTGGGCAAATCGGATGCATTCATCGGTCAGATCACGGCCAATTCGTTCATGAAACGCTCGTTTGGGAAGTCCCTGGTGACGAAGGCTCTGCCCAAATGGGACGTGTCAGACGTGATCGATACTTCGGGGGCGCATATCCCCGGGCACGGTACGCCGACAACGATTCTATTCGGCAGAACGCGGCCCCCATCATGCGGGCAGCTGCGAATGGTTCTCGGCAAGAGGGGCGAACCGAAGCGGCCGCTCGATGCGCGTAGAGGGCTAGTGTGGAGCGCGATACGGGACTCTGGTAGAGTGCCCGACGATCAAAGTGCGTTCGTTACAGTGTCGACTGTCGAGCGTTCGGTCTTGCTATCGCATCCTTGGACCATCGGGGGCGGGCGAGCACAGGAGATAATGAGTGATTTGTGTGGGAAAAGTCAGACGGTATTACATCGACTGAAACCCGATATTGGTCCGAATGCGTTCACCGGGCAGGATTCCCTGTTCGTCATTACTCCAGGTGAGTCCCGAAGAGTCGGGCTCGATCTCGACCGTCACCGCAAGTTGGCCGAGGGTGACGCGGTACGTGATTTCGATGTCGATGGTCCCGAAAACGAGGTGGTCTTCTCCTACCGAGTGGCGGGAGACGAGCTTGTCGAGACGGACTTCGGTGACGTCGAACGCGCGCTCTGGGGTTGGAGAACCTGGGTCCTCGATCGGCCAGTGAAGGGGTTCAAGAAGATCGGGGACGTTCCAGGGGTCAGGAATCGCCTGTCGTTCTTCTACCCGTCGCGCCTCAACGGGCTTCGCATAGCTTTCGCGTTTGTGTCCACCCACAACCACTTCGCACTTGACTGCGGCGGGACGGTATTCAAGCAGTCGGCTCCCGTCATCAAGCTTCCCCCCATCGCCACCCGTGACGACCACCTCGACCTCCTCGGCCTTCTCAACAGCAGCACCCTGGGCTTCTGGATGCGGCAGGTATTCTACCCGAAGGGCGGTGACAAGAAGGGAGATGGTAGCCGATCATCCACCGAAGAATGGTCGGATCGTCTCGAATACGACTCCACCAAGCTCCAGCAAGCCCCCATCACCACGCGCGATCGCGACCCCCGCGTCGCCCTCGCGACCGCGCTCGACGCCACCGCCCAGGAACGCGCAGCCTGCCTTCCAGCCGCACTCCTTGCGGCCGGGAATTGGGCGCCCGCTTCGCTCGGAGCGGATCTCTCTGCGGCTCGCAACCGCTACCTCGCGCTCACGCTGCGCATGGTCGCCCTCCAGGAGGAACTCGACTGGCTCACCTACGGTTCCTACGGCCTGCTCGACGCCGTCACCACGGTCGGTCCCGACTCGATTGAACCGCTAGCTCCCGGCCATCGCCCTTTCGAGATCGTGCTGGCCCGCAGGGACGACGAGGCCGACGAGGACGAGAAGAGCGCCTGGTGGTCGCGGCACGGCCACGACCGCGTCACCGAGATCCCGAGCTGCTACTCGGAGCCCCACCGGGCGCGGCTCCAGGAGCGCATGGATCTCATCGAGTCCGATCCCCGGCTCGCCCTGCTCGAGACGCCCCCCTACAAGCGGCGCTGGCAGCTCGCGGACTGGCCAGCGGAAACCAGGAAGGCGGCCGAGTCGTGGCTCCTCGACCGGCTCGAGGATCTCTTTGCTCCCGCCATGGACTCTGTCCCCCGCGGCCCGCTGGCGGAGCCGAAACCGTACCGTCTGGAGGAGATCGTCGCTGCCTGGTCCCACGATCCGCGGGTGGCCGCCGTGGCTGGCGCGTGGACCGGCACCGGCGCTTCCGTGGACGTCACGCTCGTCGCCGAGCAGCTCCTTCGCGCCAATGCGCTTCCCGACCACCCTCACCGGTTCTATTCCAGCGAGGGCCTCCGCAAGCTGGCCGAGTGGAAACGGGTCTGGGCGCTCCAGGACCAGGAGGACGTCTGGGAGAACGCGGCCGCTGAAGCAAAGGCCCGCGGTGAGGTCGCGCCGAAGCTCCGCCTCGTCGATCCGGACGACCCCGAAAGGGTGCTCGACAGCATCCCTCTCCCACCCAAGTTCGATCGCCAGGACTTCGTTCGTCCCGAGTACTTCTCGATCCGCGGCAAGCTCAATGTTCCGCGCGAGCGGTTCATCCTCTTCGGGGAGCTGTCCCCGCCTCGCTACGGCTGGAACGGCTGGCGCGATCGGGAGCGAGCACTCGCCCAGGTGGAGGCCTACACCCTCGCCGAGAACGACCCGCAGCAACCGTTGCCGTTGCCTACCTCCGACGATCCCCGTCGCTGCGGCGTGACCTTCGGCCTCTGGGAGAGCCTCCCGGACGTGCGGCGCTGGGGCGACGCGGAAGAACACGCCGAGCTCCAGCAGCTCGCTCGGGAAGCCTGCCGCCAGCAGCGCTGCCCCTGCCCCATCATCGAGGCCTGGCGAACGCAGGTGCTCGAGGCCAAGGCGACGGCGCTGGAGAAGGCGAAAACCCGGGCGGCAAAGGCCCGGCCGGCCAAGGCCGTGGAAGAGCCGGAGCCCGCGCCCACTGTGTCGCTCGCCGCGCGGGCGTGGGTCGCGTCCCTGTTCGCGGACGGCAAGGAGAGCGACGCCGCAACGGTCTGGGCCCGACACCGGAGCCGCGTCGCGGAGCCGGGGCAGCAGAGCATTCCCGGCATCAAGATGCCCCCGAAGCAGCTTTCCCTCCCCGTCGTGGGCGGTGCCCCGCCGCCGGAGCTCGCCCACCTCGACGAAACCGGGCTGGCCCGTATCCTCGACGATCTCGTTGCCAGCGGTGACCTTCAGGCTCGGGGTCGAGGCAAGAAGAAGCGATACTTGCTCGTCCCGAGAGGAGTCTCGTCATGATCGATCGCGTCCACTTCGAGAACTTCAAGAGCCTCAAGGACGTCGCCCTCGACCTCGGGCGCCTGACGGTGCTGGTGGGGGCGAACGGGTGCGGGAAGAGTAGCGTGCTGCAGGGGATGGATCTGTTGGCGCGCACGGTCGTTCATGTTCCGGGCGAGGAAACATGGGTGCAGGGGCGCTTCGCCGTCATCTTTCGCGGCGCGCGAGACGCGGGACGGTTGGCGAGTCCGGGACGTCCAACGACGATGAAGCTCGCCATGCGGCATGCCGCCGGTGACGAGCTCGAACTTCAAGTGGACGTTCCGCCCCCGAGCGGTGGCGACCCCGAGAACGAGAAGCGCGAGTACCGCGTTACCGTCACTGACGGAGCCGGATCGTACATGGTGAGAAAACCGGGCCCCGACGCATTCCCGGACGCCATGGACGTCCTTCAGGGTGCTCGCGTGAGGTCGTTCGCTTCGGTGACCTACCTCAATCTGGATGCGCAGCAGATGACGGAAACGTCCGTCCCGGATGCGGAGCGGCCTCGAATGGCGTCGAACGGCTCCCAGCTGGCATCGGTGCTTGCCTTCATGAAGGGAGCCGCCGAGGAGGACTTGGGTCGCGTTACGGGGGACCTGGGCCGAGTCGTGCCCGGAGCCAAGCGTATCCGGACGCTGCGCGAACGCGTGAAACGGAGCCGCATGGAGCGTCTCAGCATTGATGGACAGCCCGTCTGGCGGCCCGTCGAAGAGACGCTTCTCGGCGATCGCTTCGAGCTCGAGTTCGACGACGGCAATTCCGTCCCCGCCGATCTCCTGAGTGAAGGCACGGTGCTCGCGCTCGGTCTCTTGACGAAGCTCCACGAACCCGAACGTCCGCGCGTTCTCCTCCTCGATGACATCGATCGCGGCCTGCACATCGAAGCCCAAGCGCGGCTGGTGCAGGTCCTCCGCGACCTCTTGGCCCTCGATCCCGAGCTCCAGATCGTCTGCACGACCCACTCACCGTACCTGCTGGATCGCTTCGAACCGTCTGAAGTGCGTGTTCTCGCGCTGGACCCGGAGCGCCACACCCATGCGCTGCCCCTGACGGAGCATCCGGAGTTCAACCGGTGGAAGCACGGCGTCCAGACCGGCGAGCTCTGGGCATCACTCGGCGATGCCTGGGTTGCACCGAGGGATCCAGAGCCGAAGGAGCAGGAGGGGTGAATCAGCTGCTGGTCGGCGTTGCCTGCGAGGACGACGGGCATTTCTCCGTCGTCACCCGTCTGGTCGACGAAACCGTCCTCGCCGCGCATGACTGGCTGGACGGCGTCCTCGATGATTGCCGGTCCTGGCGCGACGTGCACGGCAACCCGGGCTGGTACAAGTACGATCCGGACGACGCCCAGATCCTGCGGCCCATCGAGATTGACGGCAAACGAATCGCGCGACACGGCCACATCGGGGGCGAGCCGCTCAAACCCGAGGCAAGGATGTGGCGGAACGTCCTGTTGCTCTTCAGTCGCGCAGAGCCCCGACCCGAGGTCGTCATCTTGGCGAGGGACCTCGACGGGGACCAGCGACGGAGAGCCGGCCTCGTTCAGGTTCGCGACGGCCTCCCCTGGCCATTCAGAGTCGTCGTGGCTGCCGCGCAACCGGAGGTCGAGGCCTGGCGGGTGGCTGGGTTCGTCCCGATCGACGAGCGAGAACGGGCGACGCTCGCCGAGGTACGCACGGACCTGTCGTTCGATCCGACCGTGCAGTCGCATCGCCTGACTTCCCATCCGAACGACGCTGCCACTGACGCCAAGCGTGTCCTTGCCCGGCTGTGCGGTGACGACCAGGACCGCCGCGACCTCTGCCTCGCCGACCGCGCTCGGTTGAGGGGACACGGGGTGGAGAACGGCCTCGCAGCCTTTCTCGACGAGGTGGACGACCACATCGTTCCGCAATTCAGGACCGGCCGATGAAGATCCGCGACTACCTCGAGTGGCAAGACGATACCGATCTCGACGCGTTCATCACGCGTTTCACCGACGACGAGGACCGCGTCCGCCAGAACATCCGTCAGTACGTCGTTGGCAACCGGGTGCGGGACGGGCTGGATGCGATGCTCAAGGCCGTCGGTGAGCGGCTCGACGACAATCGCGACGTCGGCCGGTACATCCACGGGGCGTTCGGCTCCGGGAAATCGAACCTCCTCACCGTACTCGCCAAGATGCTCGAGCGGGACGAGATGGTCTACGACCTCGGGCATCCTGCCCTTCGCGAGCTCCGCGCGAAGCACCCCTGGCTCGACCGCCACCGCACGCTGGTCGTTCGGATCCACATGATGGGCAAGCAGTCGCTCGTGCGTGCCCTGTTCGATGGGTACAACGCCGCGTTGCCGGTGGGTACGCCCCTGCTGTCCTTCACCGACGAGGAGCGGGTCTTCGAGCTCATCGACAAGGACGCCCAGCGCCTCGGTGGCCTCGGCACCTTGCTCGAGCAAGCAGCGAGCGATGCCGCCTTCGACAGCATTCCGGAGATGCCCCGAGGCATGCCGGGGCCGATGTTCGTCGAGTACTATCACCGGCTCCGGCGCAGCGACCGCGAGAAGCGGCTGGTGCTGGCGGCTGGGCTCCAGAACTGGCGCAACCATGGGGCGAGCCCGATCCGGCCCGACGATCTCTGGGTGGATGCCCAGCAGGGGCTCGACCGTATCGCTCGGCACGCGAAGGAATGGGGCTTCACCGCCATCGCCTGGCTCGTGGACGAGCTCGTGATCTGGATCCGGGGTCGCTCGCGAGCCGACTACGTGAACGAGATCAACCACCTCTCGGCGCTGGTGGATCACGACGCGGCACGGGTGCTGCCGTTCTTCGTGGCCGTTGCCGTGCAGATGGACATCGCCCGGACCTGTCCGGAGGACCTGTCGCAAAAGGACTTCCAGGATCAACTCGGCTTCATCCGTGATCGCTTTCAGCCGCAATTGGAGCTCGAAGATAAGGATCTCTATGAGGTGGCAGCGGAGCGTGTCCTGGCGCGCCGTCGCGATCTCGGTTCGGGGGAGCGAAAGGCGTTCGAGGACGCGATCGACGCTGCTTTCCAGAAGCACGCTGACGCCATCGGGGCGCTCTCCGGCGGGCTCGCGCCGGAGCTCGTGCGGCGCCTCTACCCCTTCAATCCGGCCCTCCTGCGCATCCTGGTCGACGTGACGCAGGCGCTGTCGAGAAACCGGACCGCGATCGCCGCGCTCTATCGCCTGCTCAACCAGCACTCCGAGCTCGAGGTGGGACAATTCATCCCGGTGGGGGCGCTCTGGGCCTTCGTCTTCGAGCCCGAGAATGTCTCGTACGTGAAGCAGAACACTTCGAGCAAGCTCTGCCAGCGGCTCGCGGACACGCACGAAACCTGGGTGCGGCTCGAGCCGAAGCTCGAGATCGTGGCAAGAGACGCGGGGACGACGCTCCACCAGCTGCAGCAGGTCGTGCGCACCGTGCTGCTGTGCCAGCTCTCCGATCGTCCGTATTTCCCGGATGGGCGTGTAGTCGCCGAGCGACTCACCGCGTCGACCCTCCTCCACCTGAACGAAACCGACATCCGCGCCCTGGTTGCCCGTACGGGTGTCAGCAAGGTCGCTTCGTGGTTCCGCGCCCTCAACGGGGCAGCTCCTCATGTCCTCGTGTCCGGCGACACGGACCCGACCGTCAGCATCAAGATCGAGCAGCTCGACATCGAGCGGGTGCTCAACATCGCGCGCGCCCAGGTTGGGCATGCGCACCGCTTCGCCTACATGCGCAGAGTGCTGACCGAGGAGCTCGGCCTCGAGCTCGGCACTTCGAACGAGGGGACGCTCGACGTGCTCTGGAACGGAACCAAGCGCCGCGGCCGGGTGAAGGTCGCGAACGTCCGGACGCTCTCCTACGCGGGTCAGACCAACGAGTTCGACGTCGCCAAGGACGAGTTTCTGCTCGTCGTGGACTACCCGTTCGATGAAGAAGCCGGCCGATCGCGACAGGACGACATCGAGAACTGCCAGCGAGCGCGGGCCAGAGGTTCGCACTGGACGTTGGCCTGGCTGCCGGATCATCTCGACCCGAACGAGTTCGATGCTCTGACGAATGCGGCCGCGGTGGACGTGATCCGCCAGGATCCGCGGCAGGCGTACCAGGACCTGAGCCCTCGCGACGCGGATGCGGCGGCGCGAATGCTGGAGGTCTACCAGAACGATCGGCGCCGCCAGTTGGGCGAGGCCGTGCGGCGTCTCTTCTTCGAGGAGGGGATGGTCTTCGGTATGAAGGCGGCGCTCGATGGAATTGACGCCAAGGGCCTCGAGGCGAGCAGCGCACTCCAACGGCTGGCGAAGGCGGTGCTCGACAAGCGCTATCCGAATCATCCGCGCTTCGCCCGGCGAGTGACCCAAGCCGAGCTCGGGGTCGTGGTGGACTGGGTGGTTCGGGCAGCGAAGACGGGGGTCACGGTGGATCTGCGCGGCTCCGAGCTACCTCTCGTGGACGCCATTCTGGTGCCGCTCGAAGTGGCGCATCGGGCGCCGGCAGGCATCACGCGACGCACCGACGGCCGCTATCTCGCGGCGATCGACACCTGGGTGGGCACCAAGCGGCAGTTCGACGCCCAGGACCTGCGCGCGGCGCTCACCGCGGACGCGGAAGGAGCGGAGAAGTGGGGGTTCGGGCTCACCAAGGACGTGGCGAACTTCTTCCTCTATTACCTGCTCCAGGTGGCGGGCTTCGAGGCCCAGTCCGGCGAGCGGAGCGAAACCGTGCACGACCTCGGGGACGTGAAGGAGCGGTTCCGCCTCGTCAAGGAAGAGGTCGTCGATTCACCGACCTGGGACAAGGCGCGGCGAGTGGCGGAGCGGCTGCTCGAGCACCGCGGCAACGCAGATCTCCCCACACCCCCGGAGCAGGCCAAGCTCTGCCGCGACGTGGCGAAGAAGGGCCGAGAGCTCCGCGATGCCGTCCGCGATTTCGACACGCGACTCCGGGCCGTGTGTACCTGGGCCGGCCTGCTGCCGGATGACTCGGCGCGCGTTCGCGCGGCGTCGGGGCTCTCCGCCTGGCTCGACGAGTTGCTGTCGGACGCAGCCAACGCTTCGCGCACCCGGCGGCTGGCCCTGCTGCACGCTGACTCCCGTCTCGACGAGCTCGTGCGTCTGCGCGTGGCGCTGCCGGAGGAGGCCTCGACGCTCACCAAGATCGAGGGCCAGCGCGAGGCATTCGAGCACCTCGACGCTCACGGAAATGACGACGACCGCACGACCGTCGTGGTTCGACTCCGGAATCTGCTCCAAGACTCCGTGACGGTGGCACTGCTCGCGGAGCGGGCCGAGCCCTGGGTGAGCGAGGCCAAACGCCGCTACGGAGGTCTGGTCCAGCAGCAACGGGACCAGACGGACGCGGAGCTTCGGGCTCGGCAGGCAGCGGAGGCACGAGCCGAGGCCGCGCAGCGGGCTCAAGCCGAGGCAGAGCGGGCGTTGGCCGAACAGCAACGGAAGGAGCAGGCCGAACGCGCCCGCTCCCGTACCGTCACCGCGCCGCGGGAAGCCGTCGTGGCTAAAGTTCAGGCCGCGCTCACCGAGATGCTTCGGGAAAATGCGGCGCTCGCCGAGGTTCGGGTGCGCATCACGATCGATCCTGAGGAGCCGACGACCAAGTGACCATCGCGCTGGGCGACCGAGTGCTCGACTGGATGCTCCGCCGGCTGCGGCAGGCGGTGCATCTCGAGCACGACCTCGTCCTGGTGCACGACGGCCCGGCCCTCTCCGACGTGGCTTCGAGCATCGACGTGGGTGGCGAAACCTGGCGGGTCGCCCGGGTCACCGGCGAGCTCACGCTCCGAGACGCGCTGCCCGAAGCGGATCGGCTGGTGGCGATCGTACCGTTGGCTTTTCCGCCACTCCCGATGGACATCGGTGGACGGACGTATCTTGGCCGGGTCCTCGACGTGCGAGCAGAGGACCTCATCGCGGCGGTGTCGGACCGCTTCTGCGAGGCGCTGGTCGACGAGGGCCTTGTCCAAGGGGTGTTCGACTCTGTCGACACGCTGCGGATCACCGTGGGCAGATGGAGCCTCGGGGAGCTCGTCACGGCCCGCGAGGTGCGGTCCGTGCTGGTCGGTGCCGAGCTCGGCGCTGCCCGCCTCGATCGGGAACGGGACTGGGAGCTCCTGGCGCGCTGGATCCTCGACGGGGCACCAACCTTCCGCGCCCCGACTCTGGTACGAGCGGCCCTCGTGGAGGCCCACCCTCGCAGCGGAGCGTGGCTTGCCTGGGCACTCACGGACGGCACGCTTGCCGAGCTTTGCACCGCCGGGGCCCTGACGGGTTCGGTCGAAGGGGAAGGAATGGCCCCGGACGTCCCTGGTGTCGGCCCCGGCGAGCGGGGGCCCCTGGGGGAGCTCGTGGACTCGGCGTTGCGGGAGGTCTGGCGTCGAGCTCCCGTGCGGGCTCGCGAGGTGCTCATCGAAGCCGAACGCGCCGCGCGGACTGTTGCGCTGGACGCGGAGCGCCATCGACTGCTGCGCGTTCCTCTCGAGGGGGCGCTCAGTCGCTACGCAAACGCCGCCGCGGAGGGTCATCCGCCCGATGACATCGCAGTCGAGGGCTTGAAGCGCAATCTTCACGCGCCCGACCTTGGCCCCAGCATCGGGTTCGTGGCTGACCTCGCCCGGCTTGCGCGATCGCTGCGTTTGGACGCGCCATCGGACGCGTCCGCGGCGGCCTGGTTCGGCTTTGCCTTGCGCGACGTCGCATGGGCAGATCTTGCCTATCGTCGCGTTCGTCGCCAGCCGGACGTCGGGCCTCCGTGGCTCGGTGATCCGGCGCGGAGGGTCATCGCGGCGTGGCTCGATCGTCGCGATGCCTTGAACGGCCGGTTCGCCGGAGTCCTCGCGGCCAATTGGATGGCCGTCGCCGGGAACACCGACCCGCGGCAGCCACTGGCGCTCCACCAGATCACACGATGCCTCGTCTGGCGCCTGGTCGACGACGGCAGCCGTGTCCTGCTCCTCGTCCTGGATGGCTGCGATCTCGCCTCGTTTCTCGAGATCCTCGACTCGCTCCCGCCGGAACGCCGGCTTGGGCTCGTGCTGCCGGAGGTGCGAAACGCGGTGCTGCGCGACGATCTCACTGAGGTGGGTGCCCTCGCGGTTGCGGTCGCCCCGCTGCCCACCGTCACCAGCCACGCGCGGAGGGCTCTCTTCGCCGGCGAAATCCCCGGGAACTCTGCCCTCGACGACACGGAGTCGGCCGCCGCCAACGCGACCGCCGACCAAACCGCGTGGAGCCAGAACAGGGCCCTGGGGGAGATCCCACGGCGCCTCTTCCTGAAAGGGGACCTCGGGACGTCCGGACAGGTACTGCTCAGCGCGCTGCGTGACCAGCACGTTCGGGTCTTGGCCGCAGTGTTCAACGGCGTGGACGACGCGCTCTCGAGCAAGGAAACGACCGCGCCACCGGCTTGGTCGCTCGGCGCCCTCGGTGCCGGCGCGGCAGAAGTCGTGGCGACGGCCGTCGACGAGGGATGGTGCGTCCTCGTGACGGCCGATCACGGACATACCCCGTTCGTCGGGGCCGAACGCAAGGTGGCGCAGGGTGGCCTTGGCCAGCGTCTGAGCACCGAAGCATCCGACGGCTCGGTGACCTTCCGGGACGGCCCGCTTCCGCGCCGACCGTTGCACCTGCTCACTGGCTTCGGTACCTGGTTCGGTGCGCAGCGCCGTGGTTTCCATGGTGGCGCAGCCATCGAGGAGGTGGCCGTGCCGCTCGCGTTCCTCGGCCGCGTTCGCGGCGAGCAGGAAGGTCGAGCCGCCGCGCCCTCGTGGTGGTGGAGCTCGGAAACCGCGCCGCCAATTCCCCCGCCATCGTTGCCACGGGTTGCACCGCCGACTCCGCACCTGGCGCCGCCGGTGAGCGTCCCGCGCGGGGTCGCCCAACCCGGAGTCGCCCCGGATCCTCGTCTCGCACCATTGAGCGAAACCGAGCGGCGCGTCGTCTCCCTCGTTAGGGAGAACCAGTCCGTACGCCTGAGCGCGATTGCGCAGCACATTGGCAAGACTCCGATCCGGGCCGCCGGGTTCATGCAGCTCCTCGTGCGCAAGCTGTCGGACCTGCGCTGCCCATGCCTCTCCGTTGAGATGCTTCCAGACGGCGATCGCCTGTATCGGTACCAAGAAGTAGATCGAGGGGATCGATGAATCGCTCGGACGCTTCCGACATCGTTCAGGCCTTGCGGGGCGGTCTGGTGCCGCGCCGGGGGCTTCACCACCTCGCCACCGGATTGGACTCGCTGATGCGTGCCGTGAGCCAGGAGCTCGACTTCGTGGCCACCGGCAAGGGCATGGCGAAATGGATCCGTGGCGAGTACGGCAGTGGGAAGACCTTTGCCACTCGGCTCCTGTGCGCGCAGGCGCGGGAACGCGGATTCGCCACGTCCGAGGTGCAGATCTCGATCAACGACACGCCGCTCCACCACCTCGAAACCGTGTATCGACGCCTTATCGAGCGCCTCGAAACCGCGGCCGACGGCGCCGGTGCCTTTCAGTCCATCGTCGATGCGTGGCTCTACCAGGTCGGCGACGAGGTCCAGCGGCTCGAGGGGATCGACGAGAACGATCCGCGACTGGCCGATGCCACCGAGTGGCGCCTCGAGGACAAGCTCGCGGAGCTGGCTCGACAGAACCAGATGTTCCCGGCGGCGCTGCGGGCCTACCACCGCGCGATGCACGTCGGGGATTTCGCGACGGCGCAGGGTCTGATCGCCTGGCTTTCCGGTCAACCCAACGTCAGCTCGACCGTCATCGCCAAGGCCGGTATCCGCGGCAAGCTCGATGGGCAGGCGGCGCTCACGTTTCTTGCGGGATTACTCTGCCTGCTGCGGCAGACGGACCGCCCCGGCCTCGTCGTGGTGCTCGACGAGGTCGAGACGGTGCAGCGGATGAACGCTCAGACCCGCGAGAAGGCGCTGAATGCGCTTCGCCAGCTCATGGATCAGCTGGCCAACGAGCAGTTGCTCGGCCTCTATCTGGTCGTCACCGGGACCCGGGACTTCTTCGAGGGCTACAAGGGCCTCAAGAGTCAAACGGCGCTCTATCAGCGCGTGAACGTCGCGTTCGCTGACGACCCGCGCTTCGACAATCTGCGCGCCACTCAGGTTCGCCTGACGCCCTTCGACGCTGACCGGCTCATCGACGTCGGACGACGAGTCCGCGATCTGTACCCCGCGAACGAGCCGGACCGCGTGGCAGAGCGCGTCTCCGACGCGTTCATCGAGGGCCTGGTCGAACGGGTGACGGCTGGCTTTGGGGGCAAGGTCACGGTTGCACCCCGAATATTCCTGCGCGAGCTCGTTGACGTCATGGACCGCGTCGAGCAGCACGAGGCGTATGACCCGGCTGCCCACTACCAGCTCAAGCTCGATGGGGAGACGTTGACCGCCGAGGAAGTCGCGGCAGCTGCCGGAACCGACGGCAGCAGGGCTGTCGACGAGGAACCACCGCCCGTACGTCGCCTGGACGGGTAGGGGCATCGTGTCATTGTTTCGCCTGCATCCGCATCTCCAGCACGGGATCGTGAACGATCTCGGCTGGCGGGAGCTCAGGCCCGTCCAGAACCTGACCATCGACGCGGTCCTCGATGGCGACAACTGCGTCGTCTTGGCGCCGACCGCAGGCGGAAAGACCGAGGCCGCGATCTTTCCGATCTTGTCCCAGATCCTCACGCACGAATCTCCCCCGGTTGCAGCACTCTACGTCTGCCCGATCCGCGCGCTCCTGAACAACCAGGAGGAGAGACTTCGGGGCTACGCGAGAATGGTCGGCTTGGACGTGTTCAAGTGGCACGGAGACGTGAGCGACTCGAAGCGGGAACGCTTCCGGCATGCCCCGGCTCACGTTCTGATGACCACCCCGGAGTCTCTGGAGGTCATGCTGATGAGCGCGCGGACGGACGCCCGCGCGCTGTTCCAGGGCCTGCGGACGGTCGTGATCGACGAGGTCCACTCCTTCGCGGGGGACGATCGCGGCGCCCATCTCGCGTCGGTCATCGAGCGACTCGTGGCCATGTGCCAGCGCGACGTGCAGCGTGTCGGCCTGTCCGCAACCGTGGGCAATCCGCTGGTGATCGGGCAGTGGTTGCAGGGCTCGAGCCAGCGCCGCCTTCGCCTCGTGGACCCGCCACGGCCCAAGGCCGAACGGGACCTTCGAGTGGACTTCTGCGAGGATCTGGGCGAGGCCGCTGCGGGCATCGCGAACGTGGCGCGGGGGAAGAAGAGTCTGATCTTCGTCGAGAGCCGGTCCAAGGCCGAGCGGGTGGCGCAGTCGCTCTCCGGGAGCGGCGTCGAGGTTTTCATCCACCACAGTTCGGTGAGCCGCGCTGATCGAACGCTGGCCGAGGAGCAGTTCACGCGCGGCGAGAACACCGCCATTGTCTGCACGTCGACCATGGAGCTCGGCATCGACGTCGGTGACCTCGATCACGTGATCCAGCTCGACGCGCCGGGCTCCGTAGCGTCGTTCCTCCAGCGGCTGGGACGAACGGGCCGCCGCGCGGGTACACGGGCCAACTGCACCTTCTTCTGCCTCTCGCCGGAATCGCTCCTCCAGAGCGTCGCCCTGCTGCGACTCGCCGAGTCCGGCTGGGTCGAGGACGTTCGGCCCGCCGCGCACGCCATGCACGTGCTCGCGCATCAGATCATGGCGCTCGCGCTCCAGGAGGGCGGCATCTCGCGGCACCGTCTCCTGCCATGGGTGCACGCGGCGTACCCCTTCAGGAGCGTCCGCGACGAGCATTTCCACGACCTCGTGGACACCATGGTCGAGCGCGAAATCCTCTACGAGGCCGACGGTGTGCTGTCTCTCGGCGCGCAGGGCGAACGCCTCTACGGACGCAAGAACTTCTTCGAGCTCTATGCCGTGTTCACGGCCCCGCCCGTCATGCGGGTGGTGCACGGAAAGGACGACGTCGGCTACGTCCAGTCGCTCTTCGTCTCGATGCACGATGCGAACGAAGGGCCACTCTGCTTTCGCCTCGCCGGACGAGCGTGGGAGGTGGGCCAGGTCGAGTGGGGGAGGGGCGTGTTGCACGTGCGTCCAGCCAGCCAGGGGCGTGTTCCCACGTGGCTGGGTCAGCCCGGAGTGCTCTCGCAGCCGCTCTGCCAGTCCATGCGGGGCGTGCTGGCGCGCGAGGGGGACGAGGCCAAATGGCTGACGCGGTCCGCGGGGCTCAAGCTCCAGTCCCTGCGCGAGGGGTACGCCGGGCTGCTGGAGGAGGGCACAGCGCCACTAGAAGACACCCCAGACGGAATCCAATGGCACACGTTTGCCGGCGGCGCCGTGAACCGGCTGCTGGCGGCGGGGCTCGAAAAGCAGACGGGCGCGAAGTGGGTGAGCGGGAATCTGTCCGTCCGCTGCAAGGAGATTGGGCTGGCGGCGGCGAACGACGCCGTGCAGAGCCTCGGGGCGATCGATTGGGAGCGGACGGCGGCGGAGGCAGTGCACGGGATGGCGCGGGGGGTGATCAGCAAGTTCCAGCCGTGTTTGCCGCAGGCGGGGGAGGAGCGGCTGCTGGCGGAGCGGCTGGTGGATGTGGGGGCCGTAGTTCGACTCTGCTCGGGTGATGGTGGAGCGCAGCCCGTACTGAAATAGGGCGTCGCCAGCCCGACTCCGCTCGGCAGCACGGCGTTGACACACGGCCCCCTCTTTCGGCGGCGGGCGCACTCGGCCACGGCCAGAGCAGCTCAAGCTGCGGTTCGAGGCGCCGGAGGACGGGGGCAGGGACGGGTCGCTGTCCCTTACGGCCGAAACCGGTGAGGTAGCACGCGAGCCTGCACGAGCCGCTGCCGTGCTGCTCTCGTTGCCTCCGTCACACCGCCCACTGTGCGTGGTCGCGTGCAGTGTCGCCAGAAGCGCCCCATACAGCGGATACCGAGTTGCGACTTCACCCCGCGGGGTGATTGATCGTTCGGCGCCCTCATGAGAAGCATCCTCGTTGGAAGGTTGCAGCGGCGGTTCTTGACCGAGTCCGCGCCGCTAGCGAAGAGAAGGATCCGTGTGGAGCACAAACTTGAAACCGTTTGGACCAACGGTTTCTCTCTGCACCGCCCTCGGCAAAAGGACGGCAACAACGGGGATTGTCGGAGAACAGGTGATGGGATAACCTCTGGCTCGAAGTGAAGTCGGCGTCGCTCGACCACCGACGGAAAACCGCAGTCGAGAGACACCGGCGCCAGAGCTGGTCTGCGCGGAGGAAAACCCGCTGCGAGGGGATGACCCACGACGGGAACGCGGGGGGGACCCGGAAGCGATGACGGTTTCGAGCTTCGAATTCCTGTGGGAGAAGGCGGCGGAGGAGCGCCCGCCGAACGTGGAGGGCGCAGCGGGCGCCATGGTACGCAGGTGGGCCGACTCCCTGGGGAGCGAGGTCGTCTCCTACAGTCAGGCCCCAGACATGGGCGTTTTTCTCGTCGACCTCAGCTCACTGATGCTCCGGGGGCTCGACACCAACATCCTCGTCGTTGCTCATCCTCCGGGCAGCCATGAGGAGGAGGAGTCGTTCTACGCCGCGCTCGAACGGCACGCCGAAACGGCCCTCGCCGCTCACTGCCTTTGCTTCGTCCTCTTCCTCCGCGACGACGCGCCCTCCGTCGAGGCTCTTCGCGACGGGTTGCTCGACATCGTGGTGCTCAGTCGAGCGGAGCTCTCCGCCCACTTCGCATCGTCGGTCCCGAACGAGCTTCTGTTGCGAGAGATCGTTCGCCAGGTGAGGGTGAGCAAACTCTGCCCGTTCGACACCACCCGGCCAGCCCGTGGGGCGATGTTCGTGGGTCGGAGAGAGGAGGTGCGGGCCTTGGTCCAGGATCGCCAGACGGCCTTCTTGGTGTCGGGTGCCCGGCGCGTAGGTAAGTCCTCGCTCCTCTGGAAGGTCAGTGAGGTCCTCCGTCGCCAGCACAAGGAGGACGCCCGCGTTTTCCTCCTCCCCTGTGAGACGTGCCACAGCTTCGAGAGCGCTGCCCGGCAGATTGCCATTGCGTTCGAAAGCAAAAAGGAGGAGCGGGTGGTGCTGGGACCCCAGAGCCTCCTCAGTTTGTTCCGAAAGAAAAGTCACGGGGGCCGCCGGCCTCCTGTACTGATCCTCGATGAGTTCGACAAGATGGCGGAGGCCGATTCTCGCTCGGGATGGCCACTTGCTGCGTGCCTTCACGCCGCCGCGGAGACGGGATTCGTCCAGCTCGTGTTCTGTGGCTTTCGCGAAGTCATGCGCCTGAAGGACGCCCATGCCTCTCCCTTCTCGGAGAAACTGCGGCTCCTTCGCCTTCCCGCCCTCGAGAGGGACGACGTGAACTCCCTGTTTCTGCAGCCCTTCCGGCGCGTCAACATCCGCATCCGTGAACCCGACGACATCCTCCGCCGCGTCTACCAGGCCTCAGCGGGTAATCCGTTCGTCGTCCAGGTCTACGGGGAGCGAGTGTTCATCAATTTGGCGTCCAGGAACGCGACGGACCTCACCCCCAGCGACATCGACGCTTTCGAGCAGAGCTTCGAATTCGACGACTACATCACGAGCTACTTCTTCGAGAACACGAGGGAGCCGGAGCGCGTCGTCGCGTTTCTTCTCGTTCTCTCCGAACAGGCGCATGGCTTTTCCGAGGAAGACCTCGTCGAATCTCTTCGTCGTCTGGAGCTTCCCTTCTCCTATGAAGGCGTCCACCAAGCATGTCGGAATCTTGTACTGGTAAACATATTTAGGTTTGATGATGGAAAATACGAGTTTGTATTCCCCGCGTTCAGACAACAGATCCGTCGCCGCTTCCCCAACCTTTTGCACGATCTGAAGTCCCGCTACCTCGAAGGAGGATTCCGATGAGCCCCCCAACCCGTCCGGTAGGCAGCCGCCTGATCGGAGAAGCATTGTTCGATGATGTGCTGCATGGCCTCCTCCGCCAGGACCACTTCGCGCTCATCGGCCCGCCCCGCGCTGGAAAGAGCGACATCGTCAGCGAAGTCATGCGCCGGATTGCAGCTCGCGGCGGCCCGAACCGGCCAGCGATCGTGCAGGTTTCGCCGCCGGTGGCCGACGGACTCGGCTCCGATTCCCTGATCCGCAGGTTCGCCGATCGCCTCGGCGTTGGCCTTCCTGATGGGCCGATCTCGAGCGCGAGGCTGTCGGAGGTGCTCCTGCACCTTATCAGCGCCCGACTCGAGCAGGTACCGGGCCGTGTCATCTTCGCGATCCATGACATCCACGCCCTGCCTCTCCACCAGGCCAGAGAGGTTCTCTCAACATTCGCTCAGTGCTGGTACGACGAGCGACTGCGCAACCGCGTCGCCGTGATCGTCACGGGGACCGGCGACTTCACCGCGATGGTCCAGAGCGCAAACTCGCCATACCGCTTTGCGACCCGCATCTCTATCGAGGGAATGGACCAGGACTTCTCCAAGCAGTTCTTCCAGGACCTGGTTGGGCAAGCGGTCCCTGACGACGCGTTCGCCACTCTCTATGAAGAAACCTGCGGCTCCCCCCTGCTCATCGAGGACATCGCCGCCGCCAGTACGCGGTCGGCGGTCCGCGGTCGACGGTCGTCGGGTCATTGGGACAGCGAGCGTATACGTGGCGCGGTTCACGTCTATCTCGATGACTTCATGGACGAAAACATCGTCCTTCGCACGATGCTAAGAGACATCGAGAACCGCGAGCGCGAATTCGCCATGTTTCTCGACATCCTGCGGTTAGGCGATGGACAGGTGTTCCTCGACCCAACGGAGGAGGAACTCGAGCGGGAGAGCGATCTCTTCTCTTCATTGGTGGACGGTGGCGTGCCGGCAGGAATGCAGCATCCTCCTATTCCGTTCCTGGTCGTTTCCGGCGCAGTCGTCCGCGACGCCAGTCACCGCGCCTATCTCAGCAGCCCCCTCCTCAGACGCTTCTGCGAGAGGCGCTACACGCCGGCCCACGTCGGCGACGTCTACTCGGGGCTCCGGAAGTGGGAGCTCGCCTGGTCTGAGTATCAGAAATGGCACGGGGGCGATGTGCTCCGGCCGATCTTCGGGGTTTCTCGCTTTCGCGTCGAGGACGTCCTCGTGGACTGGGGCAACAGCTTTCACGAGGCGGCGGTCAACGGCATCGAGACGCTGCTCGACCGCTTTCTGAACGGAGCTCGCTACCTTCTCCACTTTAAGGAAGCCGGGATCTGGAACCTGTCCGACGGCGTCCACCTCGACTTCCCGCCGCGTGGAGAAGCCGGGTTCAGGGACGAGATCCTCGCCCTGCCGGAGTACCAGAGGCTCGACGATTGCGCCGATCCCAAGCGTCCCGAGGTGCGACGCAGCGAGGACTGCTCTACGGTCCTGGCAGTGATTCGTTGCGATGGAGAGGTCACCTCGAAGCTGCTCCTTGGCCTCAAGCGGCAGGATCCGGACGGCGAGGTCGATACGCGGACCTTTCGGATCGTGCGGAGGGCGCTCACCACCTTCGCCTCCGCGCTCACTGCGTGCCTCAAGGACCAATATGCCGATACCCTCGGGCGAGCCTCGAGAGCCCATCAGGTCGCGCTCCACCGGGCGCACGAACTTCTTTCGCAAGACCCCGTCAGCATCAACGACGTGCTCGACGGCGTGTGCCAGTCCCTGGTTGACCAAGGCTACTACCGAGTGCTCGTTTGCCTCGTCGACCCAACGGGCCAACGTATCGACGGCACCAACGAGAAATCCAAGGCGGAGGCAGTCAGCCTCGGCGCCAATACCCATTACCTTCTCGCCGAGCCTGAGAAGGATGTTCAGCCGTACGTCGTGGTTTCCAAGCGGTACTACATCATCGCTGAAGGCACGACAGACCCACGCGCCAACCGCGACCTCTGCAGAATCGCTGGCGTCGCCGGGGCCTGCATCGTCCCGATGCGGGTCGGCAATCAGGTCCTCGGGACCGTCCACTTCGAAAGGGGCGACAAGGCGCCGCCGCATGTGGGCGAAGCCGAGCTCTTTCAGGTCTTCGCCGACGAGCTCGCGCTGATCGTCCGCGAAGGCCAGCGAATGTCCATGCTGACCACCGCACTCGACGGCGTCGAGGATCCGATCGCCTTCACCGACGTCCTCGGGAATGCCATCTACCTGAACCGCCGCGCCTCCGAGATCGTCGACCGAAACCCGGGCTGGCAGTCTGCCCGAGCATCCCTCGCTCCTCAGTTCGACCCCGGCCTTCCCCATGGGGACTTCGCGGGCCGTTTCGACCTCGTGAAGGAGCAGAAGGGCCGCGTGACCCGTTACTGGGCACCCCTGACCCAAAAATGGGCGAGCGCGGTTGCTTGGCAGGGGCACACCATCTACCGCCACAACGGCGCTGCTGGAGCACTCGTGGAGAGGTTCCAGGACCTCTCCCTCTCGAACGATTTGATCGACGTGATCAACCGCGCCGCGGCGGTTTCCGATACCAGAGAACGGGCCCGCGTGTACCTTTCACATCTGAGGGCCAGAGGCTATGGCAAACCGCGGCTCTACCTCGCCGACGAGTGCTCGGGCCGGAAGGTACTCAAGAGCTTCGCGGCCGTGGATTTTGGTGACCGCCAGCGCCTCCGACGATTCGAAGACGGTGGAGTCGTCAAGACCTCCGACAGCAAGGACGCATGGATCGCGATAGACCGCCGAGAAACTCTGATCCTCGACGTCGACCCGGGGATCGATGCGCTCGGCCTACCTCGCGAAATCGTCGAGAGTGTTCCGGAGGAGGAGCCCCTTCGTGGCGAGAGGTCAACGCCCTGGATCGACATACCCCTCTGGGAGGCCGACGCTCTTGTCGGCAAGATCTCCGTCAACTATCCCGCTACCTTCACGCCGGAGAGATGGCAGTACCTGAAGCTCTTCGCCGGGAAGATCGCCGCAGGTGACCCTGCGCGCGTAGATCTCCCGCCCGCGGCGGCTCCCTGAGCACGTTCCGTGCGGCGGAAATAGTGCCGCCCCCTCACGGAG
>JAFGBI010000275.1 GCA_016933275.1 Polyangiaceae bacterium | reverse complement strand
GGGGAATGCCTTACGGCAAAAAGCCCCTGGAACTTCCGCCTAGAGAACGGAATCCAGCTCGACCCTCGGCATGCAGGCCTCCAGGCGCAACTTGCCTACGTGCTGGCCAACGCGCGCCGACGAGACGAAGCTCTCCGAGCCTGCGAACGTGCAATCGAGCTGCGGCCGCACTCGCCGGCGTCCATCAACGCCCTCGCTCTGGCTCTGGGTTGCCTCGGCCGTTGCGCCGACGCCATTGACCTGTTTCGTACGGCTGTCAACCGATTTCCCACAGACGCCAAGCTCCGTTTCAACCTGGCGCTCGCTCTCAAGAGCGCCGGGCGAATCGATGAGGCGATCGAGGTCTACTACGACACGCTGAGGCTGGACGAGCAATACGACTCTGCACACAACGGACTCGGAGCGGCGTTCTTCTCTAAGCAGCAATACGACGAGGCGATCAGACGCTTCCGACGCGCCGCCCAGTTGGATCCGAAGCAGCCGCTGTACCTGTCCAATCTCGGGAACGCTTATCTGGCAATTGGGAAGTACGACCTTGCGATCGAGGCCTGCCTCCGAGCGCTGCAGCTGGATCCGGATGCGCTGGCCGCCCGCAGGTATCTCGCTGGTGCCTACCTGAAGAGTGGCCGCTGGTCCAAGGCCGAGGCGAACTATCGGTTGCTCATCAAGCAAGGCGCCGCCAACCACGAGACCCACGACAACCTCGGTGCGGCCATCGTGAACGCGAGGAGCCACGAAGCGATGAGTGACGCCACGCGCGCCGCCATTGAAGAGGCCACCGAGCACTTCCTGAAAGCGATTCAGCTGAAGCCTGACTTCCTCGGACCATACAGAAACCTCGCACTCTCGTACGAAAAACTCGGCCGACTCGAGAAGGCAATTGCGGAGCTGGAGCGGGCAGTCGACCTGGATCAGCAGTGCGCCAAGACGTATGGCCAACTCGGGTGTCTCTTGGACAAGACGGGCGAGTTCGACCGTGCGATCCGCCTCTTCCAGAAGGCCATCGCTTTAGACAATACGAACGCCGCCTACCGCGCCCTGCTCGCGAATGCCTACAACAGTGCCGGAAGACTCGAGCAAGCGCTGGCCGCATGCGATCAGGCGCTCCGGCTCGACGAAGGATGTACCTTCGCGCATCGAGTTCGAGGGATGGTGCTTATGCGACAGGACGAGGCCGATGGAGCAATCGCCGCGCTGCAGAGAGCTATCGCGCTCGATCCGACCGTCGCCGATGCACACCACCAATTGGGCATCCTGTTTTGCGACAGAAAGGGCCAGTACGATAGTGCCATCGAGTGCTTTGAGAAGGCGATCCACCTCGATCCAAGTATTGCTGTGTACAGCGGCAATCTCGGTGTCGCCTGCCGCAATAAGGGCGACTACGAAGGGTCCATAGCCGCGTACCGCCAGGCCATTTCCGTGTTTGAGCGATACGGAGCAGGAAGGCAGGGGCGCTTCGATCTCGGGACGGCATACGCACAGCTGGGGTTTGTGCTCTACCTCGCGGGGCGAGGCGACGAGGCGCTCAACCTGCTCCAGGACGCTGCCCACCACTTTGCGGACTGTCCCAAGGTGCACACGGCTCTCGGCGCCGTGCTCGCCAACCACGCTCGCGACTATTCGGCCGCGTTATTGCACATGAGAAGGGCCATCGAGCTCGATGCTGACAACGCGGTGGCCCACACGGACCTCGGCGCGCTCTTTGCGAACACGGGGAGGTTTCACGAAGCGGTGCCTGCCTACCGAAAGGCACTCCGAGTGCTGGAGCGCGACCGCTCGAGAAATCGGGTGACCTACGGCTACGACGCATGCCAAAAGATGGGTGGCCTTCTACGGGTGATCGGCCAACCAAACGAGGCGAAAGCGATTCTGGAACCCTGCCTGTCTCTGCCCGAGAAGCCGCGGAGCGGGATCTTCTACGCCACGCTCGCGACCGTGCTGAGGGACGTGGGTAGCCTGGACGAATCGCTCGAGATGTACCGCAAAGCGTACGAGACGGGACCGGCCTACGAGCGAGTCGAGGCGTGGAACACCTATGCGGCAGAATGCGTCCGGATTGCGGAGCGTCTGGTCGAGCTGGAGGGACGGGGCGAGGCGGTGCTGCGGGGTAGCGAGCGACCGGAGAGTGGAGAGGACTGGGCGCTGCTGGCGGTGATTCTCCGGGCGAGACAGGAGCATGCGGCAGCGTCGCGGTTCTTCGCCACGGCGTTCGCACGCAACGCGACGGTGGCAGTCCCGCTCAAGGAGCTCCACAACTACCGCGTCGATGCGGCCCGCTCGGCCGTGCTGGCCGGGAGCGGCTGCGGAACGTCGGGCGCTGTGCTCACGCTGACCGAGCGGGCAGATTTCCGCCACGAGGCGCTGCGCTGGCTCGAGGAGGAGCTCACCTACCTCGTCGAGGACGTGATCCCCCCGCGCGACGCGATCCGCGCAACCCAGCCCGGCCGCTACGAAGTGCTCCGAGAGCTTCGCCGGTGGGAGGTGCACGTGGACTTCGCCGACGTGCGCGACGTCGACGGCCTCGCCTGCCTGCCTGAGGCGGAGCGCGAGGCGTGGGTCAGTTTCTGGCACAAGGTCGATGGCTTCGTGGAGATGCTCGATGAGAAGTGATGAAGACCCGAAACCCTCCGGATCGAGCAGCGGCGAGGGAGGCACGACCAGCAACGGCGTGGTGGACCGCGTGGTCTCCCGGTGCCTCGAGGACGCGGGCCGCTTCTCCCACGAGGTGATCGAGAAGGCCTGCCAGGAACAGCCGAAGTGCGCTGCTGCGATCCGCGATCAGTTCGCGGCGCTCCGCCGCGCCGGACTCCTCGGGGCGATCTTCGAGGAAGGCACGTCTACCGGGAAGGACGGTGGCGGCGAGGCCGGGCTCGAGCCCGTCGGCCCTTACCAGCCGCTGAAGGAGCTCGGCCGCGGCGGGCAGGCCGTCGTCTACCTCGCCGAGGACCTCCGGCTCCACCGGCCGGTGGCGCTCAAGGTC
>JAFGBI010000274.1 GCA_016933275.1 Polyangiaceae bacterium | reverse complement strand
TCCTCTCCACGATTGCTGACGCCCGGCTGGTCGTGGCGGAAGACGCCGTCGATGTCCGCGTGGGTCGTGTACTGTCCGGTAGCGTTATCGATGTACGGCGACGATGACGCGAGGCGCAGATCGTAGAGCTCGAACTCGTCGCCGGCCTCGATGTAAGGCGCCCCGTCGAAATCCGCCGTGAGGTCGCCCCAGAGGTAGATGGCGTCCGCGTCGTTGTCCGCGATGGTCGACCAGAGCGTGCTCGTCATGTCCGGGCGCACGAAAAGCTTTGCGAGCGCCCCGGGCTCCCAGCTGTCCGTTGCGACGCGGAGCACGGTCTGAAGGAGGGTTTCGTCGTATGCGACGCTCGACCAAACACCGGACGCGAGCGGGTAGCCCGCGAATACCGGGTACGGATGGCCCGGGAGGCTGGTGCGGCCGATCGTGATATTGGACGAGGCGGAGTAGTCGTTGTCGTAGATAATCGAGTTCATCCAATACGCGAGCGTGGGCTGACGGCCGTCCACACCGCTCGCACCCTCGACGGAGGTGTTGCTGACCACCGTCATGTGCAAGAGGTCGTTGTCCACGGCGTACAGTCCCCCAGCCTCGGCTCCCGCGTGGTTCCCGGCGACGACCGAATTGCGCGTCACGTGGTCCGGGTACCATATGAACACACCGCCGCCGATCCCTCCGGCTTGATTGCCGGTCACCCGTGAGTCTATGACCGCGCTGCACGCGCCCCCGCCGCTGGTCGCGGACCGGTTGTTGCTCGAGATGCAGCGGGTCATGTCGCCTACCGCCCCGGCACCGCAGGCCCCCGCCGCTTCGTTCCGCGCGAACACCGAGTCCAACGCTTCGACGTAGCGGGTGGCACCGCCCGTGCCCTGCGCGTAGTTGCCGATGAAGAGACACGCCTCGGCCCTGCCGATGTTGGAAAGATCGAGCGCGCAAACCGCCCCGCCGTCGCCCTGCTCGGACCGATTGCCGACGAAGCGGGACCGCTCCACCCGCGCCATGCCGTAGATCGCGCCGCCGTCGCCTTCCGCCGTGTTGTGCACGAAGACGCTGTCCGCGACGAGGTTCGTGGTGAGGGATGAGTGGTCGTCGACGATGTAGAGCGCAGCGCCGCTTCCTTCCTCTGCGACGTTCTCGGTGAACGTGGAGCCAGAGATCTCCACCTGCTGCGCAACGTAGATGGCCCCGCCCTCATCCGACACGTTTCGAAGGAAGTCCGTGCCTTCGACGACCAGCGTTTCGCAGTCGATCGCGCCTCCCCGGCCGTAGGCATCGTTGTCGCTGAAGAGCGAATCGGTAACCGTGCCGTTGAAGAGGTGGACTCCCGCGCCGTTGGCGCCCCAGTTCCCAACGAAATCGCTGCGCGTGATCGTGCCGTTCTTGATGTAGGCGCCGGCGCCATCAGCGCCGTGGTTGCCTTCGAACAGACAATCGGTGACCTCGACGACCCCGACCTCGCTGTAGATCCCGGCTCCCCCCCAGTCGAAACCACCGTTGGGCGACGCAACGTTGTCGGCGAACGTGCAGTGGTCGACCGTTCCGCCGCTGAGATAGGCTCCGGCCCCGCGTCGCGCCGTGAAGCCGGAGATCACGCAGTTCGCGATGGTCACCCCATCGACCTCGCTGTAGATGCCGGCGCCGGACTCGGGGGTGCAGCCCGTGTTGTAGGCCTCGACGAGGGTGAAGCCATCGAGAGTCGCGTTCTGTGCGCCGGTGACCACGTGGCACGCATCGTCGCCCTGGTTGTCGGGCGCACCGGCATTGCCCGAGAGCACGGTCACGTTGGCTTCGAAGTCCCTCGCGTCGGCGCTCTGTTCTGCGCCCGAGAACCCACCCAGGAGCCAGACGCCGGACCGGAGTTGAAACGTGGTGAGCGCTCGGTTCTTGTTCGCCTCGGGGGTGTACGTCCCGGCAGCGACCCACACTTCTGCGTGGCCGTTGCAGCCGAGCGACGAGCTGCTCAGACGCGCCTGGGCATTCGCCAGCGCAGGGTTCACTGTCGCGAAGGCGTCGGCCCAGCTGTTGCCCGTGGGGTTGGTGGCCGTCGAAGCGGCGTCCACCCGCACGACACACTGCGAGGGCTCGGTGTTCGAACCTCCGGTTCCGCCCGTGCTGGCCCCGCCGCTGCCGCCTGTCGCCGTCCCGCCGCTGCCGCCCGCGCCTGTGCCTCCGGTCGCGCCCGTGTCGATACCACCCGCACCGGTGTCCGAGCCTCCGGTGCCACCCGTGTCGGTTCCACCGGTACCACCCGTGTCCGAGCCTCCGGTCGCGCCCGTCTCGGCCCCGCCGGTGCCGCCGGTGTGCGAGCCTCCCGTCGTGCCCGTGTCGATACCACCCGCACCGGTGTCCGAGCCTCCGGTGGTGCCGTTGTCGCTACCAGCGGCACCGCCAACGTCGGAGCCGCCCGTGCTTGTTGCGTCTGCCCCACCGCTGGCCTCTGTGTTCGCCGCGCCGGTGCCGCCAGCGTTCGATCCACCTGCGCTCACGCCGCCGGCCGCGTCCGCGACACTGCCCCCGCCGTCAGAAACGGATCCGCCCGTCGCGCTGCCGCCGCCTGAACGGCTGGCGTTGCCGCCGCCGGGCGCGTCTCCAACCCTGTCGCGCCCGGCCGCGCCCGCCGACGGCGTCCCGTCAGCATTGCCGTCACCCGCGCCGCACCCAACGAGAAACACGGTGATGAGCGGAAGCAGGATGTTGGATCGTCGCATGGGGACACCCCTTGTGAGGTCAGAATGACTCACGATAGGCCAGGGTCGATAGATCCTGCAACACCGAGATCGGCCCGACGCTCGACCGCGCGTTTATCGGGACGCTGTCGTTCAGCGGCGTGGTGGCGCTCAACGTCTCCGTCGAGCAAGGCTTCAGCGAGCTCGGCCGGCTCGAGGAGCCCTACCCCGAGGGCGACACGGAGTTCTACTACGGCGGCGCCTGCGCAGACTGGTAGACGGATTCGAACAGTGTCGTGGACCGCATGGTGGTGCTCGACGACTTCCACGGCGTTGGGCCGCCAGGCCGGAGGATCGCATGAGTATGCGTTATGTAAACTAATTGCATCTCACTGGACGAACAAGCTACGCTAGCACGTTTGGATTGCTTGGTCTCCTCAAGTTGACCACCCCCCAGGGCCTCGGACAAAGTCCTCGGCCGTCGGGAGTTTGCAGCTGACAGTCGACAGCCTCGGAGGAAGAGAACCGCGGTTTCTTC
>JAFGBI010000016.1 GCA_016933275.1 Polyangiaceae bacterium | reverse complement strand
GGCGGCGTCAGCGGCGGCGGCACCGGCGGCATCAGCGGCGGCGGCACCGGCGGCGGCGGCACCGGAACCTGCTCTGACGTCACCATCACGGCTTCGGACACGCAGAGCACCGCGATCGCGACCGTGCACACGGTGAACTGGTCGGTGAACGTCCCCATCACGGCAGCCCACATCGATTTCGGGCGCAACGCCAGCGACTGGGAGTACACCGCGCCCGTCCCCTCGCCCTCCCAGAACAACAACGCGACCATGCTCCTCGGGATGAAGGAGAATACGAACTACTCGTATCAGGTCGTGGTCGAGCGCGAGGGCGGGGGCACCTGCTCGGGCGAGGTCAAGACGCTCAAGACCGGCTACAAGATCAGCGGCCTGCCAACGCTGAGCGTGAGCGGCAGCGGCCCCGTCGAGGGCTTCACGGTGGCCTGCGTCTTCGGGATGGGCATGTTCGGCGGGGGGGGCGGCGCCCAGGTCTTCATCCTCGACAAGGACGCCGAATACGTCTGGGCGTACAAGAGCAGTCAGGCAGCCGTGGACTGCGTGCGCGCGACGATGTCCTACGACGGCCAGTACATGTGGGTCGCAAACGGCAACGTGCCGGGCCCCTCCAACGGCAACCTGATCCGGGTCAAGATGGACGGCACGGGCGAGCAAGCCATGCAGGGCATGTCGGTTCGTCACCACGACGTGGCGGTGCTGCCCAACGAACACGTCGTCTATATGGAATACAAGGACGGGAACTCCAACGGCTGCGACCTCATCAAGGAGCTCAACCCCGAGGGCGGTTCCACCAACACCCTCCTGGACGTGAACACGGCGAATCCGAGTTTCTCCGGCCAGTGCCACTCCAACGCGATCAACTGGTGGCCGGACCAAAACAAGTACACGCTCTCCGTGCTGAACTGGAACTCCATCATCGCCTTCGACCAGCAGGGGTCGGTGCTCTGGAAGTTCGGCGGGAGCATCACCGACTTCCAGAACGCGAGCTGGAGCCACCAGCACCAGCACCACCTCCTCAGCGACAGCAGCATCCTGCTCTTCAACAACGACGGGCTCACCTCTGGTCAGGGCTCGTCAGTGCTCGAGTTCACGATGAGCGGTAGCTCCGCGACGCGCGTCTGGGACTTCGCGAGCGGCAACACCACGAACTCGATGGGCGACGTCAAGCGGCTGCACAACGGCAACACCCTCGTCACCTACTCGAACAACGGCGTCATCCTCGAGGTCAACAACTCCAAGCAGACGGTGCGCTCGATCACTGCGGGTGGCGGCACCGGATTCGGCTACTCGCAGCGTCGCCTGACCCTCTACGGTCCTCCCCCGCCCTACCAGGACTGAGGGTCGGTGGTTGGGGTACGCACCGGGGTCGAATTCGACTCGCGGTGCGAGACGAGCGAGACGAGCGAGACGAGACATCCGCGCGCGCGCTCGGCGAAAATGCCTGCGCGCGACGTGGACGGTTCGGATCATCCGCGCTACGCTGATAAAAGGGCTGGCAGGCTCAACGAATCCATCGGAGATCCCAAGAAATCACGGAGACGGATTGGCCATGATGCGGGCAGATAGGACGACGGGCACGCTGGGACTTGTGGCGCTGATATCGGTGCTAGCCGGAGGCTGCACCGGCGAAGATGACCTGACCCCAGGAACCGGCGGCGCCGCGGGGCTCGGCGGCACGGGCACCGGTGCCGCATCGACGACCGGTGGTACCGCAGGCACCGGCGGCGCACCGGCGACCGGCGGGACGATGCCCGCTTGCCTGAGCGATGGGCAGATCGTCATCTCGGACGCCACGAACTACTCGTTCTCGAGCACATTGAACATCCAGACCCAGACGGTGAAGGACGCCACGGACCTCGTCTTCGACTGGACGGCGGTAACCCAAGATTTCTACGGGCGCCCCATGTCCGCCTCGGAAGACACGGATCTCGCCCTGGTCTCGCTCTGGGGGATGACCGAAGCCGAGCTCACGACCACCATGAACGCGGACAGCCTCAATCTCCAAGCGAACAAGGGTGCCCTCACCGCCTACATGGAGGAGCTGGGAACACCCGCGCCCACCTCGATCAACCTCCTGAGCTTCAACTCCTTCCGAAGCGTCATCGAGGAGTACGAGATCTGGCGGCGGTTCGACACCACTCCGCTCGATCCCCCCTTCGTCCAGCGGGTCCCCCCCACGACCACCTACGAGTTCCCCCAGGACACGCACACCTTCATGTTCACGATCAGCGACGGCACCACCGCTGGCAAGCATGTGCGCATGATCACCTTCTTCAAGCTGGATCCAACGGCGACCGCCACCACGGTGGTCCTCACCAACAGCTCGACGACGATGCAGCACCAGGTGCACCTGGCCAACCTGCCGCCCTACCCCGTGCCGACGCAGACACCCGCGCTCACCGTCGACTGGAGCCAAATGACGGTCAACGCGATCGGCAACCCGTACGCGGGTGACCAGATCACCGAGGCCGTAGTGGCCCATTACGCCACTTCTACCCTCGAGCAGCTCGAAGAGCGCTTCCTCTATCTGGAGGACGAGGCGACCGAATGGTACTCCGGCGAGGTCCTCTCCGGCCGCAGCATCAACCTCGGTGCGCTCGCCAACGCGAGCGGGGCGACGTTCCCTGGCATCGACGGCACGGGGGTGTGGCTGGTGGCGCTCTTCTGCGCGACGAACTGCAACAACCCGGCCCCTTGGTCCATCACGGTCCTCAAGCCCTGCGGGTGAGCCGGGCCCGCCTGGCGCCCAGGCCCGGCTCCGCCCCGGCCCGCCCCTGCACGAGTCACCGAACCCGATCGTGAGGCCCGCCTCGAGAGGCCGTGGGTGAGTCCGGGTCCCGCGGGACCGCGACCGGAGGGCGGCTCCTGAGCCTCGGGCATTAGGAGGTTGCCTCCGTCGCGCGACTGCTGGTACGTCCTACGGGCGTCGTGAATCGGTAGCGCCCCCGCGTTGGCTCGAGCGCCCACCGCGGTCGACGCCCTGAGCGCCGGTCACCAAGCGGGCGGTCCGCTCGTGACCCCGCAGGAATCACCGGGAACACATGTCCACATCCTTCCCACCACGCGTCCTGAACGGATGGGCCATCGCCGCGCTGGGCCTCGGCGTCTGCCTCGCCACCGTGGCCCGCGCGCAGCCCGCGGAGCCCGCGCCAGCCGCACCCGCCGGAAGGCCAGCCGCACCCGCCCCGGGCGCCGCGGAACCCACAGCACCCGCAGAGACAGCGCCGGCAGAGGCGACGGAGGCGACACCGATCGAGACGACCGAGACCACTCCGGAGACGGCAGCTGAGCCCGCCGCCGGCGCGGCCATCGCGGACACGGAGCTGGCCCCGGCGGGGGCGAACACGGAAGAGAGCAGCACTGTCGTGGTTGCCGAGGGTGGGCTCTTCGCCGAGAGCCTCTCCGGAGCGGCAGGAGGAGTAGACTCGCCGGGCACCGCCAGCACGGGGGGCCCTGCCCTGGAGCTCAACGGCTTCGTGCGCGGCGACTTCTTCGCCGGCAAGAAGATCCACGCGAGTCGCGGTGAGATCAAGGCCGCCTATGGGGAGCTTGGGCTAAGGACCCGGGTCAGGGCGGGGACCTACGGCGATGCGTTCGCGGAGGCTCGCCTCCGCTATGGCCAGCAGCTCGACAAGCGGGAGCTCTTCGTCGACCTGCGCGAGGCGTATGGGAACCTCTACTGGGGAAGGCTCGACCTCCGCCTCGGGCACCAGATCGTCGTGTGGGGTCGCGCGGACGGGTTCAATCCCACCAACAACATCACGCCCCACGACCTGCGGATCCGGTCCCCGAACGAAGACGACCGGCGGCTCGGCAACGTCGGCGCCCGAGCGATCGTCGACCTCAGGCCCGTGCGCCTCGAGGCCGTGTGGATGCCGCTCTTCCGTGCGATCGAGCTGCCGCCGGTGGAGAGCTACTGGTTCATCAACTTGACCGAGGATTTTCCGCAGCCGGAGCTCTCGAACGGCCTCTTCGCGGGACGCGTCCACATCGAGCTCCCGGTGTTCGATGCGTCCGTGTCTTTCCTCCACGGCTACTCGCTCCTCCCGGGCCTCGCCCGCGACCGCCGAGTCTTCGGGCGGCGGTCCCCGGGCGTGGCCGGCGGCCAGGATACCGGAGTCGGCTTCGCCGATGCGGGATCGCCCATCGAGGTCTTCATCTCGCGGCGGCCGTACCAGCACAACGTCCTCGGGTTCGACTTCTCGACGGCGATCAGCGACATCCTCGGTATGCGGGGGGAGATCGCCTACCGCCGCCCGCTCGATGACGGCATGCCCTGGTACACGCTCGGCCCGAACGCCGAGCTGTCGGAGGACGTGGAGGCCGCCGAGCCCTTCCCGGATCTGCAGTACACCCTCGGGCTCGATCACACCTTCGGTCCGGTCAGCGTGATCGCCCAGTACGTGGGTCGCTATGCGTTTAGCTGGGAGGAGCGCCCCGCGCTGACCGCCGAGGACCAAGACACCGTCGAGCGCATGATCCTGCCCGGCGGGGTGTTCAACGAGACTACCGGCGACCCGGCTGGGATCATGCAGCCCCTCGTCGACCAGGAGGTCGCGAGCAAGAACCAGATCCTCTTCCAGCAGACAGCCAAGGTCCAGCACCTCGCCTCGCTACGTGTCGAGTGGCTCACGCTCCACGACACCCTGTCCGTCTCCGCCCTCGGCCTCGTGAACTTCACCACCGAGGAGTGGCTCGTCTACCCCAAGGTGAGCTACCAGTTCACCGACCAAATGAGCGGGGCGGTCGGCGCCGAGCTCTACTCGGGTCCCACCGGTACCCTCCTCGGACTCGTCGACGAGACCCTGACCGGCGGCTACGCCGAACTCCGGATGACCTTCTGAGCACCGGCGCTGAGCGAAAGGCTCCGAGCGTAATGCCATGATGCGACGCTACGTTGGTTTCATCGTTTCGTACCCGAAGATCGTAATCGCACTCGTCCTGGCGGTCACGGTCGCACTCGGCGCGTCGATCTCCCGGGTCCAGGTGCTCCTGGACATCGACGACCAGCTCCCGCCTGACCACCCGATGGTGGTGATTGGCAAGCGCCTCGAGCAGCTCTTCGGCGGCAAATACATCACGGTCGTGGGCTTTTACCCCAAGGAGGGGACGGTCTACACGCCGGAGATCCTTGGGAAGGTTCAGCGCGTCACGGAGGCGTTCGAGAAATGGCCAGGAGTGAAGCCAGGGAGCGTCATCTCCCTGACCTCGAAGCGGCTGAAAGACATCCGGACCACCGAGGATTCGATCGAGATCAAGCCGCTCGCCGACGAGATCCCGACCAACGAAGCCGAGATCGTCGCCTTGCGAGAGCGGGTCGAGCGGAACCGCGCGATCACGAGCCTGCTCGTGAGTGACGATGGGCGCGCCACCACGATCATCGCGGACTTCGAGGATTTCGAGAAGGCCGGCGGCGCCAAGGAGTTCTACCCGAAGCTCGAGTCGATCCTCGAGCCGGAGCGAACCAGTGGTCTCGAGATCGTGAGCGCTGGCGCGACCTCGGTCGTCTACTGGCTCCTCGTCTACGTGCGGCGCGTGGCCGTCCTGTTCGTGGTCGCGCTGGCGGCGATCGGGTACCTCTTGTACCGAGCGTTCCGGACGCTCCAAGGGATGTTCATCCCCTTGGTTACGGCGCTGATGGGCGTCATCTGGGCGCTCGGCCTGATGGGGCTCGTGCAGGCCCCGATGGACCCGTGGAACGCCATGACGCCGATCCTGATCCTCGCGGTCGGCGCGGGACACTCGGTCCAGATCCTGAAGCGGTACTACGAGGAGTTCGGACGGGTCCGGGCGGAACACCCCGAGTTCTCACCGCAGGAAGTGAACCGCGAGGCAACCATCGAGGCCACGACGCGGATGGGATCCGTGATGCTGGCGGCAGGCACGATCGCGTCGCTCAGCTTCGCGTCGCTCCTCGCCATGGGCGTGCCCTCGATCAGAAGCTTCGGCCTCTGCACGGCGTTCGGGATCGCGGCGGCTCTGACCGTGGAGCTCACCTTCATCCCAGCCATTCGAGTCCTGCTCCGGCCGCCCTCGGCCAGCCAGGCCCTGCGCGAGAAGAAGCGGGAGTTCTTCGACCCAATCCTGGAGAAGCTCGCCCAGATCGTGCGCCTGAAGAAGGAGGGCCGTCTGCTCTGGGTGTCCGCAGCGATCGTGCTCACGGTGTCCGCGGGCGTGTTCCGCCTCGACACCCGCAACAACATGGCCGCCCAGTTCTTCGAAGCCAACGGACCGATGCACGGATTCCGCATCGCAGACGAGCGGACCGCCGGCACCCGCGTCCTCCAGGTGCTCGTGGACGGTGGGAAACCCGACGCGATCAAGGATCCGGAGATCCTCAAACGGATGGACGCCCTCGCCTCCTACGTCAAGGGCCTGGACCTTCCGGTGGGCAAGGTCGCTTCGGTCGTAGATGTCCTCAAGGTGATGAACCGTGTCATCGACGACGGCAACCCGAAGTCCGAGGTCCTGCCGGAGGGCGACGGTGCCGTCGCCCAGTTCTTCTTCCTGTACGAGATGTCGGGGGACCTCGAGGACCTGCGGCGCGTCGTCGACCCGTCGTTCCAGAACGCCGTCATCACCATGTACCTCAAGACGGACGACCACCGGGTGATCAAGCAGCTCGTCGCGTCGGTCGACGCGAAGTCGAAGGAGCTCTTCGCCGGAATGCCGGTGACCGTCTCGGTCGGCGGCGGGGTGACCAACATGGTCGCCCTCAACGAGACGATGGTCCACGGCAAGGTGGTAAACCTACTCCAGATCTCGGGTCTAGTGCTGCTCATCACCGCGATCGCCCTTCGCTCGATCGTGGGAGGCTTCCTGGTCCTGCTCCCCCTCGCCACCGCGGCGCTGGTCAACCTCGGCCTCATGGGCTGGACGGGGATCTCGCTCACCATGGGCACCGCCGCCATTTCGGCGATGGCGGTCGGCATCGGAGCCGATTACGCCATCTACTTCATCTTCCGCGTGCGCGAACAGCTCGGCCGCTCGCCCGATCTCCGCGAAGCGACGGCCTACGCGCTCACTACCTCTGGCAAGGCGATCGCCTACGTCGCCACATCGGTCGCCGGGGGGTACCTTTGCCTGACGCTCTCTGGATTCAAGACCCACGTGCAGCTCGGCGTGCTCGTCGCGCTCACGATGGTGGTGTGTAGCGGGGCGACGGTGGCGTTATTGCCGGCCATCATCCTCCGAATCAAGCCGCGATTCCTCACTCGAAAGCGCGAGAAGACGACCCCACCCAGCCCCTCAGCGGCAGGGTGAGTTCAAGATCGCCGTCACCAGCGGAGTAGCATCGTCAGGATTGAAAGGCCGGCACCAGTCCCACAGAGCACGACGAGGTCGCCGCGCTCGAGCGACCCGGCTTGGTGCACCCAGGCCAGAGTCATGGGAATCGACGCCGCGACGCAGTTCCCCTCCTCCTCCACCCGACGAACGATGGTTTCAGGGCGGAACCCGAACTTCTCCACGACGGTGACGGCGGGCCCCGAAGCCTGGTGGGTGATCACGAACTTGACCCGGGAGCGGTCGACCCCAGTGCGGGCGAACAGGCGATTGAACACCGGGGGCACGCGCCGCACCGCCATCCTGTAGATCCCGGGACCATCCATGTGGAAGAGATTGTCCGCTGGCGTGGTCCGCGGATCCTGCGGATGAAGGCGCGTCCCTCCGCCGCGCACCTCGGTGAAGCCAGCACCCTTGGGAAAGGTGGAGAGCTCGAAGCCGAGGATGGCGCTCTGCTCTCCCTCCGGTGTTGGCTCGACCACGGCCGCGCCCGCACCATCGCCGAAGAGCGATGCGCTCTCGGGCTCGTCGTAGTTCCGGCCACGCGTACCGAGCTCCGACGACACGATGAGGACACGCCGGTACGCACCGGCCGCGATGAGTGCTCCGATGTTGTGGAGCGCGACCGGAAAGGAGAGGCAGGTGGCGTGAATGCTGAAACAGGGGATGCCGGCGAACCCGAGCGCCTCCGCGATGTACACGGAGCTGTCGGGCAACACCTGGTGCGGGACCCCGGAGGCATTGATGAACAGGTCGGGGGGCGGACCGTCGCCGAGCGCCTGCCGGGCGGCGCGCGCTCCCATCTCCGCCATCGATTCGCTCGAGACGTGACGCCGCGCCACCCCCGTGCGCGACAGGATCCAGTCCTCGGTGACACCCAGACGTGGCGCCAGATCCGCCGCGGTTTCGATCCGCTCCGGCAGATGGCGGCCCGTGCTCACGATCTTGACGCGCATAGGTTCACGAGAGTGCGAGGTTCGACCAGCAGCTAGCGCGCCACCGTGGGGCCCGCGGGCTGGCGGTCAGCAGACCCGTCAGCCAACATACAGTATGTCGGAAGCAATCGGCATGTCCAAGCGCCCGCCGCCAGGAGGCGCCGTACGAGGTCGGGACCTCGACCCGGGCTGCGATCGGGCCCCGATCGGACTACTCGCGACGTTGCGGTCCCGCTGGCCCCCACGCACTCGATCCCACCGCGCCGAACGCAGAGCAGGGAGCACAAGAGGGAGCGGGATCCAAGCTTGAGTCAACTCCCGAGGCACTGAGCGCCGATCCGTTTCGTCTGCCGTGGGGGGCCCTGAAATGTAGGCGAGAACCACGCAGATTCAAGCCGGAGCAGCGCCATTCGTTGGTCGCCTGGTCGGGGGGCGCCGCTTCCAGCAACACCAGGCGGTGACAGGGAGCGTTTCGCTGTCTCAAGACTCGACCCTGGCCTAGCTCCCAGCGGGCGACGGGGACGGGCGGGGATCGTCGCGGCGACGCTGCGCACAGGTGGGCTCCGGCGTCCTCGCAGAGGGCGTCGAAGCGCTCGGGGTCGGTGCCATCGCGGAAGCGTCGGCGGAGGGCTCCGCGCGCAGGGGCGAAGGCGGCTCCGGGCCCAGCGCCCCCAGCTCGCGCCCGAGTGGAACGGCGGGCTGGTTCAAGGGCGGCGCGACTCCAGCGAGCAGGTCGGAGACGATGCGACGTTCCGCGAGCTCGATCGCATCGACCTTGCCGCCAGGCAACTGAACCCCTTCTCCCTCGATGAGCGAACGCTCCCCGGTGAGGTGGACTCGTCCCTCGACCACCGCCACCCGCACGTCACCGGGAGCGGCCGTCACCGAGAAGACCGCACCGGATGCGCTCACCTCGCCGATCGGACACACTACCACGAGGTTTTCGTCGGCGGGCAGCGGCGGCAGCGATGCCACGAGCCGTCCGCGTTCGAGCGCGATCCGAAGCTCCGTGCCCGTCACCCGCTCGAGGCGTGCTTCGGACTCCTGGGCGAGACAGAGATCGACCTTCGATTCCAGCCGCACGCAGAGACGATCGCTGCCGGCGGCGAGCCTCGCGCCCTCGGGCAGGAGCGAGCCCACGGACGGCCCACCCTCGGCGGCAGTAACGAGCGCGGTCCCCTTCATGCCCACGCGAGGCCAACACAGAACCGCAACCAGTGCCAGCGCGACGAGCGCGACGCCGGCCCCCGCCAGCGCGCGACGACGCCACACCGCTGGTCCACCGCTTGCCCCGACGTCGCAGATCCCCCGGGGGGCCGGGGATGCCGACGGCGACGCCTCGTAGGGCTCGATACCGCTCGGTCGCTCCGAAGCGACCTCCTCCTCGAAGTCGGCGGGAGGGGGCGAGTCGTTGGTCACGGCAATCCTCCGGCGCGACCCGTCCCGGCGTCCGACGAACCAATCGATCGCCGAGCGTCCTCGGCAAGAGCGGCAGGACTCACGCCGCCGAGAGTAGAGCGACCCACGCTCGTGTGCCAAGTGACCGGGTACCGCTGGTCCGAAGGTCGAGCAGGCTCTGGGCGGGGCAGTTGGGCGCCGTTCCGTGTCTCCATGGTGGAGGGTACGGCCGAGTCGGGCGTCGATCTCCGCGGTCGGGGAGTGATGACCGCCCGCTGCTACCTGCTCCACGAGCCCGGCGGGTGTCCGCGCGTCGCCGGAGAGCTCGATGGGGAAGCTTCACACACCTTGGTCAACGCGGGGGGAGTTCCGCTGAAGCTCGATTTCGACTGCACGGCCTGTCAAATGTACGTCGCCCTGCCCGACGAGCAGAGCGCCATCGGCCGTGGGAGACGGGCGGCACGGCCCGCGAACCGTCCCCGAAGGCCGCGGCCAGGCCGGCGGGAGACACTTCGATGGAGAGATCGAGGACGGTCTAGCCCAGCCGGATCGGCGATGCCAACCAAGATCGGTCGAGGATCCGCCACCAAGGGACTATTGGCGACCGCGCCCGAGTCTGGTCTGATCCACCTGCGATGGGCACGATCTCGACTCCTGCCGCGGCGATCCCCGACGAGTGGGAATTCTACCTCTGTCGCGTGGACGACGCCCCGGCGTCGATCCTGCTCAACACGTGGTATGGAGACAATTCTCCGATCGACGGCGCAGCAACCCTCTACTGGTGCACCATCGCGATGCTCCACCCCACCGAGAACGGCATGGGTGACAGCTCCGAGAGCGAGGCCCTGAAGGTGGTGGAGGACCGAGTCGGCGAGTGGGCCATGCAGCGCGGCCTCTTCTTCGTCGGCCGCATGCGGAGCGGCGGCATCTGGCAGCTCACCTACTACGGCGCACCGGGGATCGAAGCCGAGCTGAAGGCCAAGGTGAAGGAGGTTCTCGGCGGCCCCAAGCGCAAGATGACGGTCGGCGCGAAACCCGACCCGGGATGGTCGTATTTCCACGATTTCCTCTGGCCGGATGCCGAACGGCTGCAGTGGATGAAGGATCGCAAGGTGGTCGAGGAGCTGGAGAAGAACGGCGACCCGCTCGTACAATCGCGCCGGGTGGATCATTGGGTCTACTTCTCGACCGCGACGGATCGGGACGAGTTCGTCGAGGCAGCCAAGCAAGCCGGGTTCGCCTTGGCGGACGTGGGGGATGCCCCGAGTGGGGACACCCGGTTGGCCGCGCGCCTCTACCGAACGGAGTCGGTAGAGCTCGACGACATCCACGCCGTGGTCATGTCTCTGCATGAGCTCGCCCGTGACCACCGCGGCGAATACGACGGCTGGGAGACCTCGGTCGAGAAGCCGCGGCCGAACTGAGCCTACGGCTCGACGGTGATCTCTCCGCTGAACACCAGGCGGGGATCGCCGCGTTCCGCGAGGGTCGCGACGAGGGTCGCAATGGTTCGGGTGACAGGCCCGGTGAACGCGTCCGTGCCGTTGGCCGACACGGTCACCGGCTGGGAAAGGTCGAGCATGTCGTCCGACAGACGTATCTTGACCCTCGAGATACCGGTGGTCTGGAGGGCAATCCGTTGTCCGGTGAGGGTTGCCCGGACCTCGGTGCCGGAGAGGGCCTCGTCCTCGCCCAGCGCGAGCCAATAGAAGCTCGTGCGCGGAACGTCATCCTGGTACCAGACGATGGATGGTGTCGGGCGTGGGATCGCGAGCAAACATCGACGGCGACCTCGCCACCGGCTCCGCCCAACGAGGTGCCGCCCGACGAGGTGCCACCCGACCAAGCCCCACTCAACGAAGTGCCGCCCGACGAAGCCCCGCCCGACCAACCGCCGCCCATCGCCGCGCCGCCCATCGCCGCGCCGCCGGTAGCGGGAGTGCCTCCGCCGGGCTGGCGAGCGCCACCCGTGGCGACGCCGGCACCGCCGGTGGGACCCGTCCCGGGGCTGCCCCCGGAAGAGCTGCCGGACCCCAGACCGGCGTCCCCCTCCGCAGCGTCTCGGGGCGAGGGTACCGAAGCACAAGCCAAGAGCCAGACGGCCACCCAAAGAGCGCGCTTCCGAATCACCTGATCGACAGCGCAGCCTTCGGCCGCAACCAAAGGAAGAAACAGGCTGTAGGCCGTAGGCTGTAGGCTGTAGGTCTGATGCGCGATCACAGCAAGCTCACGGCGTTCAAGTTGGCGGACCAGCTGGCGTGCGCGGTCT
>JAFGBI010000273.1 GCA_016933275.1 Polyangiaceae bacterium | reverse complement strand
GGCTCGATGCTGATCTCGGCCACGGTCCACCCCGGTTCCATCAGCTCCGAAAGGGCGGTTCTGACGTGGATGGTCGGAACCCAGGGGTCTTCTCCGGGCTTCACGAGTCGAGTCGCGATCAACAGCGTCGAATCGACACCCTCGCCGTTGGCCAGATCGACGTGGATTCTGACCTCGTTCTCGCGGTCGGCATAGAGCCCGAGCACGGGCACGTGGTAACCGGGCTCGGCAAACGTCAAGTCCGAGCTGTCGAGCTGGTTCGCGAGGTCGACGTCGGTGGGGGAATAGGTTCGCTCGAAGTCCTGTCCGCCGTCCTGCCCGGCTACGACCACCTGGACGCCCTGGACTTCGGAAGCCTCGATCCCGGGCAGGTTGACGACTGCGACCAGGGGGCTCACGCCGTAGGGATCGACCTTGACCTCGTAGGCGCTCGCCGCCGCACCCGTCGGGTCCGTGCCTCCGTTGGTGCCGGCCGCACCGCCACTGCCGCCGGACGCCCCGGACGCATCCGCCGTACCGCCGCTGCCCGCCGCGCCGGACCGATCCGTCATGCCACCGACCCCCGACGAGTTCGAGGTGTCGCCCGACCCGCTCGACCCCGAGTCACAGGCGAAGGACGCCATGCCCACCGCCAGCAGGGCCACCCACGCCAGACGGACGGCCTCGGTGGTCTGCCACCCGCTGATCCGGCCGGACGTCGGCTGTCCGCAAGCGCCATTGGGGGTATCCAGCAGTGGGGTCCGACCGGCGAAGCCTTGCTCAATGATCTCCATCCAACTATCCCTCCGGGCTCGCTCCAGCCTCGAACGGTTCGTGCCGTCTCGACGCGCCGAATGAGTATTTCCCGCATCGCGCCACTTCACCAAGGCGGACCACCGGATCCGGCTTGCGTTTCCGCTTGGCTCTGCGCCATTCGGCCTTCACGATGAGAATTTGGCCGGGGGCCTGGCGATCGATCACGGCAGATTCGTTTCTTCCGCGGGGCCGAATGGCACGACCCCGCCGAGCTGCAGCTCGGGCGCTGCGCGAGACCCGTCTTGCGGCCCGGGTGTGACCGCGTCCACCGTTCGCTTGCGCCGGATGACCCCGGGTCTCCGTTGGCGCCGGGTTGCTGGGCAGAAGGAATCGATGGGGGCTGCGCCGAGGGCGTGCGAGACTGCTGGCCCATGGTGCATCGAGGGGGCGTACATGGGGTGGGGGCCGCGGTGGTCGCGGTGCTGCTATCGATGGGATGTGGGGGAGCGGTCGCGTCCGACCGGCGACCGCCCGACGCGGGTGCGGGTGGGCTCGGCACCCGTCGCGCGAAAGCGTTCCCGGGCGGCCACGAGGGGGCGGGCACCGAGGTGGTGCGGGAGGACCTGGGAGGTGCGCGCGGAGCCATCGGCGGTGCCAGGGGAAGCGGCGGTGTGCGCGCTGCCGGCGGTGAAGACGACGCCGCCGGGCCTTCGATTGCGCCATCCGCACCGACAGCACGGTGGCTTGCTGGGGAGCGAGCTTCGAACCGCAATCCGCGCCCGATGGCGCCTTCGCGGCGATCGCGCCGGGCTGTGGCATCACGCGCGACGATCTGCACCTGCGCTACTGGAACGCGACGGTCCCTTGAGCCTTCGGTAGGTCGCGCGGGTCGTTGGGGCCCGGGCCGGTGGCGCGCAGGTCGGTGGTGACGACGGTGGACGAGCGCCGCCTCCAACACGCAGGTACCGGCCCCCCTGGCTTCGCTACGAGCAGAGGCTGGTGCAGGAAGTGAGGTCGAGATCAGGGAAGCTGTCCATGGCGGGCGTGCAGCTGCCGCTGGTGGCGATCCTGCGGATGACCGTGTACTCCCCGTTCACCTCGAGTCCCAGCTGGTCGACACAGGCGGGTGGAATGAGTTGTGACGAACCGGTCGTAAGCTGGTGGTACCTGACCGGATCCATGTTGACGGCGGCGACGTCGTACTCGTCCGGCGACAGCGACGAATCGTCGGGTGTGAAGGCGTAGCGAGCGGACACGGATCCGTTGGCACAGAGCGTCCCGTCCGCTTCCGTGGCCGGCTCGATGGAGGTGATGCGGCCCTTGCCTGGTATGTCCCGATACGCGCAATTGGGGACGATCATGCCGCCAGTGCCTTGGCCGCCGGTCGCCGGCGTGCCGCCAGTGATCTGGCCGCCAGTCGCGGGCGTGCCGCCAGTGCTCTGGCCGCCGGTCGTGGACCCACCGGTGCCCCCGCCGCCGGTCGCGGGCATGCCGCCAGTGCTCTGGCCGCCGGTCGCGGGCACACCGCCCGTACCCTGCCCGCCGGTCGCTGGCGTGCCTCCATCTCCGCTGCCGCCAGTTGCGGTCCCGCCGTCGTCTTCGCCACCGGTGGACCCGCCGGTGCCTTGGCCGCCGGTTGTGGGCGCACCACCGGTGCTCTGGCCGCCGCTCGCCGAGGCGCCGCCATCGCCGCTGCCGCCGGTTGGGGGCGCGCCGGCGTCGCTCGTTCCGCCGGTCTCGGCGTTGGCTCCGCCGGTCAGCACGCCGCCGCCGGGGTCCTGACCCGCCGTACTTGGCGATCGCCCGCCGCTCGCCGAGGCTCCGGCCGAACCGACGTCGCGATCCGCAACCACATGTCCGTTGTCTCCACAAGCCGCCGTACCGACGAGCAGTAGACCAATGACGAAGCTAGCGTGTCTCATCGTGTGCCTCCGATTGACCGTAACCGGCGTGCGACTAGTACCTCGGGATCCGAAAAGCGATCGGTGTCGAGCTCATGGCCAGGTCACCTCGAGCCCTAGCCCTGGTTGGACGCGCCAGGGCGCCAGGTCGGTGCGATGCGTTCCCTGCACGGCGACGTCGTAGTGGGTATCGACGAGCGGCAGCTCGAGCAGGGTCAAGGCGGCGATGCTCCCGCGCCGCCCCTGGATCGCGCCACCCATACCGAACCCCAGCAGGGGCCGCGAGTCCGCGCCTCCTTGGCGCGCGGTCGCTGCATCGGTCCGAGTGCGCGGGGTGTAGGAGACCCGATCCCACCCCGCCCCGATTCGCGCCACCCACCCGAACCCTGGCGGATTGGATGCCACACCCAGTATCAGGCGCATACCGACCGTCTCCAGCTCGAGAGTCACCTCGTCGCCCACCGCACGATGGGGCCAGTCGTATCGACCCTGGAGCGAAAGGCTCAGCCTTCGCCGCTGACCCCGATAGCTGACTCCGAGCAGAATTCCGGGCCCGTGGCTCGTCCCCTCGGCGCCGCGATGGATGGCCTGGTACTCTGCACCGCCGCGGATACCCCAGGGCGAAGGTTGGGGCTGCGAGCTGATCCCAGCGACGGGCTTCTCGTCGGCTATGGGAACCCACGCCGGCTCGGTGGGTGGTGGGGGATCCGCCGGGGTGGGTTCAGCGAAGGTACGCTGGATCTCTTCGCGACTGGAGTTGAGGGAGCGGGCCAGGAACGCCTGCGCCGAGCTCGACAGGATCTGCACGACCCGCTCCCGCCCGAGCTCGTCCAGGCCGTCCCGCAAGGGAATGTCGCGCACCAGAAACCGTTCACCGGTGGCGTCGGCGAAGTAGACGCGAGCCCGTGCCTCGCCCATCGGCACGAGCCAAATCCTTAGCTCGGCACCTTCCGCCTGCGAGCCCAACACCTCGTCGACGCGCAAGGTGGGCTGCCAACCCGTGATCAGATCGAAGGCGCCGAGCTCGAACCACTCCCTCAGCAGCTCCTCGATCGCCACCCGTTCCGGACCAATCCCGACCAGTGTGACGCGCACGGTGCGGTCATCAGCGTGGAGGGGCGTGGTCACCAACAGCATCGCCCCCAGTGCCAGGCAGAAGACGGTCGAAAGCAGCCGAGATCCGGTTACTCGTCTAGGGACTCTCACCGAGCCGCTCCCGCGCAACATTCGCATAGACGGACTCGGGATAGTGGCGCAACAGATCCTGCCAAGCGCGGCGTTCCTCGGTTCCCCGACCGAGCATGCCCAAGGCGCGGGCGCGACCGTGCAGTGATTCCTGGGCCAGGGCTCCATGCGGCTCGCTCCTGAGATAGGCGTCGAAGTGCTGCAAGGCACGCCCCGGGTCCTGGCCCAAGTAGCGACGGGCGAGCACGACGTGGGAGAGAGCTGCCTCTGCCGAGCGCGGGTACTTCGCCTGCAGCTCCTCATAGGCTACGACCGCTGCTGCCATCTGGCCCCGTCGCCGCGCCTCGTTGCCCCGGGAGAAGAGCCCCGCTGCGCTCGGGGGCGAGAGTGCCGCCGAATCGTGCCCCGCCGATGCTGCCGGGTGCTGAGTAGGTGCTGGTGGCAGCGCTGACTGCGACACCGTGGGTGCCGGTGAAGCTGGCACGGAGCTCTGCCTGCTGCCCGAGGCATGCCGCGACGCCGCTGCAGACGGAACCATCGGCTCTGGTTGGCCGTTTGGCAGCGGCGCTGGTGCCAGCCTCTGCCCCCCCACCCAGGCTGCCGCCGTGGCCGTGCCGAGGAGCAGCCATCCGGCAATCAACCATTTGACGCGAACCCGTGGCCGCCGAGCCATCGGCGCTCCAAAACGTTGCTCGGCCTGCTCGGCGAAACGCTCGACGAGCTCCGCATCCCCGTCGGCTTCCGTGGGCAGGGCGTCGAAGTCGGAGCCGACGGCGTGCAGCAGTCCGAGCGTGGCGGACGATCCCAGGCACACCTTCAGCCGCCGGTGTTCTGCCTCGCTCAGCGCATGGCGTCGAGCCCTCGCGCTCAAGTCCAGAGGATCGCTTCCCGATCCGGATG
>JAFGBI010000015.1 GCA_016933275.1 Polyangiaceae bacterium | reverse complement strand
CAGAACCTGGAGGGCGTGCAGCGGCTCCTGCGTGCCGCCTAAGTGGCTGATATTTCCTGGTATTCAACCCGTTTGTCGCTCTAGGCAACGCTGTTCGCTCCAGTTGAGTTCGAAACCTCGGAAACTCGCCATGGCCGCCGGAAAGCCCCCCCGTTCCCCTACGTGCCCACACAACTCCCATGACCTCGCGTTGCGCCTTGCCCTGCGCGGTCGCTCTTCTGGTGGCATGTCGCACCGGTGGAACCACGCCACCCAAGGCGATCGCCGACGGGGCGGTCGCGGCGGATGCTCCGCCCGCCGGATCCCGCGCTTTGGGTCAGGCCCTGGTCCCTGGCTGCCCCGAGGTGCCCGGCATCCCCTACGCCCAGGAGCTCGCGAACCCCCGGCGAAACAGCCTGAGCACCGCCGCTTGGTGCGCCTCGCTCGCCCCCGCGATCACCCTGGATCCGGAGCGGCAATTCGGTGGGGAATGGCTGGTCGCTGGCGATGACCCGCAGTGGGTAGCCTCCGGGTCAGGACGATTCACGAACCTGAGGGCCGCCCGCCCACCCGTCGATCGACCCAACAGCATGGTCTGGGCGGCAGTCCCCGGTGGTCGATGGATTGGCAGTGGTCCCGATGGCATTTGGGCGGGCAGGATCGGCGGCCCCAGCTCTCACGAAGTGAGCATCGAGGCGGTGGCGGGGCCCACCTCGGGTTGGGTGAAGGCCTTGTTTCCGACTCCATCGGGCTTCATTGGCGCCTTCCAGTACCAGGGCCCGTACCAACCTTGCCCACCAGGTCGTCGGTGTCGAGCTGGCCCCATGATGGGTGGTACGGAGGTGGCACGCCACGATTTCCGGACCCCGCCCGGGGACCAGACCAAGGCGCTGTGGACGGCCCGATTGCCCGAATGCCTGGGCGCCGTCGCGTTCATGGCCAATGGATCGGCCGTCGTACCCTGCCCGACGGCACTCCGCGTCGTGGACGCCAGTGGCCATGAACAGCAGCCGTGGGACCTGACGCTCGATCCGCTCCTCGTCGCTCTCGACCTCGAGGACCACGTGCTGGGGTTCAGCCGCGCGGGCGACACGCTGGAGCTGGTTCGCGTGGACGCAACCGGGGCGAAACGGTTGCGGCTTTCCACCACGCAGGCCGTGCAGCCGCCGGTGGTGTTGCCCGACGACCGAGTGGTCGTCGTTGGCGTCACGGAGATCACGAGCATCCGTCGCCTTGCCGTCGAATGGACCGCCTCGATCCCGGTCGACGACTCCCTGCCTGGGGGCTGGGGACGGGACGGTGCCCCGCGTGCCGTCGCGACACGCGATGGCAAGCTCGTACTCAAAGCAGCCGGGTCCGTACACACCTTCGACGAGCGCGGTGCGCTGATCTGGAGCCAGCGTTGCGGCAGCCCGATCAAGAGCGGGCCGGTGTTGACGAATCGAGGCGGCATCTGCGTGGGGACGCTGGCAGGTCTGCGTTGTTGGCTGCCCGGCGACTCGTAATGTCCGAAGACTCCTGGCTTGGCTCAACACCACCGCAGAGGAGACGGCGCGCGAATCCCAGGATCATGGGGCTCGCTCGGGAGGTCATCGAGGCGGCGTTCTGGCAGGGCCGCGCTCGACCCTTCGCTACGTCTGCACGGCGGACAGCTCAGCCAGAGCACCGATCACGTTGCCGACAGCAACGGCGCCGCTGGAAACCCACCCCAATTCAGCCCCAGGCACACCCACCCGGCTGCGCCGTGCGGGGCCCGATGTCTGGGGCCCCTGACGTGGGTCCCTGTGCATGGCGAGGGACCCACGTCCTCCGGGCCCCGCACGGCGAAGCTGGGTGGGTGAGGATGAGGGGGTGCGTTTCCAGCGGCGCCTCTGGCGAGATCTGCTGCATGTTCGGTGCTCTAGGGACCCGCGTCGCCCGGGCCCCGCGCTGAGAAGCAGCGCGGGTGGCGGCGTGGGGCGTTGATTTTACGCAGCAATCAACCTGATTGCTGCTCCAGGGAGTGTCTTCAAACCGAGCCCGAGCCCGAGCCTGATCAGTGTCGTGGGAGTGCTTTTTTTGTGTAGCGGACGAGCTTTCCATCGGGCTTCGGGTGTGTTCCATGGTCCCGAATGGAGCGACTGGCCCGACTGAGCGATGAGCAGTGGACGAGGATCGAAGGTCTATTGCCGTAAGCGAGGAAGACTGGACGAAACGCCAAGCCGCACCGGCCGATGCTTGAGGCGATGATCTGGATACTGCGGACGGGAGCGCCGTGGCGAGATCTGCCGTCGGCATATGGTCCCTGGAAGTCCGTCTACCCGCGTCTCGCGGTGGAGGACCCAAGGGTTTCTGGCCGGCTTGTTCGAGGCCCTGGCACGCTAACGTGACGACGAGGGCTGCCTGCGTACGGGGACTGGTCAACCGTGGACGGCAGGTCGCGGGCAGCGCACGCGCATCCAGGAGCGTCGATTTCCACGTCAGCGCATGCGGCGCGCGGCGGCCAAATGCGAGCTCGCGAGGACGCCACCAATGCGGCACGGGTATGCACCGGGGGGGCCCCCCGAGCGGGCGGGAGCCCGCACAAGGTGGGGCCGCCCGCGCGGAGCGGCAGCGAGCACGGGCGCGTGGAGGCGACGTGAGCTCGCGGGGGGCATCAACGAGGCGCGACCCGGGACCACGCTCGCGGCGGGTGTGCTATCGTCCACGAGATGGCGCGGACGCCCCGGGCATCCGACGGCCGCGGCCCCTTTCGGGCGGATCACCTCCGCCCCAAGGACCGGTACGAGCTCCATGACGGCCATCCCGTGTACTGCGCGCCAACCGGCGGGGACGGGGCGCGACGGCAGGGTACGGGGTTTTCCGTGCTCGACACTGATCCGGCCGTGGAGGAGGCGGGCGTCGATGCGGGGTACTCTCCCCGGCTGGCGACGTTCTATGCGCGTGACGTCTCGGTCGGGAACGTGCCCGACGCGCCCGGCTGGGTGAAGGGGGTGCCGCCGCTCGCGGTCGAGTACGCCGGGGTGGGGCAGGACGAGCACGCGCTCGCGACCAAGGTGAGCGATCTGTTGGACAGCGGCACGCGCTACCTCTGGATCGTGCGTCTCGAACCTGGGTACGGCACGCCCCCGTACGTCGAGGTCCACGAACCCGAGCGCGAACCCCGGCGGGTCGAGCTCGACGGGGAGCTCACGGCGCCCGGGATCCTCAAGAACCCCGTACCCGAGGTGTCCGACAGGTCGCCGATCGCCCTCGATCGGACCTGCCGACCTTGAACCGACGAGCGGACCTCCGATCCCCGAAGCGGATCCGTTCCCGAGCGCGCGCCCCCCGGGATGCGGACCGGTTCGGGATCCGGATCCGGTCCCGGTTCGCCGGATCCAGACCCGGATCCCGAACCCAACCCGGGACACGTTCTACTTCGCCACATAGTCCTTGCTGAGCTCGATCGCGGCGGCGCTGGGGCGCGGGAGGCTGGTCTTCGCGCGAAACCCCGTGCCTGACTCCGCGTAGTCGATCACGTTCGCGCCCGAGGTGTCCTCGCGCCGCTCCGGTGCCGCGGCTGCTGCCTGGTCGACCTCGGCCACGAACCGCACAACCGCGGAGCTGGCGACGGGCGGGGGTAGCGTCGCCGGCTGGTCGCCCCGGGGACGTCACGGCGTCGACCGCCGCGGTGTTGATCAGGGTTTCCTCGAAGAGCGAGAACAGCGAGTGGTTCGCGAACCAGCGCACGCCCTTGATCCTCCCGTCCACGGCGTATGCCACGCCCACCAGGTCCTCGGGAGCTTTGCCGCGGGCGAGGTATTCCTTCACCGCGCCCGCGAGCGCCGTGCGCTGCGCCGCGACGTCCGGGGCGTCGAGGGTCGCCATCAAGGTGCCCGTCCCGGCCTCCTTGCGGTTCGCGCGGTTCACTTCGGCGACCTGGCTCCAGACCGCGCCTTGGTCCTGCTTGAACTGGGCGGCCGCGCGCACGTTCGTGTTCGCGAGCTGCTCGAGCGCGGCGAAGCGACCCTGGGTCGCCACGCCACCGCGCTCCTCCTGCCAGCGACCGCGCTCGACGCAGAAGGCATCCACGGGCACGGTCTCGCCGGGCGGCACCACGAAGTCCTGCGCGATCTGGCGGTCCTGATTGCCGCCCTTCACCACGGTCCCTGCCAGCACGTAGATGGCGACCTCGCCGCGGTTCTCGACGGCCAGCGTGCCGACCCGCGGTCCGTCATCAGGGACGACCTCGCCGCGCCGAGATCGTCGCGCGCGCCCCTCTCCCACGGGGTCCGGCGATCCCTCCGGTTTGCCGAGCTCGCGCACGTCCGCAACGCCCGCCGCGATCGCGGCCGGGAGCGTGTTGAAGACACCGGCGTCTGCCTGCGCGCAGGCGAGCACCGGGAACACCGTGAGGTTCTCGAACGCGGCCGGCTCGCCGATGACGACCCCGGGCGCGAGCTCGCGGTCGCGCGAGGCCGCTCCCGCGACGGGCTTCGCCGCCAGCTGCCCCGTGGCCCGCGGGGCGGCTGCGACCGACGCCGCCTCATGCGACGCAGACACCCCGCCGACCTTGCGCGTACAATGGGCGAGCAGCAGCGACCACGCACAAATGACGACCGCACAGAGCGCGCGGCGCTCCAGAAACCTCGGCTTCACGGGTCCCTTCCCTGGCCGCCAAAGTGACGGCGTGTTTGAGACGCATGAGCGAGACGATCGACTTGTTGAACCGTCGGGACGGCGGCGCACGCCCGTCGAGGCCACTCCCGCCCACCTTGTGGTCCGCGGTGCGCGGCGGGCGTGGCCAGGCGGTGCCTTGCCCGTCCCGGTCGAAGGCGCGATAGTCGGTCATGCGCGTTCTTCCGTCCGCTCTCTGCCGGAGAAGGAAGCATGGGGCATTGCTGGTCCCCGCAGTCACGGCCATCGCCCTCGGCCTGCCGATGCTGGTCGGCTGCGCCAAGGACGAAGGAGCCGAGCTGAGCCACGAGGGAGAGACCGAGGGGTTTGACTTCCCCTACGACTCCGCGCCACCCGCGATGAGCGATGTCACCGGGACCCCCATCGGCGCGACCCCGATCGCCACGGCGGAGATCGGAGCCTGGGTGCGCGAGCTACCCGCCTTCGACCAGACGCTCTACGTGCGTCCTCCCGGACAGACCTATGGCGCGGGCGACGGCTCGAGCTGGACCGACGCCATCTCGGGCTTCCCCGCCGAGCTCGCCCGGGGAACGGAGTATCTCTTCGCCGCGGGCGACTACTACGACGGACCCTATGGCGACGATCGCTACTTCCAGCACGAGTTCGTGGAGGCGGAGGCGGGGTCGGCATACATCGGGCTCTTCAAGGCCACCGCCGAGAGCCACGGCTCGGACACGGGGTGGCAGGAGGTGCTCGGCCAGGGACCGAGCCGGCTCGGCCCCCTCGCGCTCGTCACGGGCTACCTGGTGATCGACGGGCAGGTGGGGCTCGGCGGCGTCGGCGACGACTACGGTTTCGAGCTCTCGAGTCGCGACTGTGACCACCGCCGCGATTCCCCCGTCACGTTTCCCTGGAACAGCACGGCGAGCCACGTCCTCTTGCGGCACGTCAACATCCAGGACTGCGGTCACCGCCTCGATCCTACCAATGGCTCGGAGGACGCCATCTACACCTACGACAATGGGCTCGCGCAGTTCGTGCTCGAGAACAGCTACGTGCACGACGCGTTCCGCTGCGTGATGTTCCTGCAGAACTGCGCCGACGTCCGCATCGAGGGCGTCACCCTCGCCCGCGGGGGGCTCCACCACGAAGCGAACACCATCGCGCTCCGCAACTGCGAGGACGTGGCCATCCAGCGCAACGTGCTGGTAGACGCCTATGGCTCGATGATCTCCCTGCAGGGAGTGAGGCGCGTGATGGTCCACGGCAACGTCCTCCGCCGCACCCTCGACAACTGGGAGCTCTGGGCGGCCATCCATTTGACGGGAGAGATCGCCGGGGTTTCCGTGCACGGCAACACGTTCCATGACCTCGCCGGGCTCAACGTGGGGGTCCGCGCCGACGGGAACGTCGGCTCCGCGCTGCAGGTCTTCAACAACCTCTGGGCTCACAGCCGCACGAACCAGGTGATGCTGAGCGGAGAGCATGCGCAGAACGCCTTCTACGACAACCTCCGCGACGGGACTCTGCTCGATGACGCGATCGAGGAGGAAACCAATCAGGTCCTCGATGCCGAGCCGTTCGTCGACGCGGCGGCGGGGGACGTGCGTCTGTCGGGACCGACCGCCGCCGGCCAGGCGCTCGAAGCGCCCTTCGACGTCGACCTGGCCGGCGTCGCGCGCGGAGGGGACGGGGTCTGGGATCGCGGTGCGTACGAGTACGCCGAGTGAGGGAGAGGAGCAACCGTGCCGCAGTCAGTGAAAGCCACCGCACCGGCCCTTCCCGCAGTTCCTCCCCCGCCGATGACCCATCTCGTCCTCTGGGCGCTGCTCGCCGGCCTGGCGAGCTGCGGGGGCGACGGCAACGACGCGATCGCGTGCCGCTACGAGAACGGCGACTGCTCCCTGTCCTGCGAGGACGGCTGCGCACCGGAGTGCATGGCCGTGGAAGGAGTCTGCGACATCGTCTGCCAGGACGACTGCAGCCCGGTGTGTCGCGACTCCATCGACCACGGGCCCTGCAACATCGAGTGCGGGGACGACTGCGCGCCGTACTGCTGGATCGGCGAGCGGTGCAACCTCTGGTGCGGCGAGCGCTGCGCGGCGCGGTGCAGCTACGTCCAGAGCTGCGACTACGAGGTCGGCGATGCGTCCACGGTCGCCTGCCTGCTCGACGAGTACTGCGTCGTCTCCTGCCTCGGCTCCTGTCGGGTGGACTGCACACAAACCCCGGTGTGTCAGGTGTCCTGCGCCGGGGACGACCCCGTGACCTGCCCGGACGGCAGCCTCGGCTGCGGCACCGGCTGCGAGCTCGAGCTGTAGAGCGCGGCTCGCGCGGGCGGGTCGAACCCTCCAGGGGTTTCGCGTTCTACCTGACGGCTGACAGCCAACAGCTGATGGCCGGGCCTGTCTGGTTCCGGCTCCGCCGGGTTGGGCTCGAAGACACCTGCTACGGCGTGCGCCGCTTGCGCAGCGGGTCCCAGCTGCCACCAACCCAGAGGTCGTCCCCGGTGCCAGCCACGGCATAGAGGTGATCGTCGTAGGGCACTTCTTCCCAGCTGAAACCGTCGCCGTCGAAATGGAGCAGGCGCGCGCCCGCGTCGTCACCACCGGCAAACCAGACGTCGTCGGCGGCGGTGCCCCAGGCCTGGTACAGGGTGACGCCGCTGCAATCGGGGATCGTCTGCGACGTCCAGTCGTCACCGTCGAGGCGGTAGAGCTCGCAGGATTCACCGCCGACGACCCATACGTCATCGCTGTCCGCGCCCCAGATTGACGCGATCACGCTGGTCGTCGGGCTCGGCTGCGTCGCCCAACCGGAACCGTCGTAGCGCACGACCACGCCCTCGCCGCCCGCCCAGAGATCGCTCGGCGACGCGCCCCACAAGGCGGTGAAACCATGGCTGACGGCACCGCCGAAGTCGTCGTTCACGGTCGTGCCGTCGAAATGGGCGATCTTGTCCACGGCGCTCGACCCATCGCCGGCGAACCATACGTCGTTTGGACCGAACCCCTGGATGGCGAGGATGCCCCAGTACCCGCTCGACCAGACCTCCGTCCAGTCCCGGCCGTCGAAGCGGTAGAACTCGCCGTAGCCGCTGAGCTCGGTCCCGGCATACACGTGGGTCGAGTCCGCGGCGTAAACGGCGCGGACCACGCGCGGCGCCGCGAATTGCTCGGTCCAGTCGCCGCCGTCCCAGTGCGCCACGAAATCACCGGCGGCCGCCCAGACGTCGTTCTCACTCAGGGCCGAGAACCCGTGGAGCCACCAGAGCGGGAGGCCGTCGACGTCGGAGTAACGGCCCGCGTCGTAGTGGATGAGGGCGCTCGTCCCGACGAACCACGCTTCGCTCTCGGAGGTCGCCCACACGCCCGAGAGATCGCGGCGACGGGGGGTCGCCGCGAACCGCCAGGTTTCGCCCACGCGTTCGAGGACGCGCCCTGCTGAGGTGTCCTCGAAGGTCCAGACCCTGACCGCATCGCCGTCACCGGCGCCGTGGATGCCGCCGAGGGAGCTCGTGCTGGGCGTGGTTTCGGCGCTGCCGTTGCGCCCGACGAGCCCATCCTGCGCCGCCACCCAGGAGGTGGTCGGCGTCACCCAGACGCCGTTCACGAAATGGGGGGAGAGCAGCAATGGGAAGAGCTGGGTCGACCCGGGCGTCCACGAGGTCCCGTCCCAGCGTAGCTCGTCGTCGTCCACGCCGGCACCGACCGCCACCACCCGGTCCGAGGCGGAGCCCGAGAGGTCGAGGATCAGCAACGGGTTTTCGTGGGGCGTCCAGTCCTGCCCATTCCAGTGAGCGAGCCCGCTCCCCCCGACCCACACGTCGTCGGGACTCTGGCCCCACACCGCGTGCGGCCCGAGGTCGACGTCGAGTCCAACGGAGTGATCGACCCAGCGGGCTCCGTCCCACTCGACGACGCAGGGTCCGTCGTCCGGGGAGAGCCAGTCGCCCACGAGCCATGGCCGACCGCGCGCGCCGACCCAGATGTCGGAGTAGCTGCAATAGAATGGATTCGGCAGCGAACCCCAGCGCGTGCCATCGTAGTGTAGGACCTTCATCAAGCCGTTCGTCGCCCAAACGTCGTCGGCCGCGCTCGCCGACACGCCGCGAGTGGTCCCGACGAGGACACCGGCCGCCGCCAGCCTCGTCCAGCGGTCATCGGCCCGATGCAGCAACGTCCCCCACCGGCCTGTCACCCAGAGCTCGCCGCCCGTACCCCAGAGCCCGGAGAGCTCCGCGCCGGTCGGGACCTCCTCGGGATCCCACGCCGCGCCGTCCCACCTCATGAGGCCGTTGCTGCCCGCGGCCCAGAGCGTCCCTTCGGCGTCGATCCACGCCGCCTCGGGCTCCGCGCCGATGCGCGGCGCGAGCTCCGCCCAGGTGCTGCCGTCGTAGTGATAGAGGGCGCCATTCGCGACGACGTACACGTCGTCCGGTCCCGTGCCGGTGACGGCGCGTGCGTACCCGGTCGTCGCGCCGACATCCATCGTCTCCCAATCGGCACCGTCGAAGTGACTCACGAACGGCACGCTCGCGCTGCCCCCTACGACCCAGACATCGTCCGGTCCACTCGCCCAGCCGTTCAGGATGGTGCCGCCGGACGGCCCGGTTTCGACCCAAGCGCCCCCTTCGCGGTGGAAGATGCTCGTCCACGTCGCCGCCCACACGTCCGCGCCCGCGCCCCAAACGCGGCGGAGCCAATTGCTGCTGCTCAGCGAGGGAACGTCCTCGCGGTGCAGGGTTTCCCCGTCGAAGCGGCGGATCCCGTCCCGGGCAGCGATGTAGAGCGCGTTGGGGCTCGACGCCCAGAGGTCGACATAGCGTTGATGCTCGCCGGGAACGCTCGCATCGGCGAGCGCCGTGCCGTCCCAATGCCAGAGCGTCCCGTTCGCTCCCGCGAACCAGACATCGTCGGAGGCGAACCCCACGACGCCGGTGAAGTCACCAGCGAAGGCCCCGCGACGCGTCCAGCACCAGCCCTCTCGGCAGTTGGGCGCACTCACGACCGCACCACACACGTTGGCGACGCCGGTGACACCACATTCGTACCCGGTCGGGCAGGTGCCGCAGTCGAGCGGTCCGCCGCAATTGTCCACGGCGATCCCGCAGTTCAGCAAGAGCTCGGCGCAGCTCCTCGGCTCGCAAGACCCCGCGCCGGACTCGCCGCCCCGACCCGCGGCGGGGTGGCCACCATCCCCCACCGAGCCGCCCGCCGCGGGCGCATTGCCGTCCCCGCCGCCGGCGCGACCCGCGTCACCGCCGCTGCTGAAACCCGCGCCTCCCACCGGCGCTCCCGCGTCGCCACCGCTCGTCGACCCGCCCGCCCCGCTGGTGCCTCCGCCGAACGTTTCGCCACCCCCGGTGCCCATCCCGCCGGTGCCCGTGCCGCCCGCCGGCGTTCCGCCGGTGCCGCTGCTCGCGCCGCCCGTGCCGTCGTCCGACCCGCCGCCGACACTGCCGGCCATCCCGGCGCTGTCACCGCCGCCCGTCGCGGGCGCTTCATGGCCCGAGCCCTTCCCTTTGCAGGCGGCGGCGCCGAGCGACAGCACCCCTACCACAACCCAGCCACGCATCCACCCCATGGGGAGGAACGATACGCGATCCCGTCGGGTACCGACAGGCCCCCGAGGGCCTCCAACGGAGCCGCCAATGGAGGCGCGGGAATTGGCGGCGACACTGATGGCGACACCGGCGGCGACGCTCCAACGGCCGGCATCGAGGGAGGAGGCCAATCAGCGGCTAGAGCGCCGATCAGGTTGATTGCCGCTCCAGTACCGTGGGGCGTCCTGGAGTATCTCCGATCAGCCGATCCGGTCCGGCAGCGCCCGTCTCGCGATCAGAGCGTGGAGCATGGCGGTGGCTGCCTCGCGCTCCGCCGGGTCCCGCTCGCGGAGCTTCCTGAACAGTGCGCCGTGGTCCACGTCGCCGGACGGAGCACAGAGCGTGGTGAGCGATTCCAGCGCGTAATAGTCGCCATCGTTCACGGCTGCCGCATGAAGGAGGCGGACGGCTTCGCCGCACTCGAAGTATCTCAAGGCGATCAGCGCGTGAGACCTGACTGATTCGTGGGCGCTGGTCGCTCCGGAGAGCACGTGTCTCAGCGCGGGCAGTGAGGGCTCGAGCCACACGAGAGCCACGGCGACGTCCATCAGGAACTTCCCCAGCAGGTCCCCCCAGGTACAGGAGAGGTGCCATCGGAAGGCGTCGGCGGCACCCCTGGCGCCAAGGCCCCCCAAGGTCAAGGCCACGCGGGAGTCGTGCGAACCGTTCCGCAACAGCCAGAGACACCACTCCTCCGCGCGACCGATCGGCTCCGGGGCAAGACGGTGGCGCACCTCGCGATAAGACGCGAACACCGAGGCAGGCCCGTACTGGTCCCCCGACTCCACGGTCCCGAAGACCTGCTCCAACCACGGGGGAATGAGCGGCTCCTTCTCGAATAGCAGCCCCGCGGGGATGTGGCTCGGGTCACCTCCCATGTAGACGAGGCCACTCGGTCCGTCCATCTCGCGGTAGCCCATGACATCGATGCTCTTGTTCCTGGGTTCCCGCTCGAGGAACGACGGGATCCCCCCATCCGACACGCCGTGCCCCACGGCCGCCGCGAAGAAGGCGTCCGCCCCGAGCCCCAATCGCTCGGCGCTCCGGTAGAGGAGGGTCAGGCGCATGGCCATGCAGCGATCGGTTTCGACGCTGTTGTCGCTTACCATCATCATCGCCTCGAGCCCCCTCAGCAAGAGCTCCGGGGAGCGCTTCCGGACGCTGAGCATCGCCATCCGCTCCGCGAAGAGCTGGAGGACCCCGTTGGCACCAGGGGTCATCGCGGCGAAGATGGCTCGTCGCTGGTCGAAGGACGCATGCACCGCAGCGGCAACGAGCTCGATGATCCAGTCGTCCGTGGGACAGGGGAGCGTCGCTTCCGCGTACGAATCGGGGATCGACTCCAGGTACCGGATCCCCTGGATTGCCGCGCCCTGGTCCATCCCCGTCCCGCCATCTAGCTTGCCACGATCGGCGGCCAGGAGCCAGCGCGATGTCGAGGACCGCCAGTCACACGATCCGAGACAGACCGCGCCCCGTTCCTTGGCCGCTGCTCGCTCCGCCAGTTCGGATTTCAGTGTCCCGAGCGCTCCGCAATCGCCTGGATCTTGGACGTCAACTCGACGTGAACGCGCTCGTCCTCGATCCGGAGCTTCAGCTTCGCCCCTTTGACGGAGGTACCTCGTGACCGTATCCCTCAAAAACACCAGCGGGCGCCTCAAGGTCATCGTGCTCGCGCACGAGACGTTCTGCGCGGCGCGTGGTCAGTGCGGCTGCGACGTGCCCGCGGGGCGCGGTGCTCGACGAACGCCGCGCTCGCTCACGCTGGCGACGGGCATGACCGCCACCGGGCTCGACGAGGCCGTGCTGGCGCTCCCCGAGGTGCGACGCGCGCTCCAGCGCGGCGAGATCACCGTGGAGCGGGAAGTGCCGGCGCCGCCCCGAACCCCAACCGGGCTCCGCCGTCGTCGCGGAGCCGGCCGGCATTCCCCAGCCCAGGAAGAAGCGAGGTAGCCGATGAGCGGACAGCTCCTGTCGTCCAAGGTCGTCATCGTCGAGGAAGAACCGAAGGTCCGCGGCATTCCCTCAGCGCCCACCTCCGTCGCCGGAGCGGTCGGGCTCACCGAACGCGGCCCCATCGGCAAGGCAGTGCTCTGCTCGTCGTTCGAGAAGTACCAGGACCGGTTCGACGGCTTCACCACGGACTCGGACCTGGCGCTCGGCGCCATGGGCTTCTTCGAGAACGGCGGGAGCCAGCTCTGGGTCGTGCGCACGGTGCACTACACGGATCCGGCCGACCCGGCCACCGCCACCGCCGTGCGAGCCGCGGGCTTCCTGACCGCCAGCGCGGGTCCGACGTCCGCCCTCCTGACGAGCGCCACGGCAGCGCCCTTCGCGCTCGCGGACGGAGCGCTCATCCGTCTGGCGGTCAACGGCGGCGCCGACGTCGACACCGTCTTCAACGGGGCTCCGGCGCGGGTCGATGCGGGAACGGCGCAGCCCTACGCCCTGGCCGACCGCATGACGCTTACCGTTCGCGTGGACGCCGGCGCCGAAGAGACGGTCGTCTTCTCGTCGGCGGACTTCGCCGACATCACCAGCGCCAGCGCGGTGGAGGTCGCTGCCGCCATCAACGCGGCGCTCACTACCGGACAGGCCGCGCCTCCCGGTGGCTCCGTGCGCATCTCGAGCCAGATCGAGGGAACGGCGAGCCGCATCGAGATCACGGGTGGCACGGCGAACGCGGTGCTCCAGTTCCCCACGGCGCCCGTCGTGGGCACCGGAAACGTCGCCAATCTGGCCGCGGTGAGCGTTGCGGAGGTGCAGGCTGTGGTCGAGAGCGCGATCCCGGCCGTGCTGGCCTCCGCTGGGGTCGGCAGCGTCCTCGAGCTGCGCACGATCGCGACCGGCGCCACCGCGAGCATTCAGTCCCGGGCGGCTACCGCCACGACGTTCGGGCTCGACACCGCGCTGCACGTCGGTGCGGCCTCGGGCTCGGCCAACGCGCTGCGGCTGGAGGGCAAGGATCCGGGCGCCTACGCGAACCGCATCGAGGCCGAGATCCGCTCGGCGACGAACGGCTCGCCGGCCGCCTTCGATCTCTTCGTCGTCGAGGACGGCGTCTACCGCGAGTCCTTCCCGAACGTCTCCATGAACCCGGACGCGGCCCGGTACGTCGAGACGCTCGTCAACGACGCGCGGAGCGGCTCGCGCTACGTCCGTGTCACGGACCAGCTGCTCGCCGGCGCGCCCACCCCGCCACCGCAGACGGTCGCCCTGGCCGGGGGCAGCGACGGCCTCGTGGACCTCGACGACGCCGACCTCGTGGGCTCCGACGCCGGGAAGACCGGGCTCCACGCCCTGGACCAGGTGCAGGAGCTGTCCGTCCTCCTGGTCCCCGGACGTGCCACCCCGCGGTGCACCAGGCGATGGTGGCCTACGCCGAGGTCGAGCGGGGCGGGACGGTCTTCGCCGTCCTCGATCCCCCCGCGAACCGGTCCGCGACGGACATCGTGACCTACGTGACGACCACCGCGGCGCTCGAGGGGGCGTCGGAGTTCGGCGCTATCTACTGGCCCCGCGTGAAGGTGCTCAACCCCGCGAAGAGCGTCTTCGGCTCGAGCGAGCAGCTTTTCGTTCCCCCGTCGGGGATCATCGCTGGCGTCCTCTCGCGCACCGATTCGGCGCGCCCCGGTGGCGTCTACGACCCGCCCGCGGGGATCGACAACGGACGGATGTTCGGGGTGCTCGGCTTCGAGACGGACGAGGTCCTCGAGGAGAAGAAGCGGGACCTGGTGTATCCGCACCGCATCAACCCGCTCACCACGGGCCCCGGCCTGCCGCGTTTCATCGACGGCTCCCGGACGCTGAAGGGCGACGGCAACTTCCCCTTCGTCGCCGAGCGCCGCGGGGTCATCTTCATTGAGCGCAGCCTGAAGCAGGGAATGGCTGGGGAGCGTCGTCCGGCACTTCGGTGCAGCTCATGCCGTCGGTGCTCTTCCCGGTCGCTCTGCGCTGCCTCCGGAAGCTCCGCATCGAGCTCGAGCGGGCTCGGCCTGACCGACGTCGACTACAAGCGGAACCTCGACATCGTCCAGCAGGACCGCGACGGCACCACGCTCCGTCGGTGGACGCTGACGCGGGCGTGGCCGACGAAGTTCGTGGCCGGCGAATGGGACAACGAGGCCGACGAGAACGTCATCGAGTCGGTGACGTTGACGTGCGACTTCCTCGAGCTCGGGGGGTAACCCGGTCGAGGGGCTCGAGGGCCTAGATCGGCCCCTGCTGCCGTTCTGACTTGTTGAAGGAAGCGTCCTCGATGCAGTGTGGGCGTCGTGGCCCGCAAGAAGACCAGCATCGACCGCCTGACACCCGACTACGACGCCGTGCTAGCTGACGTCGTCGCACTGGTCGAGGCGGGGCGACGCGCTGCGGTTCGGACGTCGAATGTGATCATGACCGCGACCTATTGGGGCGTGGGCCGTCGCATCGTCGAGGAGGAACAGCATGGGGCCACCCGTGCCGAGTACGGCGAGGCACTGATCTCACGTCTTTCGCATGACCTCCAGGCGCGGTTCGGACGTGGGTTCGGTGAGGTGAACCTGGCCCAGATGCGTGGCTTCTACCTGTGGCACCGCGAGATCCTTCAGACAGCGTCTGAGAATTCCCGGCCAGCCGCTGCGCTCCAGAAAGTTCAGACAGCGTCTGAAGAATTTCTTGGCCACGACGAACTGGCCCGCGTCGCCGGGCACTTCCCGCTGCCCTGGTCCTGCTACGTGCGGTTGCTCTCGGTGCGCACCCCCGAGGCTCGACGCTTCTACGAGGGCGAAGCCTTGCGTGGCGGGTGGACGGTACGTCAGCTCGACAGGCAGATCGGCAGCCAGTTCTACGAACGGACCGCGCTCTCGAAGAACAAGGCCGCAATGCTGCGCAAGGGGCAGCGGCAAACTGCCGACGACGTGATGACGCCCGAGGAGCAAATCAAGGACCCGTTCTACTTCGAGTTCCTCGGGCTCAAGGACGAGTACTCGGAGAGCGACCTCGAAGCTGCGCTCATCGCCAAGCTGGAAACCTTCCTCCTCGAACTCGGCGGCGACTTCACGTTCGTCGGTCGACAGCGGCGCCTCCGCGTGGGCGATGCTTGGTATCGGATCGACCTACTGTTCTTCCACCGGCGCCTTCGGTGCCTCGTGATCATCGACCTGAAGCTGAACAAGCTCACGCACGCCGACGCCGGGCAGATGCACCTCTACCTGAACTACGCGCGCGAGCACTGGATGGTCGACGGCGAGAACCCGCCGGTAGGGTTGATCCTCTGCGCCGAGAAGGACAGCGCCGTCGCGCACTACGCGCTCGAGGGGCTGCCGAGCAAGATGATGGCCGCCGAGTACCGCACGGTGCTGCCGAAGGAGCCAATCCTCGTCGCGGAAATCGAGAAGACGATCCACGCGATCGAGACGCGCCGTGTGGCAAGACCGCGCAAGCCCACCACACGCAAGAAGCGATAGGCCGCTGTCCTCCTCGAGCCTCCCTGACGGCTTTGTCCTCCCCCGGAGGCCAGCGCATGGGCGTTCATCCCACCTACGCGCCCGAGGCCGTCCCGAAGGTTTCGGCCGAATCCCCGGTGGTAGCCGGCACCGTAGCCGGTAGCCGAACACCCGCAGCCCCGGCCGGTGCCGAAGCCGAATCCGTCACTCCGTTCGCCCATACGTCGCTCGATGCCTACCACCTCGCGCTCAGCGCGCTGGCAAAAGGGGACTGGATCGCCCAGCAGCTGCCGCGGGGCTACGGGCCGCTTCGGGATCAGCTCAGTCTAGCTCTGCAGAGCGCATACCTATGCGGTAGACTGCTTCTCCCCTCGCGAACGGATCCTTCTGCCATGAGAAACCCCCGCCTCTCTTCCGCTCTGGCTGCCTTTCTGGCCGTGCCCGCCGCCAACGCCGCGACGCTCTTCGTCTCACCCACCGGCAGCGACACCTGCGATTGCGCGACGCGGGCGACGCCGTGCAGTCTCGCCCTGGCCGCGAGCTCTGCTGTGGCGGGCGACACGGTGGTGCTGATGGACGGCATCTATCACGAGCCCCTGTACGTCGCGAACTCCGGGACGAGCGAGGCGTGGATCACGTTCGCGGCGGACCAGTGCGCGACCCCCATCATCGAGGGCGAAGGGTCGGGACCGAACGACGACACCCAGACAAACGGCGTTGGTTCACAGGAGGCGGAGTACGTGCGCTTCCGCGGGGTGGTTTCCCGCGGCTGGAACATCGGCTTCGGCAACGGATGGGCGGGCGGCACGGAGTCGACCGAAGTGTCGAACGGGCACTGGGAGATCGAGGACTGCGTCGCCTACTCGAACGGCCGCACCGGTTTCACGTTCTTCAGCGCCGAGGGCTTCCGCCTGTCGAGGTCGATTTCCGCGCACAATGGCAGCAGCGTCCTGCATTCGTGGTCGAGCGGGGTCACGCTGTTCGAGGCAACGGGAAGTGCAAATTCCGTCGAAGACACGATCTCGTTCGAGAACACCGACGCCCAGAAGCACACGGACGGCAGTGGATTCATCGTCGACCAAATGTCAAACGGGGTTACCTTCATCAACAACCTCGCCTTCGGGAACGCCGGATCGTGTCTGCGCCTCACCATGAGCTCGGGCACGCGTTTCATCAACAACACCTGCTTTCACAACTCGCAGTTCGGCGCGCTGGCCACTGGCCCGACCGACCCCGGTGAGCTTTACTTCACCAACGGCGGTGTCACGCAAGAAGGCGTCACCTTCATCAGCAATGTCGTCGTCGGGACCGGGCAGGCACCCGCGGGCTCGCAGCCGGTCCTCAATCAGCCGCCATCGGGGTGGACGAACAACGTGGTGACCACCGGCTCCCCGTCCCTCTTCACGGATGCCACAGGTACCAATCCGAGCTTCGTTCCGGCCGACGGCGCCACTCAGCTGATCGGCGCGGGCTCCAGTGGAACTGGCGCGCCGACGAGCGATATCGGCTTCGATCCGAGGTGCATCGTCAAGCGCACGCCGGTCATGGTCGGCTCGGTCGCGCGCGAGAGCTGGTGGCAGTACGACGTGGACATCGATTACATCCAGAGCATCGGCGGGGTTGCGGCGTGCTTCAACGCCGCGGCGCGCTCCGGCACGCCGGACATCGGCGCCTACCAGTCCGGCCCGGTTTCGACCATCACCCCCGGAAGCTGCGTACCACCCGAGCCGGGAACCGGGGGCAGGTGCGGCGTGGCCGGCGCGGGCGAAGCCGACAGTGGCGGCACGGGCGGCCTGGGTGGAACCGTGACCGGGGGCATCGGCGGCGTGGGCGGGACCGGAGCCGGCGCTGCTACGGGAACCGAGACCGGCGTCACCACGGGCACGGACACCGGCGTCATTTCCGGGACGGGCACGGGAACCGGCGTCGATACCGGTACGGTTACCGGCACCGGGACCGGCTCGGGCACCGGGACCGGCTCGGGCACGGGCGTCGCTACCGCTGTGGGCAGCGGCGCGCCCGACGAGAAGGACGCGGGTTGCGCCTGTCGCTCGGCCCCCTCACCCGAGCGACGCGGGTGGCTCGGCGCGCTCGGCGCCTTGGGTGTGGTCCTGCTCGCGCGCCGGCGCTGGCTCCAGGGTGGATACATTCGTCGCCGGGTGTCGAGTCGCTCGTGACGCCCTGGTCGTTCTATCATTCGCCATGCTTCGAGCCTGCGAGGGATCGCGGAGATCCTGGTTTCGCGGAGCGAGCGCCGCGCTCGGCCTCGCGACCATGGCGTGCCAACACCTGCCGGCCATTCCGAATCCGAACCGGGTCGCTCGCCCACCGCCGATGTCCTCGGCGACGGCATCGTCACGGCGCTCTCCCGTCGTGGCGGCGACAGCGCCAACGCCCGTCGCCGAGTCAGCCGATCCCAGCCCGTTTCATGTGTGGATGCACACCCGCGGCCATCTCCGCCTGGAATCGGTCGCGAACGGCCTGGCGGTGCTGGTGGACGACGCGGATGGCTTCACGACGGTGCCGGGCTACGTGCTCGACGGAAATGGTTTGCGCGAGGAGCCGAGACTGCTCGCCGGTTTCCCCGCCCATCCGGACCGACGCGCACCGGGGTCGGGGCGCTCGCTCGACGGGCAGATCCACTGGGACGGCCCCTGGCCAGCGTCGGCCCAGGCCGTCGACCAGCACATGCCCCAAGGGGGATGCATCGGCTGCTGGGACCGCTACGAGTGGCAGCGGGACCATTGGGTGCACCTCGGTGGTCCCGAATTCCTGCCCGACTGGTGGGACCCTTCGGTGATGGGGCCGCGCGAGTCCACCGTGAGCCTCCCCAATGGGAAGACCCTCTGGGAGAAGTTCGAGTTCGTCGGCGACAGCGACGAGTACTACCTGTTCGGGCGAAGCACCTTCTTCGAGGACCCCCACGGGCTGGTGCGGTCGCGGCGACAGCGAGCACGAGCGCTCACGGGCTGCAAGGGGGGCACGCGCCTCATGGGCAGGTTCTTCGGGGTCGGGCTCGCCGACGGGGGTATGCTGAGCGTCGGACGCGATTGTCGGACTGGCGTGGTGTCCGCCGAGCTCTGGCGCGGCACGACCAACACCTCCGAGGTGCGTGAGCTGCCCGGACGTCCGCGCGATCCCTTGGACCGCAGCCCCTTCGGGGACTGTTACGCCTTCGGGGTCCACTCCGCGGAGGATGTGGTCGTGGGCTTCGGCATGCCGGTGGAGGACGGAGAGCGGCCATTCCTCGCGGCCCACACCGGCCAACGTTGGCTCGATCTCTCACCACCCATCGCCGGCAGGATCGAGGCGATCGTGCGTCCCGCGGATGGCTCCATCTGGCTTGTCCTGGATCAAGAAGCCTGGCGCCACCCCGGCGTTTCCACCCCGTCCGCCGCCTGGTCCAAGGCGTGCGAAGGCGCCTCGCTCGGCGGTTCCGGGACCGTCGAGCTCGATCCCGAGGGGGAACCCTGGCTCGCGACCACGAGCTCCCTGTTCGAGTACGGGGCGAACGGATGTGTCGAGCACTCCCTGCCCCGGGTGCAGGGAACCGGTAGCGCTGGGCAATACGGCCAGGTTTCCCTTCGGTTCCTCCCGTCGAGCGAGCCTGTCGTCGTCGCCTCCGCGTCGCGCGAGCAAGGCGAGAGCGAGATGGTGCTCCTCCTCACACGCGTGCCACCGGAGGTGACGGAACGGTAGCGCGTCCCGGAACGCACCGGCTCCCGGTGTTCTTCGCGTGCTGGCGCGCCTCACCGCGGGGTCGCGAACCTCAGCCGCCGCAACCTACTTTGCCAGCCGCTTCCAGGGGAACAGGTGTCCTCCGCAGAGGTGGGTGGCGTTATTGGCAGTGCTCATGGCCTGGGGGTCCAACTCGAGGATGCGCTGGATCACCTCGTCTCTGCGTCTCCTGGCGACCAGAATCATGAGCACGCTCCTGTCACCGTCTCTTCCCTGGGCTTGGATGCTGGTCACGCCAAACCCTCGCTCCCGCAGCACGTCCGTGAGCTGCGGCGCACGAGCCCTCGGGGTGACGGTCTGAATCATGATATTTCCGAACGCGAGTCGGCTCTCCAGCTTCGACCCGACGTAGACACCAACGGCATAGGCGAGGCTGTACACGATGCCCTTGAAGGGGGCGTCGCGGATCCCGTTGATCACCTGGGACGCGACGAAGACCCTCCCGACCGGCAAGGTCGATCTGCTCGGCGGGGAGAGCGGGCTGGGCTGTCGCTTCGGTCCCTTCCGGTTCCCCCTCGAGCTCTGCCGCAGACAGCTGATCGAGCCCGGGGCCCTCGAGCGGGCGATCGAGGCGGCGCTCGTGGAGTAACGCCCCCTGGGGATCCCGGCTCGGTCCTGCCGCGCGGTAGCTCACGCTCGTCGTCTCGAGATGGAAATGGCGGCTCGCTGGACCGCGTAACGGCCAGTGCCAGTGCCCTCGAGGACGACGACGGCCACTCGCTTCCGGCGGATCGAGTCACGCTGTTCCGCGAAGCGTTCATCGATTTCGCCGGCGTGGACTCGCAGGGTGGAGCGCTCCCGGCCCCGCAGTCCTCCCCGACCGAGGACAGCCGTGTCCCCGATCCGCTCGTGCCTCTGGTCGATCCCTACACCGGCGCGGAGCTCGGCCAACCGTTCTCGGTACCATCAGGAGAGAACCGGGCCCTGTTCGTTGACGTGGAGATCCCTCTCGGCACCGCTGCCGGCGTCTACACCGGATCCATCACGGTCACGGATGGAACGACCCCGGTCGAGGTCCCGATCGAGCTTGAGGTCTGGGACCTGGATTTGACCGACATGAACGTGGCTACGACGCACTTTCGTCTCTCCGGGGACGAAGTGAAGAAGTACCACGCCGATACCTGGGAGTGCTACAGCGGGCCGGACGATTGCTGGGTCGATGCGGGACTCCCTGCCGCGCGCACCATCATCCAGCGCTACGAGGAGCTCCTGCACACCCACCGGATCGATCCCGGACAGTTCTTCGCCACGAGTGGTCCCTCGGATTGCTCTGGCACCTTGAATTGGTCCGAATACGACGTCGCGATGGCGCCCTACCTGGATGGCAGCCACTTCGAAGACGGCGTCCCGTCGGGGCGCCTTCACACGCCATTCAGTCCTGGTGTGGATTGGGGCCCGGAAGGAGGGTGCACGGAGCAGGAGTACCAGCAATTGGCGGCGGCATGGGCGACTCACCTCAAGGAACTCGGTTGGTTCGAGCGCGCGGTCGTCTATGCTGCCGACGAGCCGGACTCGAGCCTCTACCCCCTCATTGCCCGGCACTCGTCGTGGATGCAGGCCGGCGATCCCGATTGGAGGAGCCGCATCATGGTGACCACGGCACCCACCACGTCCAATATCGACGTCCTGGGGCCGGCGATCGGCATCTTCTGCGTGGCACCGGAGGAGTACGACCATTGGTATCAGGGCAACGACGAGATCTACGGTCGAGCGGAGTGGCCCGACCTGTTCGCCACTGGAACCCAGCTCTGGTTCTACGAGTCGAACAATCAGGACTACCCATATCCGACCTTCGCCTCGCAGTCCCTCGACGGGCTGGAATCGACCATGATGCTGTGGGCGGCGTGGTATGAACGGGCCACGGGGTTCCTCTACTGGGACACGGTCAGTTGGACCGACGACGATCCTTGGGGACCCAACGACGACTACGGCAAGACCGGGGACGGGATGCTCGTCTATCCCGGAAACCACAACGGCCTCCTGGCGCCGGCCGGATCGCCGACGGACGTAGCGGTGGACGGTCCGATCCCGTCGTATCGGCTCAAGATGGTCCGGATGGGACTCCAGGACTTCGCGCTGTTCGCGTTGGCGGAGCAGCAGCACCTGGATGACTTCGCCCGCGAGCAGCTCCACGCGGTCTACCACTGGTGGGGTGGGTGCGAGTGGGATGGCTGTGCCGCGCCCGAGGACGACGTCTTCTGGACGACGGACGAGGCGGCGATGCAGTCGATTCGCGCCGCTATTGCCGCGGCGATCATCCGCGGATGAACGGCCTTTTCACCACGCGAGATCGCGGGCACTTGGGCGGGTCGACGGTGTGTCTCCTCCGCGAACCGAGTGTCCACCATGCCGGTCATGCGTTCCGGATCGCGGGTGACCGGCGTCTGCGACCGGAAGCGCCAGAAGCGAATGTCGGCCCGCCCCGCCCTGGAGATCATGAACGCCGGCCTCCCCCGATGGCGTGCTCGGCGGCCATGGCCGCCGTCACCGCGAGGTGATATCCTCGTGCGCCATGACGCGCACGGTGATGGGCGGGAGCGAGGCACGAGCGATACGGCGCCTGGGCTGGGGGCTGCTCGCCCTCCTCGTGGGGTGCAGCGAGGGGACCAACGGAGAAACGGAGTCCACCGGTGGCAGCTCGAGCGGCGGAGGCGCGGTCACCGGGGGCGCCGTCACCGGAGGTGCCACGACGGGAGGTGTTCCAACCGGGGGCGCCGGGAACGGACCGTCCGCGACGGCGACGGACCTGACCCGGGCCGCCGTCGTCATCGGATCCTGCCTGGGCGACGACGGGATCAGCCGCAGCGCGACCATGCTGTACGATCCCGCGACGTTCACCGGGGTCTGGACCCGATACGGCCTGCAGGCCTCGTGTCTCGCCACCGCCGGGGGCGGGTGCGACGCCCTCACCACCTGCCTCGGCTACGCGGTCACGCCCCTCGGCTCCACCGCCGGCTGCGACGCCTGCAGCGGTTCCGTCGCGAGCCTCTGCTTCGACCCCTACCGGGTGTCGCTCGACTGCGAGCGGCTCGGGCTCGGCTGCTACAGCGCGACCTGCAGCGAGGGCCCGCTCGAGCTGTGCGACGAGTCCACCTTCGTCCCGGAGTGCAGCGCCGCGGGGGAGCCGCGCAACTGCCGCGACTCGGTCACCGTCGGGGTGCCCTGCGCGGAGCTAGGGCTGGTGTGCAACGACGGGTTGTGCCAGGGCACCGGAGACGCATGCTCGAGCCTCGACTCCAGCACGGACCAGCACACCTTCTTCGCGGGCCTGGGCTGCAACGGCAACGTGCTCGAGGCCTGCGTGGAGGGCCGCCGCGCCCAGCGCGACTGCGCCACGATCGCCGAGGGGTTCACCTGCCAGTCCGTCGGCGAGACCCATTTCTGCGGGCTCGGCGCCGACTGCGTCCCCGGCGACATCCCCCCGGGGTGGAGCGAGACGGAGTCGCAGTGCGAGGGCACGACGGTGGCGTTCTGCAACGCTGGCCGCTGGGACCGGGTCGACTGCCTCTCCCTCGGCTTCACCGGCTGCGACGTGACCGCGGACGGCGCCCTCGGCTGCGTGCCGAGCTTCTTCACCGCGGTCGAGTAGCCCCAGCGCGGCGTCCTCAGCACTCGACCAGCGACTGCAGCCAGGACACCTCGTCGGGGGTGCGCGCGCGAGCTGGACGAACGAGTCGAGGTTAGGGCGTTCAACCGCACTGGCCGCGGGGCCAGGTTACATATTCCGTCTTTATCCGTGATCGGTTGGCGGGCGCAGCGCGTGCTCTGAGCACGCTGAACCGGCCAAGGACCCGCGGTTGCCGGGGCTGTGGTCGGCATCGACGGCCGCCATCCGCCAAGCGCGCGATTCGGCGCGCAAGCGATCCAGAGTTCGTTCCGTGCCGCCAAGTTGAATGTGGTGGCGTAGCGCCAGAACCGGCGAAAAGGGCGTCAAGAACGATGCGGAGAAGCCGCTGCATCGTTCTTG
>JAFGBI010000014.1 GCA_016933275.1 Polyangiaceae bacterium | reverse complement strand
CAGAACCTGGAGGGCGTGCAGCGGCTCCTGCGTGCCGCCTAAGTGGCTGATATTTCCTGGTATTCAACCCGTTTGTCGCTCTAGGTGTGGTCGCCGATCGCGGCGCGTTGGGTGCGAGCGCGGAGGATACGACCTCACTCCTTGGGGCCTCGAGAGGAATCCGTTGAGGTGGTTGGAGTCATCGCTCCGATCGGTTCGCAACCATGCTGGAGAATCCCAGTGAACCAGACACAAAGGCGGGAGGCCATCGCCGTGCGAGGCTCGGATGCCGGGTTGTAGCAGGGGAGACACGAACAGCTGTGGACGCCCATTTTGAGAATGGTCCTGATCCGAAGACTCAGCCTAGAGTTCGCGCCGACGACGGGCGACATGCCGGAATCCGAAGCAGATTCCAGGCCTTATGCGTGTTCGGCGCGCGCAGTGCACCAGCAGCGCCGATTCGAGCACGACGGGCGCGGCGAAGGCCGCAAGATGCGAGGATTGCGGCATGGCGGACTGGGAGGTGCGAAATCCAGGCTCAGCGCGACTTGCTATATGAAAAAAGACCGTTGCGCCCCCCTCTCGATTCATAGACACTCTGGCCTCGGAAGGGTACTCGGACCACTTCGCCATTAGTGGCAGAGGTGGGGGCTTTGCCATCGCGGTCGTCGATGGCCAAAGACGAAATATCTGGAGGATTCACGTTGGAGGCGCCGATGAAGCTCACTGCTCGCTGGTTGACCATCGTTACCGGGATCTCGCTCCTCGCGCTGGCCGGTAGCTGCAAGAAGGACGACGACGAACCGGAGCCGCGGTGTGGTGACGGTACGGTGGATGCTGCCGAGGAGTGCGACGACGGCAACCTCAGCAACCTCGACGAATGTCCCACCACCTGCCTCGAGGCGCGCTGCGGAGACGGCTTCGTGCAGGACGGGGTCGAGGCCTGCGATGATGGCAACTTCGACCAGAACGATGCCTGCACCAACGCGTGCGAGCTCGCGACCTGCGGTGATGGCATCGTAGAGCTTGGGGTCGAGGCTTGTGATGACGGCAACGATGACGATTCGGACGGGTGCCGGACGGATTGCGCGTTGCCCAGCTGCGGCGACGGCGTGATCCAGTCCGGCGAGGCCTGCGACGACGGCAACCTCAGCGACGCCGATGCGTGCCTCACGACCTGCCTCGCCGCCCGCTGCGGCGACGGCTTCGTGGAGGTCGGGGTCGAGGCTTGCGACGACGGCAACCTCGACCAGACCGACGCCTGTACGAATGCCTGCGAGGTCGCGGTCTGCGGGGACGGTTCGGTGCGGCTCGGGGTCGAGGCGTGTGACGACGCCAACGACGACGATACGGACGGCTGCCGCCGCGACTGCGCGCTGCCGACCTGCGGTGACGGCGTGGTTCAGACGGGCGAAGCCTGTGACGACGGGAACCTCAGCAACGCCGATGCGTGCCTGACGACCTGTCTCGAGGCGCGCTGCGGGGATGGCTTCGTCGAGGACGGCGAGGAGGAGTGCGACGACGGCAACGCGAATCAGAACGATGGATGCACCAACGCCTGCGAGCTCGCGGTCTGTGGCGATGCCCTCGTCCAGACGGGTGTGGAGGCTTGCGACGACGGCAACCGCACGAACGACGACGCTTGCGGCAACGACTGCGCGCTGCCGACCTGCGGCGACGGCGTGGTTCAGGCGGGCGAAGCCTGTGACGACGGGAACCTCAGCAACGCCGATGAATGCCTGACGACCTGCCTCGAGGCGCGCTGCGGGGATGGCTTCGTCGAGGACGACGAGGAGGAGTGCGACGATGGCAACGCCGACCAGGGCGACGCCTGCACGAATACCTGCGAACTCGCCGCGTGCGGCGACGGTCTGGTGCAGGTGGGTGTCGAGGCGTGCGACGACGAGAACGACGTCGATGACGATGCCTGCCGCAACGACTGCACGTTGCCTAGCTGTGGCGATGGGGTGGTCCAGGCCGGTGAGGAGTGCGATGACGGGAACGTGAGCAACACGGACGCCTGCATGACGACCTGCCTCGAGGCGCGCTGCGGGGATGGTTTCATCGAGGAGGGCGAGGAGGCCTGTGACGATGGGAACGCGAGCGACCGAGATGGCTGCCTGACGACTTGCGAGGTCGCGACCTGCGGTGATGGCGCGCTCTGGGCCGGCGTGGAGGAGTGCGATGACGGCAATGACACCGACACCGATGGCTGCACCGCTGCCTGCACCGTGGCTCGTTGCGGTGACGGTGTGGTCGAGGAGGGCGAGGAGGCCTGTGACGACGGGAATACATCCGACACGGATGCGTGTCTGAGCACCTGCGTCGAAGCCGCCTGCGGTGACGGGATCGTACAGACGGGCGAGGAGTGCGACGACCAGAACCTCGTCGACGGTGACTGGTGCAGCGCCACCTGCGTGCGCGAATGCGAGCAAGCAGCGCTCAGCCTGGGCGATGCCCGCGCACTCGTGGGCCAGAGCTGCTACGTCTACTTCGACGCTCCGGCCTCTTGGGCCGACGCCGAAGCGACGTGCAGCTTGCTCGGCGCGCACCTCGCGGCCGTGGGCTCCACGGAGGAGAACGCGGCCGTCTCCGCCGTCGTGACCGCCGACGCTTGGCTCGGGTTGACGGACCAGTTTAGCGAGGGTGCTTTCGTCTGGTACGGCGGCCCCGGCCAGATCACGGTGCCGACCTTCACCAACTGGGCGGCAACGCAGCCGGACAACGGACCCGCGGCGGCTGGCGACTGCGCCAAGTTGGCGGTCTCGGACGGAACATGGCTCGACGAAGCGTGCTCGAGCACGCTGGGATACGTCTGCGAATACGAGTGGTAGTCGGCATCTCCATTACCAAGCGAGAGGCACGATGGGCATCCAGCGATCGAAGCAGGGCAAGGCCGTTCGGGGACACGTCGTACGCCGCGTGTCCCCTCCTCTCCTCCTCCGGTTCGTCGCAGCGGCGGGGCTCGCGTTCGTAGCGAGCTGCGGGGGTGACGACGAGGCACCCCCGTCGCGATGCGGGGATGGCGTCGTGGACGACGGGGAGGAGTGCGACGACGGCAACCCGAACGACCGTGACGACTGCACCACCCTCTGCCTCTCGCCCCGCTGCGGCGATGGCTTCGTCCAGGCGGGAGAGGACTGCGACGATCGGGACTTCGACGACCACGACGCTTGCCGCAATGATTGCACCCTCGCGGAGTGCGGTGATGGCGTCGTGCGCACGGGCCTCGAGGCCTGCGATGACGGAAACGACGACGATGCGGATGGGTGCCGTCGCGACTGCGCGCTGCCTACCTGCGGTGACGGCGTGGTGCAGACCGGAGAGGCGTGCGATGACGGCAACTCCGACGACCGGGACGCTTGCACCAGGCGGTGTCTCGAGCCCGCTTGTGGCGACGGTGTGGTTCAGGGGGAAGAGGCGTGCGACGACGGCAACCCCGACGACCGGGACGCCTGCCGCAATGACTGCACCCTCGCGGAGTGCGGTGACGGTGTCGTGCGCACGGGCCTCGAGGCCTGCGATGACGGAAACGACGACGACACGGACGGGTGCCGTCGCGACTGTGCGCTGCCTACCTGCGGTGACGGCGTGGTGCAGGCCGGCGAGGCCTGCGACGATGGCAACCGCGACGATCGGGACACCTGCACGAGCCGTTGCCTCGAGCCGACCTGCGGCGATGGGGTGGTCCAGGACGGTGAGGACTGCGATGACGGCAACGCCGAGAACGGCGATGCCTGCCTGAACGACTGCTCGCTCGCGACGTGTGGTGATGGGGCGGTGCGTCTCGGGCTCGAGGCCTGTGATGACGCCAACGACGAGGACGATGACACCTGCCGCAGCGACTGCGCGCTCCCGAGTTGCGGGGACGGGGTGGTCCAGGATGGCGAGGCCTGCGACGACGGCAACCGGGACGACACCGATGGGTGCACGAACCGCTGCCTCGAGCCAGGTTGCGGCGACGGCCTTGTCCAGGTCGCTGAGGCTTGTGACGACGGCAACGCCAGCAACCAAGATGCGTGCCTCAACGACTGCACCATCGCGGCCTGTGGCGATGGGTATCTTCGCCTCGGCATGGAGGCCTGCGACGACGGCAACCAGGACGACGGGGACGGGTGTCGCCGCGATTGCGCGCTGCCGAGCTGCGGTGACCGCGTGGTCCAGGCGGGCGAGCAGTGCGACGACGGCAACGACGATGATGGCGATGGCTGTGTCGGTAATTGCCAGGTGGCTCGCTGCGGTGACGGGGTGCTCTGGCGAGGGGTCGAGGCGTGCGATGACGGCAATCGGACCGACGGCGACGGCTGCACGAGCGATTGCCACCTGCCGGGCTGCGGGGACGGCGTCGTGCGGACACCCGAGGTCTGTGACGACGGGAACGCGAGCAACGCGGACCTCTGCCTCACGACCTGCCAGGCGGCTCGCTGCGGCGACGGGTTCCGCGGCCCAGATGAGGAATGCGATGACGGAAACACGAGCGGTGCGGATGCGTGCCTGACGGACTGTACGGCCGCGACCTGCGGGGACGGGCTGCTTTGGGCCGGAGTCGAGGCCTGTGACGACGGCAATCGGCGCGATGGCGATGGGTGCCGAAGCGACTGCACCCTGCCGAGCTGCGGCAACGGTGTCATCGAGCCCTTCGAGGCGTGCGACGACGCCAACCGTGACAACACCGACGGTTGTCTGATGACCTGCCGCACCCTCGACTGGTGCGAACATTTCGGGATCGCGGACGTGGTCCCGCCCGTGGCGTGTAGCTCGGGGGCAAGCCCGGGCGAGCTCATCCTCACCGCCTCCGGTCGCGGGTTTGTCGAGATCGATGGGGTGGTGCCGATCGTGACTTGGGACGGGATCGAGGTCACGGCGACGCTGCTCGACGCCACCTGTGTGCCGGTCTCTGGCGCCATGGTCGCCGCGCGGGCCTGCACGTCACTCACCGTCGAGGTGCCGATCGCGGCGCCGATGCCTGTGGGCGACTACGAGATCGGGGTCACGAACCCGGTCACGCAACGTTGCAGCGCGACCGCGACCTTCAGCGTGGCCCCGCCGCCCAGCGTCACCGGGATCACCCCAGGCGCTGTGTGCGCCGACATCGAGCTCACTCTCGATCTGACGGGCAGCGGGTTCGCTGCCGGGACCGAGGTGACCCTCGTGCATCAGGTGTCGGGGATGAGCTATCCCACCTCGAGCACGGAGGTCGCGAGCGGCGGCGCGAGCATGCAGGCGACCTGGGACGCCGGGATCCCGGCCGGCGACTACGATCTCGTCGTCTCGAACGGCGCCGGGTGCGAATCCACGATCGGCAACGCAATGACCGTGCATCCGCGGCCGATCATCTTCTTCATCGATCCGCCGGTGATCTACAACGCTCTTGATTTTCAGGCGACCCTCTATGTCGCCAACATCAACGGTGGGGCGGTGAACGCGGTCGAGGCCCGGCGGGTCGGCACCTCGAGCTTCCAGACCGTTGCTCACGTCTACGATCCCGTGACGCCGTCGCAGGTGCAGGCCACCTTTCCCGCGAACCTGGTGGGCGCCGACGAGCAGTTCGCCTACGAGGTCACGCTGGAGGATGCGTATGGCTGCCCGGCGACGCTCAGCGGAGTCACCGAGCTCACCCAGCGGGTGACGATGGCGGACTTTCGTGTGGAGCCGCCGTTCGGCGGCACCGCCGAGAACGCCGCGGTCTCGGTGCTCATCGATGACCCCGCGACCGGGGTGCCGTTCGAGGAGGTGCCACGAGTGTACCTTAATCCGACGAGCGGCGGAGCGCTGGCGGAGGCTGTCAGCAGCGTCGGCTTTCTCGACGGGACCGAGCTCTCCGCGCTCGTACCGGCGGGGCTCGCCGTCGGCAGCTACCAGGTCATCGTGGCGAATCCCGATGGCACCGTGGGCGTAGGAGACATGCCCTTCACCGTGCACACGATCGCCCCGCCCATCATCGAGAGCATCTCCCCCGGCTCCGTGCGAGTGGAGGGGAGCTCTGACGATTTCCGGACCGTGCGCGTGCTCGGGCAGAACCTCGACGGGGTCGCCACGGTCGTTCTCCGGTGCCAGGACCCGCTCGGCGCCGAGACGAGCTACGATGGCACCGTGATGGATCAGGTCGCGGGCGGTTTCCGTTTCCTCGCCCCCGACACCATCACCCTGGATTCCGTGTGCATAGTCCGCGCCGCGAACGCGAACGGCGCGTATTCGGACTACTCGGCGCTGGTCGCGCTCAACGGAGCCGAGAACATACCGCCCGTCGTGCAGGCCACCCAGGCGATGACGACGGTGCGTCGCGCTCCCGTGGCTCTGGTCGGCAGTCTCAGCTCGACCGCGCGGTTCCTCTACGCCATCGGGGGTGATCTCGGGACGGAGGCCGCCGCGCTCGCCAGTGTCGAGGCGATCGGCTTGTCTCCCTTCGGGGAGCTCAAGGGGAGCTTCGTCCAGCGGCCAATCGACTTGCCCGAGGCCCGTACCCTGGCTCAGGGTGTGAACATCGGTCGCTTCCTTTACGTCCTCGGTGGCGATTCGGGAACGGGCGCGGTCGGGACCGGGCATCGCGCTGAGGTCCTGCGCGTGGAGGACGCTCCGCAGATAGCCGGTGAGCTCTCGATCGCCCTCGATCCGGCCGGGCTCGGCGCCGGGCTCTGGTACTACCGGGTGAGCGCCGTGATGGGTCCGAGCGATCCGGACAATCCGAACGGGGAGACCCTGCCCAGCGAGCCGCTGCCCATCACCGTGCCGACCTGGGCGCCCGAGAATTTTGCGCTCACGCTCAGGTGGAGCCCCGTGCCTGGGGCCGCCGAGTACCGTGTCTACCGCAGCCCGACGGCGGGCGCCGCGCTCTCGGCGCTCGCGGTGATCGCCACCACCACCGCCGGCGATCCCGGCACGTCCGTCGACGACGTGCTGACTCTCACCGACGAGTCCCTGCCCGCCGGCTCCGAACGGCCGCGCATCCTCGGGGATCTCGGCGAGTGGGTCGCCCTGCCCGCCATGGGCACCCCGCGGTCGAGCTACGGCATCACGGTGGCGACCGACCCGGCGGACCCCACCGTTCGGCACATCTACGCGCTCGGCGGCGTGGACGACGCGGGAACGATCCTGGAGACCTTCGAGTTTCTGACCCTCACGGTCGAGAGCGACGGCGCGCAGACGGTCGGCGGCTGGACCCCAGGTGCGGATACCTTCGGCGCGAAGCGCCTGCTCTCTGCCTTCTCCGTGGATGGGTTCGTGACCCCAATGATCGTACCTATCGAGGCGACCTGGGTCCTCGCCGGACCCGGCACGAGTCCGGCATCTGGCGGCGCCGCGTACGACGTGTCTCGGTTCCAGTCCGCGCAGGTGCAGGCTGGTGGCCAGCTCACGGCCTGGGGTACGGCCAACAACCAGAGCATCGATCGATACGCCTACGCGGCCGTGGCCATCTCGAACCAGGTCTTCCTCATGGGAGGGCGCTCATCGGGGGCCATCGTCGATGACCGCACGAGCGGCATGGTGCTGACAGCGACGGGCGACGTCACCGGCGGGATAGTTAGCATCAACAACACACCGGGTGACCTCGTGACACCGCGCGAGTACGTGGGGAGCGTTCTCGGGAGCGGCCGCATTTTCGTCCTGGGCGGCAACACCGACGCTGGCGTGACGGACACCATCGAGACCATGCCCTGGTGAGGGTGAGCACCCCGGGGCTGGGGTATGCGGCTTCGCCCACCGTAGGGCCGCCCACGGGCGCGCCGTCCAACCGAGTATGACGGAACCAAGAGAACGGGATCCTCTCCCCACCGCAGATCTCGAGGATTCGGCCCCACCCGCGATGGGTACCGAAACCTCCCCGGGCGACGAGACCGGAGCGGAGGTCGCCATCATCGCGTGCGACGGCGGCAGACGGAATCGGTCAAACTTCTGGCTGGATGTCGCGACCGCGCTGGTGTTCTGCGCGATGGCGGGTTCTGGCGTCCTGCTAGAGTTCGTACTCGTCCATCGTGGGGGTGGCACCTGGCTCGGCTGGTCCCGCCACGATTGGGGCGAGGTGCATTTCTGGCTTGGGCTCGCCTTGCTTGGACTGGTAGTGGTGCACCTCGTCCAGCACCGACTTTGGATCGGTCGCTGCTGGCGGCGTTTCGCGGGCAGTGCGCGCTCGCCGCTGTCCTGGGCGCTGCTGGCCGTCGGGCTCTTGCTGATGGTGGCGCCTCTGCTGATCCCGGCTCAACCAGGCCGGGGCGGGCGACCGCATCGGGGCGAAGCGGCCCAGTCGGCGCCAGGGGCGGCCGAGGGCTGGCGAGGTGGGCGGGGCGTCCGCGGCGGACGCGGATCCCGAGGTCGCGCGCCTCGCCAGGGCGTCTACGGCTGGTGATCCGGGGCCTCGAAATCCGACTGGCCGGTACCGACCGCGGTCCCGTTGACCCGGACCTCGTACCGAATGGGCACCGCGCGGCTCAGCATGGCGGAGACGCCGCAGAACCTGGTTTGGGACAGCTTCACCGCTTCGAGGACAACTGCAGGATCGACCTCCCCCTGCACGTCATACACCAGGGTGACTTCGGAGAAGGTGACCGGGTGGGAGCCCTGCGACAGGCTGGCGTCCGCGTGGACCTCGAACGCCTGCAGGGGCTGGCGGTGCTTGCGCAAGAGCGCCGCCACGTCCATGGCAGTACACCCCGAGACCGCGGCGAGCAGGAGCTCCTTCGGCGACATCGCCTTGCCCTCACCGATGGGGGTGCGGGCGTCGGAGAGCACCTCGTGCCCGCCCGCGCGGGCCGTGAATGCCATCTTGCCGTTCCAGCTCAGGTCGAGGTGCATGGTGTCTCCGCGGAATAGGAGCCTCGTGGGTAGCGAGTGGATTCGGGAGCTCTGGTCCGGCTTGTGGGAGGCCAATCGTCCCCCGTCGCGCCGACCGGAGGGAGCAGCGTCTCCCCGGCGACCCGAACCCAAGAAATACCAGATCCCGCGGGGCTTGGTGAGCCTTTCTTTCCGACCGCCTCGAGCCAACGCAGCTCGTCCAGGATGGGCAGGTCGAGGGCGACCTCGGGCCGTTGCGGCACGAGCCTCGTGGCGTCGAGTCTCCGCCGTTTTGGCAAATGTCAGTCTTTGGACCAAGACGCGCACTGGTAGAGCGCCAGGGCGACGGGCGCGAAGGGCGGGATGGCCTTGCGCGCGACCGGCCGCAAGACTCGGTGCAAGGCCTCGTCGATGGCTCGGGGCGCGGACACGTGGTGAGCCTCGATGTCCTCGAATCCAATGGCATCGAACACGCGGGTCATCAGGCGATTGACCATGGGATATCCCGCGATGAGCGTGCCGCCCTTCGCCAGCGTCCTCGCCAGAGCGGCGGCCGCACGATCGCAGTCAGCGATGTGCTCGAGCACCGATAGACACACCACGGTGTCGAAGCGGTCCTCGGGAAGGTCGGCCTCGACGAGCAGATCGGCGCGGATGAACTCGGCGTGGCAGCCCGGGGCGACCAGTTCGCGGAGGCCCTCTGCCAGGAAGAGATCCGCCCCGAAATAGACAGGGAACCTGGCGGTGAGGGTCGGGATGAGGATGCCGCTGCCCACGCCGACTTCCAGCACGGAGGTGCCGCCCTTGGGCAGGAGATCGAGTCCCACTTGCAGCCGCTTGCGGTAGACCGCGCCCACCAGGGGCCGGTAGTAGTAGGGCAAGGGGTCATGCTCGTTGTTGGGCTTGAGCGTTCCAGGAGGGGGCAGGATTAGCTTCATGGTTGGGCGCTGGGGGCTCGAGGGGAAACGGGTCGGATGCGCGGCCCGCGGGTGGCTGAGCGCGGGCCCGCGATGCGCGCGCCCGCGGGGGAGCGGAAGGGCGGATCGCCGACCATTCCATGAAACACCCGGAGATGATCCTCCAGTAGGTCGGCCATGCGCTGGCGGTGGTAGTCAAGCATGGCCACGCTGGAGGAGTGGAGCCGTTCGCACCTCGGGTCCGGGTCGACGGCGTACCAGAGTCGGCCGGTTCGGTGCAAGCGTGCCCCCGGCCTATCGGCCTTGGCGAGCTTCGGCGACTGAACCCTTCGGCGGACTGGTGCCGGTCGGGGGTGCATGGCAGCCTGCGCCCGCGCCGAGGTGATCGGCGCCCCTCCCGCGCTCGGTGGGGGGAGAGGGCGCGCCGAGAGCGCCGTTTTTTACGTCAATCCACCGCGGATATCGCAAAGAGGTACCGTCGAGTATGCGAGTCGGCATCACCTATGACCTTCGCCAGGACTACCTCGACATGGGCATCGGAGAGGAAGCGTCTGGTGAGTTCGATCGTCCGGACACCATTGATGCGATCGAACGGACGCTGGTCTCGCTCGGTCACTCCCCGGACCGGATCGGCAACGTTCGCCGGCTCGTCACCCGTCTCGCGCGCGGGGAACGGTGGGATATGGTCTTCAACATCGCCGAGGGGCTCACGGGCTTTGGCCGGGAATCCCAGGTTCCCACGCTCCTCGAGGCATATGACATCCCGTATACGTTCTCCGGTCCGCTCGAGGCCGCGCTGACGCTCCACAAAGGGATCTGCAACCGGCTCATGCGGTCCTTCGGCGTCCCCGTGCCGGACTTCTCCGTCGTGACCTCGACCGAGGACGCACGGTGCGTCGAGCTCCCCTTTCCGCTCTTCGCCAAGCCAGTCGCAGAGGGGACCGGCAAAGGGATCGACGCTGACTCGATCGTGCGCGATCGGGAGCAGTTGGTCGCGATCTGCCGGCGTCTGCTCGACCGCTTCTGCCAGCCGGTTCTCGTCGAGTCCTTCCTTCCTGGTCGGGAGCTTACGGTGGGCATCGTGGGTACGGGCGCCGCGGCACGCGCGATCGGGGCGCTCGAGATCGTGCTCCTCGACGAAGCCGAGCGGGGCGTCTACTCCTACGTGAACAAGGAGCGCTGCGAGGAACTGGTGCACTATCGCCTGGCGAATGATGACGAGCCGTTGGTCCGCGAAGCGATCGAAGTGTCGCTGCGCGCCTGGCGAGCCCTTGGTTGTCGGGACGCCGGTCGGGTGGATCTTCGCGAGGACGCGCAGGGAGCGATTCGATTCCTCGAGGTCAATCCCCTGGCTGGCCTCAACCCGGAGCATTCCGACCTTCCGATCCTGTGCCGCCTGATGGGTGTGCCCTACGAACGGTTGATCGGTTGGATTATGGAATCCGCCTCCGCGCGGGCTCGATCCGCCTGAACCCGGGTTGGCTTCGGCGGGCGGGCCTCGGGTTCGTCCTCACCAGTCGGCGTCGACCTCTTCGAGGTTCGGGAAGACCTCTGCCTCGAGGAATTCGACCTCGTCGTTCGGAAGGGCATCGACGGAGGCTCCGACGGCAATGACCGGCATCGGCACGATCGAGTCTCGCATGGCTGCACGAGGAGCGGGTACGGCGAACGGCTGGGCCGGCGTCGGGTGACGCGACGGCACCGCCATCGCTCGAACTCGGCCGACGCTGGCATCGAATGGGTGGTGCAGGTCTCGGGATAGGCCCTCGTCGTCGGAGCGTTCGACCGCCACGACCCCGGTGGGTTCGAGAGACGATCGCGCTATTGTGTCCGGAGCGGGTGCCAGGAATGACTGCAGCAGCGTGTTTCGGCGTGGCATCAGCCCAGGCAGACGACCCTGGTACGCCGACGTGCGCGGCGGCGCGGGCAAGGGCGGACCCGAGCCCGCGCTCGGCGTTCGAACGAAACCGGGCGGCGCCGCCGAGTTCTGTCCGTCAGGCCCAAGCTCGCGCAGGCTCGCGATACGGGTCGAATCCGGGTCGGGGTCACTCGGCGGCACCGCCGCCACGGTGAACTCACGATCGAGACTGGGCGGGGCGACGATGGTGTCGGGTCTGCCCTCGAGGTCGACCGGCACCACCACCGTATCGGGCTCGTCGCCGAAGTCGTTGGGCGCTTGCAGTGTGTCGGGCTCTGGAAAGAAACCGCCTGGGACGCTCCTGATCGATGGTAGCTCGGCGTCGGAGCCGTCCAGAGCGGGCGCATCGAGGATGGCCTGGCGGTCGAGGTCGACGGGGACCGTGGACGGGCCGCTCGGGATCCCGTTGTCGGCGGCGGTCTCCGAGGTTGAGCCCTCGTCCTGATCTCGCTCCCGGGCGGTGGCGCGCACGTGAGTGGTCTTGGCCTGCGCGTCCGGGCCCCGAGTTGTCGCCGAAGCAGGGTGTGGCGCGGCCAGCCCCTCCGCCATTCGCTCCAGCTGGTCGGGGTCGAACTCGGGCAGGCGTGGCTCGCGTGGCACCGCCGTGGCATTGGGGTCGGAAACCGGCATCACCCCGCTGCTTCGACGGACCGAGGCCCTTGCCGCCGGGGGCTCCGGGGGTGGAGGGATGGACGAGCGCAGCCGATCCAGCCCTCGATCGCATCGTGCCGCCAGGCGAGTCACCGCCCGCCGAGCGCCGTCGTCGGCCGGGTTCCCGGCTGCGACCCGGGACCACAAGGCGAGCGCTTCGCGGGTGAATCCTTGGCGCTCGTAGCGATCGGCAGCCCGCATCAGCGCCGAGAGCTCGCCATCGGTACGCCCGAGGCGGTGGTAGCACTCGGCGACGCGCAGCGACCACAGGGGCCGGTCCTCTTCCGTGCGCTCGAGCTCGCGATAGCACCGCAGCGCGTCCGCCACGCGGCCCTCACCCAAGGCGACGGACGCTGCGTCGCGCAGGCTACCTCGCCGCCCCCTGCCGGAGGAAAGTGTCCGTCGCGCCAACACGAAGGAGGATGTGGCGCATTTCGACACATCCGCAATCGAGATCTTGCTCCTCCCCTGCAAATTCCTCGACTGGGCAGGGAACGGCGGGTCGTCCGGAGAATCGGCGACGATTCTGTGTCGGCACCAGTCAGAAAAAGACCGGTCCAATGCAACCGGGGCCGTTCGCGAACCTTCCTCGGCACCCTGCCGAACCAGCCCCGTGCCCGATCACCCCGCGGGGTGTCTGGAGCAGCAATCAGGTTGATTGCTGCGACAGATCGACGACCTAGCCCGGCGGAGCCGGAGCCAGACAGGCCATCAGCGGTCGGCGGTCAGGCAGAACGTGGAGACCCCGGTTACTGACGCCTGATCGCTGATGACCACGAGAACATTGCAGGATATTCCGCCAGATCCGGTCAAGACCACACCGCCAAGGGATTGGCGCACCGAACCGGGATCAGATCTCGCCAGAGGCGCCGTTGGAGACCTGCCCTCGCTCTTGCCAACCCCTGGCCCGGCAGCCCCGGCACCAATGGTTGCCAGGCCAGGGTGGTCAGGCCAGGGTTACCAGGTCAGGGGTACGTTTCCCGCGGCGCCGTTGCTGCTGGCAACCGGATCGGCGCGCTCGCGGCGCTGCTTGCCCTGGGCAACCGGATCGGCGCTCCAGGGCGACAGGGCATGGGGCGTCAGCCCATGGTGGCCATCAGCGCACGGGGTGCGTCGACGGACCCCGGGGTGCGTCGCCTGGGTCCCGTTCCGCCGCTTGGCCCGCTGGGTCTGCCGCACCCCCCTCGCGGGCTGGCCGCGCGTCGATCGCCACTCCGGCGAACGGCGCGGAATCCTGCCGGATGCCGTCCATGAGGGCGGTTTTTTCGTGGTTCTTGCGCCCTTGGTCGCGGCGGTGGTAGGAGCCGGCCACCAGGTCCCCTGGGCTCCGGGCCCCGCTCGATTGCTGGAGGGCGGGCTCAGGTGGAAGGAGCGTCCGGCCGAGGAGATCCCGACATGAGCGGCCATTCCAAATGGGCGACGATCAAACGGAAGAAGGGTGCGCTCGACGCGGCGCGCGGCAAGGTCTTCACCAAGATCATCCGAGAGCTTACCACCGCCGCGCGCATGGGAGGTGGTGACATCAACGGCAACCCCCGATTGCGCAAGGCGGTCGCTGACGCAAAGGCGCAGCAGATGCCCGCCGACAGCATCAAGCGCGCCATCCAGCGCGGTACCGGGGAGCTCGAGGGTGCGACCTACGAAGAGGTGCTCTACGAGGGGACCGGTCCCAGCGGGACGCTCATCCTCGTCGAGAGCATGACCGACAACCGCAACCGCACGGTGGCCGAGCTTCGCAAGATGTTCGAGCGCCACAACGGGGCCCTGGGACAGAGCGGGACGGCTGGGTGGGCCTTCGATCGTCTCGGGACTGTCACGCTCGACAAGGCCCAGGTGACCGAAGAGACGCTGATGGATGCCGCAGTCGAGGCCGGCGCCGAGGACTACCGCGACGAGGGCGAGGTGTGGGTCGTCTATACGCCCGTCGAACAGTTCGACAACGTCGTTCGCGCCCTCGACACCGCCAAGGTCCCGGTCCAGGAGAGCAAGGTCGCCTACGTTCCGAAGGTGAAGAAGCCCGTGTCTGGGCGTGACGCCGAGGTGTGCCTGAACCTGGTCGATGCCCTCGACGAACACGATGACGTTCAAAACGTCTACGCCGATTTCGACGTCTCGGACGAAGAGCTGCGGCGGATCGCAGGCGACTAGAGCAGCAATTAGGTTGATTGCTGCGTCCAATCGACGACCTAGAGCACCGAACCGGCAGCTGACCTCTCCGGAGGCAGCGCTGGAAACGCGTCCTCGCCTCGCGCAGACGCGTTTCCAGCGCTGCCCTTGCTGTTGGCAACCTGATCGGTGCTCCAGAGCAGCAATCAGGTTGATTGCTGCGTGAAATCAACAGCCTAAGGCACCGAACCGGCAGCAGATCTCGCCAGAGGCGCCGCTGGAAATGCATCCTCGCCATGCACGGATGCGTTTCCAGTGGCGCCGTTGCTGTCGGCAACGTGATCGGTGCTCTAGGCCCGCCAACCTGGTCAGCGGCTCCCGGGAGTGAGTCCGGGCACGTGGAACTGCACGGCGGTGAAGTAGAGGAATACCATGTGCGAGAACATGGTGGGCCAGAGGCGGTTCATCACCCGCGTCAGGAATCCCCAACACAACCCGCACGCTGCCGCGCCCAGCACCACGAGGGGGTTCGGTCCGGCAACCGTGTCGCGGAGGAGCACGACGGTCGGAACCGCCCCGAGGGTGAAGAGTCCTGCGGTTGCGAGCCAGCCCCAGCGCTGTCCGAGCTGCTGCTCGAGGAGATCTTGGACCAGTCCACGCCAGGTGAGCTCCACGAGCCCGGCCACCGAGAGGACCGTCGCGGTGAGGAGCACCGATCGTTGGATGGCGTTTGGATCGCCCACTGCGAGGTAGACACGAGCGAGCCACCCGGTGGCCGCCGATCCGTACGGCGCGAGCTCGGCGCGCACGATCCAGGATCCGACCAGCAGGGCCACCGCCACCAGCACGCCGATCGTGAAATCCCCGCCGCGGGGGGTCAGGCGCTCGGCCAGCGTCTCATCCAGCCGCATTCTCCGGATCGCCACCGCGGCGGGGATGGCGTGGGCGACCCCCACGATGGCCCACATCATCGGTGTTCCGGCGACGGTCGGGAGCAGCGCGGCCGTGATCGCCACGGAGCTGGCCAGGGCGACGAGGATGACGACGAGCATCAGCGGTCTCCGATGAAGCATTGCGCCACCCAGTCGAGGATTCGCTCGGCCAGGGCCACCTTGGTGGTCCTGGCGAGCGGCTCCTGGTGGGTATCGGTGACCAGGCTCGCCCGGTTCTCGTCCCGCTCCAGGGCGTCCCCCGCGTGGTTCGCTACCACGAGATCGACCCGCTTCTCCTCGAGCTTCTGGCGTGCGTTGGCGAGGACACGTTCGTCGGCGTCGGTTTCGAGCGCGAACCCGATGAGCAACGGGCGTTGGGCGCGTCGCGCTTGGCCCACCTCGGCGAGGATATCCGGATTTGGCTGGAGCTCGACGGTAAGTCCCTGATGATGCCGTTTGATCTTGGAGGAGTGGACCTCTGCCGGCCGGTAGTCGGCCACGGCAGCAACCATGGCCAGCATGTCGGCGTTGGCGAGGTCTGGCCCGAGCGCCTGCCACAGCGCGCTGCGCATGGCGATCGCGCTGCGCACGTCCACGCGCAGTACTCCGGGTGGGGTCTTCAGCGGAACCGGTCCCGTGATCAGCGTGACCCGGGCACCGCGCGCGGCGGCGCGCTCCGCCACGGCGAAACCCATCTTGCCCGAGGAGCGATTGGAGAGGTACCGGACGGGGTCGAGATCCTCCACCGTCGGTCCGGCAGTCACGACGACGTGCCTCCCTGCGAGGTCGCCGCGCACGAGGTGACGCGCGGCGTGGGCGACGATGTCTTCTGGATCTGCCATTCGTCCCACGCCCCAATCGCCCGACGCGACCTCCCCGTGCTCGGGGCCGACGAACTCGATGTTCCCGTCCGTCTTCAGGGTGATCGCGTTGCGCCGCGTTGCGGGGTTCGCCCACATGCTGGGGTGCATCGCTGGGGCCAGCAGGATGGGGCAGGCGGCGGCGAGCACCACGGCCGCCACCGGGTCGTCCGCTCTCCCCGCCGCCAGGCGCGCCAGGGTGTCCGCGGTGGCCGGTGCGACGATGATGAGGTGGCTGGTTCGGGCAATCTCGACGTGGGACTCACCACGAGCGCCCGGGTCGAACATGTCGACGATCGGAGGACGGCCCGTGATGCCAGTGAAGGTAGCGGGGCCGACGAACTCCAGCGCGGCCCGCGTCATCAGGACCTGGACGGTTGCGCCCTGCTTCACCAGGAGACGCGCGATCAGGGCCGCCTTGTAGGCTGCGATGCTCCCGGTTACGCCGAGCGCGACCTGCTGGCCGGAGAGAGGTCCCGCGACCCGTTTGGGTGGGGCGCCCACTGTTGAGTGATGCGGGCGGCTCGGCTCGCGTCGCGGAGGGGTGGGGTAGGGGCGGGAGGCGTCGCCGGGCATGACCGTCGGAGAGTACCCTTTCGGAGCCCAGAAACGTAGCGGTTTGCGCGGCCGCGCTCATTCGAAGCCGAGGAGGCGCCCCGTCTGATAGACGAGGAAGCTTGCCACCCACGCGAGGGTCGTCGTGTACGTGAAGAGGAACAAAGGCCAGCGCCAGGAGCGGGTTTCTCGGTGAACGACCGCGAGTGTGCTCATGCACTGGCAGGCGAGGGCCATGAACACCAGGAGCGACAGGCCGACGAGTGGCGTGTACACGGGACTCCCGTCTTCGCGGCGCTCGCCACGGATCCGTTCGCGCAGCGACACCGCCCCGTCGTTCTCACCGATGCCGTACACGAGGGCCATCGTCGAGACGAACACCTCGCGCGCCGCGAACGACCCGATGAGTCCCACGCCGATCCCCCAATCGAACCCGAGTGGGGTGAGCGCCGGCTCCAGCGCTCGGCCGAGGCGTCCAGCATAGCTATGCTCGATGGCGGTTCGCGGGTTCGGGGGCGCGACGGCGGTGGCCGTGTCGCGCGCTGCCGCGGGGAGAGCGGCCGGATCGCCGACGTCGAGGCGCGGGAACGACAGCAGCGCCCACAGGAGGATCGTGAGCACCAGGATCACCGTTCCCGCCTCCTTGAGGAAGACCAGCGCTCGTTCTACCATCAGGCGAAGCGTGACCGTGAGGCTCGGGAGCCGATAGGGGGGGAGCTCGAGGATCAGGGGCACCCGACGGCCGGGGAGGATCGTGCGACCCAGGACCCCCGCCGCCAGGATGGTGAGCAGCACGGAGAAGCAGTACATCCCGATCAGAAGCATCGCCCGCAGCGGAAAGACCCCCCAGAAACGCGTCGGCGGGAAGAGCGCGCCGATGATCAGGGTGTAGACCGGCAGCCGCGCGGAGCAGGTCATGAGCGGGACTACCAGCATGGTAAGGAGTCGATCCCGCTGTCGCTCCATCGTTCGTGTCGCCATGATCGCGGGCACCGCGCAGGCCAGTCCCGAGAGCATGGGGACGAACGCCCGCCCGTGCAGCCCGAGTGGTTTCATCAGGCGGTCCATCAGGAAAGCGACCCGCGACATGTAGCCCGAGTCCTCGAGCAGCCCGATGAAGAAGAACAGGAGCAGGATCTGCGGAAGGAAAACCACCACGTTGCCGACGCCGCCGAGCACCCCTTCCGTCAACAGGTCGCGCAGGACGGTGTGCGGGAGCACGGTCACGACCGCGCGCTGGACGAGCCCGATCCCCGCCTCCACCAAGGAGATTGCCGGGTCTGCCCAGGAGAAGAGGGCGTGGAACACCAGCAGCATCAGGGCAACGAAGATCGCGAAGCCGAGCTTGGGGTGCAGCAAGAACCGGTCGAGTCGCTCCGACAGGAGACGCTTCGGCGGGTGGGGGTCGTGGATCCCGCAGAGCTCTGGCGCATGCCGGTCGAGCACTCCGTATCGCGTGGCGACGATCTCCGCGTCCAGGTCGCGACCGGAAGCGGCACGGCGGACGTCCAGGCAACGCGCCCGGAGTTCGGGGTCGATATCGACGAGGTCGTCCTCCTCGTCGAGGCTCCCGAGCGCCCACAGTGCCAGGGCGCGGTCTCGCTCGACGTTTCGGCGCCAGCCTGGGGGGAGGACCTCGGCGATGCGGTCGACGTCCCGCATCAGCGCTGCCGGGTAGGGAACACGGACGGCCCCCATCGGCGGACAGGCGATGCCGTTCGCGATGGCGGCACGGAGCTCGTCGAGGCCACCTCCGTGCCGCGCATCGGTGGCAACGCAAGGCACCCCGAAGAGCATACTGACGGCGGCAGGGCGGGGCGGATTGTTGCGCACCTCGTCGATCATGTTGAGGGCGACGACAATGGGGACGCGAGCCTCGACGAGCTCCAACACGAGGTAGAGATTGCGGACGAGCTGTCCCGCGTCGACCACCACGACCGCGAGCCGTGGCTCGGGGAGGTGGCGGAGCCCGAGGGTAGCGGCGATGGCGATCTGCTCGTCGGCTGAACGCGCCGAAAGCGAGTAGGCTCCGGGGACGTCGACCACCTCGACCGCGCCGCGATCGTCCGGAAGCACGAGCACACCCGATCGCCGCTCCACCGTGATTCCGGGGTAGTTGCCGATGCGGGCGTTGGATCCGGTGAGCGCGTTGAAGAGCGAAGTCTTGCCGACGTTCGGGTTGCCAACGACGACCACGACCGGGATTGCTGCATCCCGACGCTGGGCGGGGGCGACGCCGGGGAGATGATCGAGCATGAGTCGCTCGGTCAGATCGGGGAGCGGCGGCCGGTCAGCCTTCGCCGAAGCACGCCCAAAGAGACGATTTCGAAGCGGTGCACGACCGGGTGGGCTCATGGGCTAGGGCACGAGCGGCAGGGCCGAGCGATGGCCCACCTGAACGTCGGTCACCTCGATCGCGTTGGCGTCTTCGCGGCGGATGGACAGACTGCAGCCGCGCGCCAGAAGCTCGAAAGGTCCCCCTAGCGGCGCCTTGCCCACCACCTCTACCCGGGTGCCCGGGACCAACCCCAATTCCATCAGTCGTCGGCGAAACGCCCGGCTACCGTCCAGTCGGGCGATGATGGACCTGGCGTTGAGGGGAGTATCGGCGAGCTGCATCGTTACCCATTGCTATAGCGTATTGAATTTCATTTTCAATAAGGATCGCAAGCAGGTTGAGAACCGGCCCATCCGCGCCGCCGTCACGGTGACCGACCGGTCGATAGGACGGTATCTCGACCAGAACCCCTGGGGCTCATTCGCGAGACTCGTAGACGCGGCCGCCGGGGAGCTCGAACGCCGTGAGGAATCCCTCGTTTCCCGCTCCCGTGTCGATCCCCACGCAGTTCTCACCCGCCCAGAGGTCGGTTGGGTCGTCGGGGGTGTAGCCGCTGAGCTCCTCGGGGAGGTACTCCGTACGCGTGTGGCCGAAGACGCAGAGCTTGCCCCGGTAGTTGCGGAAGAAGTCCTCGTCGCGGCACCAGAGGACTACGGTCGGCGGATCGACGTCCCGGGGGTGAAGGAACCCGGAGGGGCCGCGCGGCAGACCCGCGTGGACGTAGATGGCGTGGTCGTCCTCGTAGAAGTATGGAAGGGACCGAAACCAGGCGATGACGTCGTCGGGCAGGAACGAGCCCGTCTGCATCGCCAGGATCTCCTCGGCTCGCGGGTGGTCGGTCGCGAGAGGCGGGGGAGCCCCGACGAAGGACCGATAGGCGGCATAGCAGCCGTTGGGGATCGGCAGCACGAACGCATCCCACCCGTGGTCGACGACCCGCAACCACGCATCCTCGTGGTTGCCGCGGAGCGCCACCACCCGCGCGGGCACGTGGCGGGAGAGGTTCCGGACGTAGGACACCACTCCTGCGGAGTGGGGTCCCCGGTCGACGTAGTCTCCGAGGAAGACCAGGGTGTCGCCCGCGTCGAGCGCGGGGAGACACGACAAGAGCTTGTACAGGGCCTGCTGATCGCCGTGGATATCGCCGATCGCGAAGGTGCGGTTCGCCATGTAGGGAGAAGCTTTGCCGGTCCACGCCGCACCCCGGATGGTGGCGCGGCGCGGCGTCCCGGTCGTGAGGGATCGGTGGTAGAGTGCTCGTGCGCACATGTCAACCGGCCGCCCACCAGATCCGTTTCGAGACGGCTTCGTGACTGAGGAAACGACCCTGGACGAGCTGGGGATCGCCGTGCGCTTGGCCGCGCCGCGCCGGCCCTTCGTGCTCATCCAGCTCGAAGGGCCCGGGGCGCCGCGCGAGGTCCCGCTCGAGCTCCCGGAATTCGTGGTGGGCCGGTCGCTCCAGGCTCACTTCACCATCGACAGTAGCCGGATCTCACGCCAGCACTTCACCCTGCGGCGTCAGGGTCCGGACTACTTGCTCACCGATCTCGACAGCGCGAACGGGGTCTTCCTGAACGGCGTGCGCGTGCACTCGGCCGTGCTGCGCGACGGTGACATGGTCCAGATCGGGGATGTCGTTCTACTTTACCGCGAGGGGGACGGATGAGCCTCTTCGTTAGATTCTGGGGGACCCGCGGCTCGATCCCGACACCGGGCCACTCAACGCGCCGCTATGGGGGCAATACCTCCTGTGTCGAGGTCCGCGTCGATGACGCGCTGTTCATCTGCGACGGCGGCACCGGTATGAGGGAGCTCGGCGAAGCGTTGCTTGCGCGGTCGAGCGATCCGGTCGATGCCCACCTGCTGCTCAGCCACACCCACTGGGATCACATCCAGGGCTTTCCGTTCTTCTTGCCCGCCTACCGGTCGACGACGACCTTGCGGGTCTACGACGTGGAGCGCGACGACGATCGCGTCCACCGCTTGCTCCTCGGGCAGATGCGGCCGGAGTACTTTCCGGTAGATTTCTCGGAGCTCGGTTCGCGGATCGTTCCTAGCCACCTTGACGGCGGCTGTACCACTATCGAGGGGGTCACGGTTCGCGCCTTCGAGCAGGTCCATCCGGGGCGGAGCTTCGCGTTCTCTTTCGCCAAAGGCGGCACCAAGGTGGTGTACGCCACCGACAGCGAGCTCGATCGCACGGTCATCAACCGGAGTGACATCCTCGATCGCCCCCATGCCCTGCGGGCGCTGCCGCGGGACGCCCTGGCGTTTGTCGCTGATGCGGATCTGCTGATCGCGGACGCGCAGTACAATGACGACGACTACCGGGACGGTTGGGGTCACGCACGAGCGAACACCGTGGTGGACTTCGCGATCCAGGCCGGGGCTAAGCAGCTGGTGCTGTTCCACCACGACCCGACCCAGACCGATGCCGACGTCGATGGGAAGGTCGAGCGAGCCATGGCTCGGATCCGCGCGGCGGGTGCTGCGCTCACCGTCTTTGGCGCCCGGGAGGGACTCGAGCTCAAGCTCGGTTGAGCTCCAGAACCGCGGGTCTCCACGCGGCCGCTTGCCCCTCTTCGGCTTGTCTGGCGGTGGCTCTGCCGAGCCGTAGGTCAGAGCGTCCAGCGGCGCAGGCTCGATGGGTCCGACGACCAAGGGGGAGCGGAGGTGCGCTCCACGCGATCCTCTAAGGTCTGGAGCAGGCGGTTCAGTGCGGTACCGAGCATCGGATCACGGATGGATTGGAGGTACGCGGGTGATGTCGCGGCCGCCACGAGCAGCAGCCGGGCGCCGCTCAGGCGGATTGCCATAGGTTCCTTCCCGAGGTCAAGGAAGAGACAGAGGTCCGTTCGGTCGAGGATGTCGGCGACCCGCGGGGTCGTGTCCGCCAAATCGAGGGCCGGCGCAGTCGGTGGGACGGACGGGGGGGAGTCCGTGGCACGCAGCACGGTATCGCCGCCGCGGAATGCCAGGAGCGCGTCCCGCCATCGCGAACGCTCCACGAGTCGGTGCACGACGAAGCGGAGCTCGCTCCTGTCGTCGGACAGCTGGTCGTCATCGAGCGCCGTCAGTGGGTCGAGCGTTCCTTGGAGGAGAGGCAGGGTGGGGGCTTCGGTCAGGTCGAAAGAACCGTGGTTCTGGGCGCGGACGCCGAACAGGGGAAGCGCGCTCTCCGCCGCGCTCATGAGGGGGCCAGGGATCGGCGGCATCCCGTTCCACTCCACCACATCCCGCAGTATCGCGATCGTCGGCTCCTCCAGGACGAGCCAGGCCTGACCGAGCCTCACCTCGTCGCTCAGCAGACGACGCAGCCAACCGCTGAGCCGGCTCAGGGTATCGACGATGCGCATCCGGGCGACCTCGACGCCCACGTGGTCCACCCAGAGGCCATAGCGGTCGGGGGCGGTCAGCAGGATCGCCGCGTTGGTGGCCATCGCCACCGCACTGCCGACGGAACGGGCGGTGTCCAGGGCATCGGCCATGGTCGCGGGCACCCTACCACCGCCCACGTTGGCCGACGATGGGGCTTCCACGGGGGCTTTCCGCCCGGCGGGTGACGCCGACGGCGAGCTAGGGGGGGCTCGTGCCGGGGAGAGCGTGACCGCCCCTGGAGCAGCGATCAGGTTGATTGCTGCGTCAAATCAACAACCTAGAGCAGCGATCCGGTTGATTGCTGCGTCAGATCAACAACCTAACCCGGCAGAGCCGGAACCAAACAGGCCAGGCCATCAGCTATCAGCAGTCAGGCAGAACCTCGTGCTCCTGATGGCTGACGGCTGATGGCTGACGGCCACGAAAACACGGAAGCGAGATCCTGCCAGATCTGGTCAAGATCGCACCGCCAAGGGACTAGAGCACCGAACCGGCAGCAGACCTCTCCAGAGGCAGCGCTGGAAACGTGTCCTCGCCTCGCACGGACGCGTTTTCAGCGCTGCCGCTGCTGCTGGCAAACTGATCGGTGTTCTAGCAGGGTTGCCGCCCCAGCCCAACTGGCGCGTGCCTGCGAGCCAAGGAGTGTCTTCACAGGGCCGGTTCAAGCCCGAGCCCACTGGCACGACCCGTTGCCAGGAGCCCGCGCCCGAGCCCGAATTCTTTAGGGCTATCGCGGTCAGCATGGCCGCGATGCGGAGGAGTAGGGCGCGATCAGGGATACGAGTCGATTCGTCGGTACGGCGAAGCAGCCCCAGGAGGTCGAGGATCGCTGCCGACTCGGTCGCCGAGCGGCGCGAAGCGGTAGAACCTGGCCTGGTCAGCAGTAGCGAATTCGCCGGCTCCCTCGGCGGGACCCGGCGCGCCCGGGCCCCATTCGGTCCTCGAGAAGGTCGGGCTTGCGTCGCCATCGCTCCTGTGTTCGAGCTTACCGGGCCGGGTGCCGTTTGCTGTCCAGAGCCACCGCCCGCGCCAGCGAAGGGAACCACTGCGATGCGCGTTCTGCTCTTCTCTTGGGAGTCGATGCACTCGATCCTGCTCGGCGGGCTCGGAGTTCACGTGACGGAGCTTGCGGCCGGGCTCGAGCGGCGTGGAAACGAGGTGCACGTCGTGACGCGGCGTGGACCGGGACAGGCCGACTACTCCCGGATCGACGGCGTCCACTACCACCGCATCGATCATGCGCTCACCGACAATTTCGTCGAGATGATGGACTTGATGTGCAAGGCGATGGTTCACTGCTTTCACGAAGTGACCTCGATGGTCGGGGCTTTCGATCTCGTCCACGCTCACGACTGGCTCACGGCCAACACGCTCGCCTACGTGCGCGACGGTTGGGGAACCCCCGGGGTTCTGACCATGCACTCGACCGAGTACGGCCGCGACGGTAACGTCTTTCACGAAGGCGTCGCGCGATGGGTACGGGATGTCGAGTCGGCGGGTTGTCACCAGGCACGAGTCGTGATCGCGGTGTCGTCGTTTCTGGCCGCAGAGCTGCAACGCATCTACGGCGTGTCGCACGAGAAGATACACGTGGTGCCGAACGGGGTCGCGTACCACCAGTTCGATGGCTTCATCGACCCGGCGGCTGTCAAGGCTCGGTACGCGATCGGTCCGATGGATCCCACCGTCTTCGCCTCCGGCCGGATGATGGCGCAGAAGGGGATGGACATGCTCGTCGAGGCGGTTCCCATGGTGCTGGCGAGCTACCCGAGCACGAAGTTCGTCATTGCGGGCGAGGGTCCGGAGAAGGCGGCCGTCGTGAACCGTGCCCACGAGGTGGGGGCTCGTGATGCGGTTCGTTTCCTCGGCGCGCTCCCGCGTCGCGAGTACGTGGACCTCGTGAAGGCGAGCGACATCGTTGCCGTGCCCAGCCGCAACGAGCCTTTCGGGATCGTGGTGCTCGAGGCCTGGGCGGCCGGGAAGCCAGTGGTCGCCACGACGGCCGGGGGCCCGCGGGACTTCGTGTGGCACGACGTCAACGGGTTCCTGGTTGACGCCAACCCTGGAGGGCTGGCTCACGGGATCGGATCGCTCCTCGCCGACCACGATCATTGCCGAGCCCTGGGGCGCAACGGTCGCATCGCGGTAGAGGACCGATTCAACTGGGACAACGTGGCAAGCTACACCGAGGGCGTGTACCGGGCAGTGCTCGCCTGACCCTACCGACCGGCGCTCGAGCGCCTTGGCTGGACCCGGAGGGAGGTCGCATTCTTCGGAACGTCCCTCGGTCGGGGCGGGCGCCGGGCGAGCCGTCGAGGGCGGGCAGGGGACGACTTGGGGGGAGACGTCGTGCACGGTTCTCTGGGTCTCCGGACGGTGCTATACGCCGCGTCCCGACGGGAGCAGCCATGAATCGAATCGCCTGCAAGTTCGGAGGCACGAGCCTCGCTGACGCAGCCCAGATGCGGAAGGTGAAAGCCATCGTCGAGGCCGACGCGAGACGCCAAATCATCGTGCCGTCGGCACCGGGGAAGCGCACCAAGGAGGACCCCAAGGTCACCGACCTTCTCTATCTCTGCCACGAGATGGCCGAGATGCACGCTGATCTGACCGGTCCGTTCGGGATGCTGCGGCAGCGCTTCGTGGAGATAGAGGCCGAGCTCGGCTTGGCGGTGGGCATCGCCGACGCCATCGACGCCTTCCTCGGGCAGGTGCGAGCGGGGTGCTCGCGCGATCACGCCGCGTCGCGTGGCGAGTACTTCAGCGGCCTCTTGCTCGCGGCGTTCCTGGGGGCGGAATTCGTGGATCCGCATGACCACATCATCATTTCCTCGACGGGCCGTGTGGATCCGATCACCTACCAACGACTCGGGCAGCGACTGGTCGAGGACCGGCGGTACGTGATCCCCGGCTTCTACGGTCGCGGCCCCAACGGGGACGTGAAGACCTTCTCGCGTGGGGGCTCGGACATCTCCGGAGCGATCGTCGCTCGCGCGGCGGGGGCCGAGCTCTACGAGAACTGGACCGACGTCTCCGGGCTGCTCATGGCGGATCCCCGCATCATCGACTCGCCGCGACCGATGGCGGAGGTCACGTATCGGGAGATCCGGGAGTTGTCATACATGGGCGCCACGGTGCTTCACGACGAGGCGATCCTCCCCGTGCGCGAGATCGGCACGCCCATCTGCATCAAGAACACCAATCGGCCGGACCACCCAGGAACTCGTATCGTGGCCCGGCTGAGCGAAGAGGAGGACAAGGGCACCGAGATCGCGGGCATCGCTGGCAAGCAGGGCTTCTCGATGATCTGCGTCGAGAAGAGCTTGATGAACGCGGAGGTCGGTTTCGCCTTCCGGCTCCTCGGTATCTTTCAGCGCCGCGGGATCAGCATCGAGCACTGCCCATCGAGCATCGACGGGATCAACGTCATCGTGGAGCAGAAGTACCTCGGAGACGCGGCACCGGAGGTGATCGAGGAGATCCGGCGTATGCTGGATCCCGATTCCGTCACCCTGGTGCCTGACCTCGCGCTCGTGGCGGTCGTCGGGGAGGGTATGATCCATTCGGTCGGGATCGCGGCGAAGGTCTTCGCTGCCCTGCGCGATGCCGGGGTGAACGTCCGAGTCATCAACCAGGGTGCGTCCGAGGTGAACATCATCGTCGGGGTGCACCCGGATGATTTCCAACGCGCGCTGCGGTCCATCTACGCCGCGTTCGTGGCCTGAGACTGGCTTCGTCCACAGGCGGCGGTTCAGCCTGGACGCCGCACCTCGATGGCTGCGTCGTGCCTCGGGATGGTCGCGACGCAGAGTACGAAGTCGTCGTCCGTCGCCCAGCGCCCGGTCACCGCACCCAGCTCGGGCGAGGATACCGAGGCGAAGGCTCGATAGGTGAAGCCACTTGGAGGGAGCTCGACCTTGACCTCGCCGAAGTCGAGGATGCGTCCGACGAAAGGGGAGAGCGCCTTGTAGGCTGCTTCTTTGGCAGAAAACACCAGATCCAGGAAGAGATCAGCGGGGATCGTCGGGGGACGAGCGGCTCGTTCTGCCTCCGTCGTGATCAGGTCGGGATCGAGGCGAGCGGCGCCGCCGCGGCGCTCGAGGTCGACTCCGATCGCGACGTACCGGGCAGAGTCGGCGGCGATCGCGACGGCTGCCGGGAGCGGACGCGAGGAGTGCGTGATGGACCCGACGATCCCGGGCGGGAAGCGGGGCTCCCGTCGCTCGCCAACGGGGATGGCGACCGGACGTTGGCCGAGGGTGACGAGTACCTGGCGAGCGCAGTGCCTGCCCGCCTGGTACTCCCAGCGCCGACGGGGTACGGCCCGGACGACCGCTGTCTCCTCTCCCTCGTAGAGCGGACCGATCCGGGTCTCCGAGTCCGCGGCGGAGAACACCACGTCCGGGGGACAGGTCCTGGCGAGCAGCCTCTCGAGGTGAAGGATCAGTGCCATCGGTACCATCCCGGGGCGACCATCTCGGACTTCGAGGCTCGCGGCTGCGGCCGGTGGACCTTTCGAGCACTGGCGTGTGCGTTCGGTCTCGTGGTCCTCGACCCCGCGCTCCTCGGCTCCTCCGCGCGCGAAGCGATCATCTCGCTGGTTGGCGGGTTAGTAGGCGTTCTTCCGAACCGCCCGCCCGAAGACGGTGAGGAGGATGATCTTTAGATCCCAGTCGAGTCGCCAATTGTGGATGTAGTATAGATCGTGCTCCACGCGGCGCTCCATCTTGTCCATGGTGTCCGTTTCGCCGCGCCAGCCATTGACCTGCGCCCATCCCGTGATGCCAGGCTTCACCTTGTGACGCAGCATGTAACCCTTGATCTTGCCGCGATAGATCTCGTTGTGGGCGACGGCGTGCGGACGTGGACCGACGATCGACATATCACCAGCAATCACGTTGAAGAACTGCGGCAGCTCGTCGATCGAGGTTCTGCGCAGGAAGGCGCCGAGGCGCGTCACCCGGGCATCCCCTTGCTTCGCCTGGGGAACATCGGCTCCGTCCTCGCAGACGGTCATGCTGCGGAACTTCCAGATGTAGATCGGCTTGCCGTTGAGGCCGTACCGACGCTGCCGAAAGAACACGGGCCCCTTCGAGTCGAGCTTCACCGCGATGGCCACGAGCAGCATGGGCATGGCGACGATCATCAGGATCATCGTGCCTAGGACGAGGTCTTCCAGCCGCTTCAACCACCCGCCGAGTCCACTGAACGGGGTGTCGAAGATGCTCACCACGGGTTGGTCCCCAACGGTGCTCCAACGCGCATGCAACAGGTCGTAGGCGTAGAACTCGGGCACGATGTAGACGGTGGCGGTCGTGTCGGCGAGGCGGGTGACGAGGGACGTGATTCGGTGCTCCGCCCGCAGAGGAAGGGTGATGTACACGATGTCGATCTCACTCGACCGCGCATCCTCCACCAGTTGGTCGAGGGTGCCCGCGACGGGGGCGACCTCCTCCGGGATGCTGCGCCGACGGTTGCGATCGTCGTACACACCACGGATGCGAAGGCCCAAGGTCGGGTCACCGACGATGGTGCGCGCGAGCCGCTCTCCGGTCTCGGTCGAGCCCGCGATCGCGACGGTGCGGGAGTTGAGTCCGCGCAGCCGGAGCTCTCGGAGCAGGCGGCGGAGGATCAGTCGGAGGAGGGTGAGCAGGATGGGGGTTACGATGACCCAAGCGGTCGTCGCGATGCGGGAGTACTCGGCGGTCGCCTTGGTGGCGAAGGCCACGAAGAGGAGCGCGCCGACCACGCCACCCCAGCTCATGAGGATACGCAGCGCTTCCTGGCGCAAATTCGCACCGCGCCAGGACCGGTAGAGGCCGTTGACCTCCGCGACGAGGAGGAACGCGATGACCGCGAGCGACGAGGCAACGGTTTCTTCGCGACTCCATTCCACGCCCGCATAGAACGTGCACGACGTCCAGAACGTGCCGAACACCACCACGGCGTCGACGATGCGGATCAAGGCGCTCATCTCCGAGGCGTGGGTCTTGAGGACTCCGCCGGTGCGCTCGGTATCGGGATTGCTCATCGTCGAGACTCTCGGCAGGGACCGCTCGATCCCTCCTACCGCGATGTAAAGCGACCAATCGGGATGGGGTGCAACCCAAATCGCATGACCTCCCGCAACTTTGCTGTCCGATCGGAGCTGTCATGGGCTGCTTCCGGGCCTTCCGACTCGGAGCACCCCACCGATCGGGGTTGCTGGGGGTTCCGTCACGGGGTCCGTTGGCGGCGATCGAAGCGACGGTGTCCTGGTGCGATGGCCGGCCATCCAGTGCGGTCTCCTCCTGCCCCAGAGCAGCAATCAGGTTGACTGTTGCGTCAGATCGAATTGAGGGCTCGACTCACCCGTCGTATGAGGAGAAGGTTTCGTGGATGGGCGGAGCCGTGGGAGAACTCGAGCGAGTCGCGTTGATGGGGGTACCCATCGACCCTGTCGACATGACGGGGGCGGTCGATCGGGTTTTCGATTGGGCGGGCAAGGAGCGGGGCGACGAATGCCGCTTCGTGGTCACTCCCAACGTAAACCACCTGGTCATGCTCGAACACCACGTTGGTCTGCGGGATGCATACCTGCACGCGTCGCTGGTGGTGGTCGATGGGGCCCCGCTCGTCTGGTCGGCCGCCCTGCTCGGGGTATCGCTTCCGGGGCGGGTGGCGGGGAGTGATTTGGTGCCCGGCCTGTTCGCGGCTGCTCGCGACCGTGGGCCCATCACGACCTATCTCTTGGGAGCTGCTCCGGGTGTCGCCGAAACCGCGGCCGTGAAGATCCGCGGTCGTTTTCCTGGCGTGGAGGTGGTGGGGACCTACAGCCCCCCCATGGGGTTCGAACACGACCCCGAAGAGAACGCCCGGATCCTTTCCCGGATCGACGCCGCACGACCAGACCTTCTGGTGGTGGGGTTGGGCGCTCCCAAGCAGGAGGTCTGGGTCGACCAGCATCGTCATGAGATCGCTGCCAAGGTCGCCCTCTGCGTTGGCGCCACCATCGATTTTTTGGCGGAGGTACAGCCCAGGGCGCCGGTATGGATGCGTTCCGTTGGGCTCGAGTGGGCATTTCGTGTCGCGCGCGAGCCCGGGCGTCTGACCAAGCGCTACCTTCGGGATGGCTGGCGTTTCCCGGGTCTGTTGCTCCGCGCGATGCGCGGGCGTCGGGCTCCGTGATTGTCGGGGCTCCGCCGGCCCCGGACCGGCAATCAGCCCGATTGCCCCGACGAACCGTGGGGCCCGAACCCCTGACGCCTGGAGCACCGATCAGGTTGCCAACCGCAACGGCAGCGCTGGAAACGCGTCCGTGCGAGGCGAGGACGCGTCTCCAGCGCTGCCTCTGGAGAGGTGTGCTGCCGGTTCGGTGCTTCAAGTTGTTGATTTGACGCAGCAATCAACCTGATTGCTGCTCTAGGAGGCGCGAAATCCACGATGATGGCCCCCCGATCGCGGGCGCTCCCATTTGGCGGCGGGGTGTATAGAGTTACGGGTCCCCGGTGCCGTGGGCAACTCGCCCGGCCGTCCTCGGCACGGCCAAGCCCGGAGCGAATGGGCACCGAGTTTGCCACGGCGGAACGTCAGATGAGCAATTCGTCTCGAGTCGTAGAACCCAGCGAACCCATCCCCGCGTCCTCGAGGCGTGGTTTCCGCGAATTCACCTACCGTCTGATCGACGTGTTCGCGGAGCGACCGTTCACCGGCGCCCCGTTGGCGGTCTTCACCGACGCTCGAGGGCTCGATCCGGTGGGAATGCAGATCATCGCCAGGGAGCTCAACCGTCCGCAGACGGCATTCCTCTTTCCCGAGCCATCGTCCGAGGGTGCGCCCCGAATGCGGATCTTCACCCCGTTCGGGGAGCTTCCCGCGGGCCACTACCCGAGCATCGGCGCAGCCTTCGCCATGGCTCTCGAGCAAGGCGCCCAGACGACGCCGGCCAACCGGGTCGTATTCCAGGGCGAAGGAGGTCCCGTCTCCGTGTCGACGTTTGCTCGAGTCATGACCGTGCGCCAGCCCGCACCGATCCTCGGTGCGGTCTACCCCGACACGGACGCCGCCCTTGCCACGCTGGGACTCCGGGAGGATCAGCGCATGGCTGGCGTTCCGTTTCAGGCCGCGAACGGCGGAGCGAGCTACCTTGTCATGGCGCTTCGCAATCGTGCTGCTCTGCGTGCCATTAGGTTTCGTCTGGACATCTGGGAACGCACGATCCGCCGGTTCGAAGGCCCGCGCATCGCCGCCTTCACGTTGGAGACCGATCGCGCCGGCTCCACCGCGAAGCTGCGCGTTTTCGCTCCGGACAGCGGCGTGGAGGAGGAGCCCGCATCGGAGACGGTGTGCGGACCGCTCGCTGCGTTCCTCGTTCGCTATGGGTTCCTGGCCGCGGAGTCACCGCAGATGCTGCTCCTCGAGCAGGGCGCGGAGGTCGGGCGGCCGAGCTTCCTCCACGTCGCGATCGAGCGAAACGCCGATTCCGTCACCTCCGTGCGTGTCGGTGGGCAGTGCGTCGCCGTGGGCGAGGGGAAGATTTTGGCGCAGGTGACGCTGGCCTGACCCGTGATGGGACCGAGGCTCCTCGTCGGCGAGCACCCGGTCTGTCGCGCGATGCGGGCACCGACGCTTCGATTCGGGACCAGCATCGAGACCAGGGACTAGAGCACCGATCAGGTTGCCGACAGCAACGGCAGCGCTGGAAACGCGTCCGTGCGAGGCGAGGACGCGTTTCCAGCGCTGCCTCT
>JAFGBI010000272.1 GCA_016933275.1 Polyangiaceae bacterium | reverse complement strand
CTGACGCCTGACGGACCACCCGCGCACATCCCCCGGGGCCGACGCCCCAACCTTTTCGACAGACCCGCCTCGGAACGGCACTGCGTAGGCCACCGCGCAAGTGGCCCCTGGCAACCACTTCCGGCCAAGACGCGGCGCCGCAGCCGGGACTGCCGGCAGGATCGCCACGCCCACCACCGGTGCCGGCACCGCCGCCCGTCACGGCCCCTCCCGAGGGCCAACACCCAACCTACTGCACGGACGCGTTGAAGAGCGCCGTCGTGAAGTTGAGGTTCTGGTTGTCCGAGCTCCAGACCTCGAAACCCGCCTGGATTCCGTAGAGGCTGTGGCTGCTATCGTAGTCTGCGTACGGATCGCCCGCAGTAAAGAAGTCCTTCAGATCGATATCGACGGTGCGCGTGTTGGTGATGCGGCGGAAGGAGATCGTCTGCCAGGGTCCCGCGTCCTCGCCGACCCAGACCTCCCACGAGGCGCCCCCGATGGTCACGGTGTCAAGCTCGGTGCCGATCGGCGTGGCGTCACGGTGCGCGGTCCAGATCATCAACTCGGTGCCCTGGTCGCCGCTCGGCTGGGCGCCCCCCGGTGCGAGCCAGATGTCGTAGGATGCGTTCCAGTTGCCAGCGCTGGGGGTGCAGTAGTTCCACTGGGAGCGCGCCGAGCCGATCCCGGAGATCTGACGCGCCGACTGGTAGCTGCCGTGGAACCCACCATCCGTGTGCCAGCCGAGGACCGCCGAGCCATACCCCCCGGGACGCCCGTTGGGATCAGAGAGCACGTCGTAGCCGCTGTCGGCGTGCACGATGAACCCCACTCCCCCGCTGGCGTTGAAGGCGGAGATGGACTGGTGACCAACCGCGGCATCGTTCCAGACATTGTTCTGGATCATGTAGCCGCTGACCTCGGAGGTGCCGTAGCGCTCCGAAGTGCCCCACACCTGACCGGTGAGATTGCAGTTGACGTCCGGCACGTCGCCGGTGGTCATGGGCTCGATGTTGGTGATGCAGAAGCTGTACTCCCCGTCCTCCTCCCCACCGGGGTACTGCACCTGGATGTCGTAGATCTGGCTGGGATCAGCGAGCGCGCCGGGGTTCGGGACCGTCTCCCATTCCTCGGGCACCACGGCGTCCTCGATCAGGACCTCGGCCACGAGCGGCGTCCCCGGGGAGATCTCGCCGATCTCTACGAAGGGCGTGATGTCGTCGCCGGGATCGGCGGCGCCCGAATAGCCCACCCGCATCGACATGCCGAGGCTGTCACCTTCGAGGGTGATCCGGAAGCCGACGACGTTGTTGGCCGCGGCGTCGTATGCGGTCTTGACCGAGTCCTCCCCGCCGGTCTCGTTGAGGGAGAGACCGATACCCCCACCCCATGACTTGTAGTCCTCGTCGATCACGGAGGTGCCGCTGAGACACATCCCGCTGCCCGCCTGCCAGGGTGGCGTCCCGGACGCGCAGGTCGAGGTCTGGATCTCGTCGGTGAAGCAGTACCACGCTCCCTGTAGACCGAAGGAGTTGCAGGACGCATCGAGCCAACCCGATTCATTCACGGGCAAGCCCGCGCCGCTCACGGAGGTGCAGTCGATGGGATCCTCGATGATCTCTCCTCCCCCCGAACCACTCGTCCCGCCCGTGGTGCCGCCGCCGACGCCACCGGTCGGGACCGTGCCGCCCGTCACCGCACCACCGGTCATGACACCACCGGTCGTGGCACCACCGGTCACGGCGCCGCCCGCGCCCGTGCCGCCGGTTGGGGTCCCCCCGCCGCTCGGGAGCACCCCGCCGCTGCCGGAGGTCCCTCCCCCAGGCGCCGCTCCAGTACCGACCCCCCCGGACCCGCTGACGCCTCCGGTGGTTCCCCCGCCCGTGGTGCCCCCAATGCCCGTACCGAAGGGGTTCAGGGGCGGTTCGCTGCCGCCGCAGGCCGTGGCGAAGAACACCATGGGGATCCAAGCACTACCAAAAAGCCGGCTGGTCATCGTCCTCAACCTCCAAGCGTTTCCGTCGGGCCCCGACCGTTCGCCTGCGTCCCGCCGGCGGGGCGGACCCGAACCGATGATACCCCTTACCCTACCGCTTCGGCGCTCGAAGCTCCCGCGGATTTCCGCCCGCCCGGTCCCGTGGCCATACCAGGCCGCCCGTATGGCTGCGAAGTTTCACTCGAACCGCCCGTGGCCGGAACGGATCGGAAACGCGACGGACGACGGGTCCCGCCTCCATCACCAAGAGGAGGGGCAGCTAGCTCATCGCGGCGGACCTCGCCGCCGCGATGGGACCGCCGCTTGACCGGATGGCTACTGCACCTGCGCCCGGAAGCCAGTGATGCTCGCGCCCTGCGCCCCACCCCAGATCTCCAGGCCGCCCATGATGGCAATGAGGTACTTGTTCGCGTCGATGAACTCACGCTCCACGGCGTCGTCAATGAAGTCCTTTAGGTCGAAGGAGTAGGCCTGACCGTCAGCGCGATGGTTCGGTGCGGCATAGCTCACCACCATCTGGTTGTTGGCGTTCGGTCCATGCCACACCGACCAGGTCTGGCTGCCGATCACCACGCCGTCCTGCACCGGGAACTGCCCCGCGGGTTGGAAGCTCGGTGGATCCCGGAGCCAGACCATGAGGAAGACGTCCGCACCATTGGCGCCGGAGCTGCTGTTGAACCAAACGTCGTACGAGACGTTGTACTCGTCCGACGCCGGAGTTCCTCCGGACGACCATCCGAGGCAGGTGGGGATGCTGTTGATCGCGCTCACCTGGGCGGGCAGACCGTTCCCGCTCGTGCGCGTGCCGTCGGCGTCGGTACCGACGTAGATGGAAGGGAAGGAGCAGGGGCTGTCGTCGCTGCGGCTGCAAGACTGGGAATCCATCTTGAACCCGCAGCCCGAGAGCAACGAAATGCTGTGCCCGCCGCCCGTCCAGCCCCAGCCGTTGCTCTGGAACTGGTACTTGTTGTCGCTGGTGGCGATGTTCTCGAACTGCTGGTTGGTGCTGGTCTTCGCCCAGGACACGTTGTTGCCACACGAAGCGACGATCTCTCCCTCGCCACGACCGGTGACGTTGTCCGGTCCAACGTCGTTGAGGCAGAAGTCGAAGTCCTGCGCACTGCCGTTCTCGCTACCGGCATCGGGTACGTAGAAGATGACCTTCGCGAGCTCGTCGCTGGCGGGGTTGAAATCCACCCCCTCTTCGGCGCTCCAGCAGGCGGTGTTGAAGGTGTCCCACGGGATGACGGTGCTCTGCGAGCCCGTCAGGTTCACGCACCAGCGGTGGTTCTCGTTGACGGATCCATCGGCCCCCTCGATCTGGACTCGGATCCCATCCGCCCCGCTCTTCACGGTGAAATCCACCAGCAGGCCCGTGCCGCTGGCCATGATGGTGTTCACGTCGGCGTCCTCGATCTTCGGCTGGCTGACGTTCACGCCCACCGCTGCGATGGACGTATAGTCCGAGGTTGCCTGCACCGTCCCCTTGATACAATACGGGCCATCCTGGTCGATCATCGCATCGAACTCTTCGGGACTGACCGTGGCGCCCCCGTCCGCGAACGCAAACGCGAACCCCGCCCAGTCGCCGTGGACGTGGTAGCCGCCAAGCGGGTCGGCGGGTTCGCCCCCCGTGCCTGTGCTCCCGGTGCCCATGCCGCCCGTGGTCGTCGCCCCCACGCCGCCCGTGGTCGTCGCCCCCACGCCGCCCGTGGTCGTCGCCCCCACGCCACCCGTGGTCGTCGCCCCCACGCCGCCCGTCAGCATCGCCCCCACGCCGCCCGTCGGCATCGCGCCACCCGTCATCATGGCGCCCACCCCGCCCGTCGGGAACATGCCTCCGGTCACCCCCATCCCACCGATCGCTCCCCCGACCGCACCGCCACCGCCGGCCCCTCCAGAGCTGCTGGCGGCTGCTCCGCCCGAGGAATTGGGGAAGTAACTCTGTGCCGGGTCGGAACTAGAACACGCTGCGGTGATGAGCAACGAAGTGACCAGGCAAGCACTACCGATGAACCGGCTCGTCATGATGCGCGACCTCCAAGCGATATCGTCCTACTTTGACCCCAACGCGTCTTTTGGCTACCGCCCAAGGTGGGCTCCGAGCAGGTGACTGTTGCTACCCTACCGCGTCCCGGCCGCCAAGCTCCCACCGAATTCTGGTACTCCGCTGCGCCAAAGGGACTCTCGGGCCGGTGCCGCTGCGAAGTTCCAGCCCCATTGACGACGCCCCACCGCCCGGCCCGCGTGTCAGGCGTCCGCCGATGTGGCAATGACGGGCGTTCGAGCCAGCCATCGCTGCACCAACGAACGGACCTCGAGCGAGACCGCTCGCACCAGCGCCGGGCGCAGAACCCATCGACCGCGGTTTGGACACCATCACGGCACATAGCGTCAGGAGGGGACGACCTCGAACCCATAGTCACCGTGGCGCTGGTCTTCAGGCCACCGCGCGGGTGGTCCCTACCGGGCGTCACTTCCCCCGAGTCACCCCGACATTTCGTGCTAACTGAGGACGGCCCGCGGGCACGAGCGCCGGTTCCCCCCTGCCCGCCAGACCCCGAAATGCCACCCCCTCGTCACCTCTGGAGCGGCAACGAAGCCGTCGCCCACGCTGCGTTCGACCACGGCATCGGTCTCGCTTCCGGCTACCCCGGCACACCGTCAACGGAGATCCTCGAGGTCCTGGGGGCCCTCGGTGGGCCGGCGCGATGGGCACCCAACGAGAAGGTCGCGCTCGAGGTCGGCCTGGGCGCGACCTTCGGCGGGGCCCGCGCCTTGGTCACCATGAAGCACGTGGGGCTCAACGTTGCCGCGGACGTGCTCTTCACGGCCGCCTACACCGGGGTGAACGGCGGCCTGGTCGTGGTGAGCGCAGACGATCCGGGCATGGCGTCGAGCCAGAACGAGCAGGACAACCGGCGCTACGCGGTCGCCGCAGGAGTCCCCATGCTCGAACCGCGCGACGCACAGGACGCCTATGACCTCTGGGGACTCGCGCTCGAGATCTCGGAGCGCTGGCGGCTCCCCGTGCTCCTGCGAATGACCACCCGGGTCTGCCACTCGCGATCCGTCGTCGTGCCCCGCCCGAGGGAGCTGCCCACCGCAGCACCCAGCTTCGACCACGACATCGCGAGCCGCGTGATGGTCCCCGCCAACGCACGGCGGGCGCACCAGCGGCTCCGGGAGCGGCTCCGGGGGATCGCCGAGTGGGCCGAGACAGCGCCCATCGCCTTCGAACACCGGGGAGACCGGTCGCTCGGACTGGTGACGGCAGGCGTGAGCGCGATGCACGCTCGCGAGGCCGCTCCCACGGCGAGCAGCCTCGAGCTCTTGCTCACCCACCCGCTTCCGCTCGCTCGGGTGGCGCGGTTCGTCGCCGAGGTCGACCGCGCCATCGTGGTCGAGGAGGGAGACCCATGCCTCTTCGAACAGCTCCGCGCCGCCGGAATCGAGGTGGCTGGCCGCCCGGAGCCATTCCGTTTCGGCGAGCTCTCGGTGCCGCGGATCCGGCAGCTCCTCGCCGGTGACCTGACGCCCGACCCCGAACCCCCTCGGGGCAAGCCGCCAGAGCTCTGCAAGGGCTGTCCGCATCGATCCGTGTTCGGGATCTTCGCCAAACACGATCTCATCGTCGCCGGAGACATCGGGTGCTACACGCTGGCGGCCTTGCCGCCGCTCAACGCGATGGATACCTGCGTCTGCATGGGAGCGAGCATCGGTGTTGGCCTGGGGCTCCGCCACGTGCTCCCGCCCGAGCAGGCGCGGCGGGTCGTCAGCGTGATCGGCGACAGCACGTTCGTACACTCCGGTCTCACCGGCCTGGCCGAGATGGTCTACAATCCCCCGGCCACGGGTCACGTGGTGGTGGTCGTCGACAACGGCACCACGGCGATGACGGGCCAACAGGAACATCCGGGGACGGGACGCACCCTCACGCACGAGCCCACGTCCCGGATCTCCTTCGAGGCCGTGGCCACCGCTATGGGAGTCGCGCGCATCGCGGTCGTCGATCCCTGCGCTGACGAGGATGGATTCGAGCGCACGTTGCTCGACCTCTTGGCGTCGGAAACCACCGCCGTGCTCATCGCCCGACGGGCGTGTCTACTCGCGGCCCGTCGCGTGCGCGAGGCGGAGCGCTCGAAGAATTCGTGCTCCGCTGGCGGAGGCAACCCGTGACCTTGGTGAAGGTCGACGTCGTCATCGCCGGGCTCGGTGGGCAAGGGGTGCTCAAGGCCTCGGACATCCTCGCGGAGGCGGCGTTCCTCGCGGGCCACGACGTGAAGAAGAGCGAGATCCACGGGATGGCGCAGCGCGGCGGCTCGGTCCACAGCGACGTGCGGTTCGGATCGTGCGTGCTAAGCCCGATGATCACACCGGGTGAAGCGGACTACCTGCTGGTCCTCGAGGCCACCGAGGTGGAACCGCACCGCCACCGCCTCCGCCCCGAAGGACGGCTGATCACCCCGGCGGCCCTGGACCCCGCCTTGCTCCCGAGCAAGCGGAGCCTCAACGTGGGGATCCTCGCCGTGCTGGCGCGGGAACTCACGCTCCCCATCGCGGCGTGGCACGCGGCCATCGATCGCCAGCTGCGCCCGGATCTCGCCGGACCGAACCGCGAGCTTTTCACTCGCGTCTTCCGCTATCCCTCGCTGACGGGAGCTTCCTCATGACGCCGCCCGATCCCACCGCCGCCGAGTTCCACCCTGCGAGCGCTCTCGACTTCTTGCCGCGGGAACGCCTCCGTGAGCTCCAGCTGGCGCGACTCCACCAGACCGTAGCGCGGAGCTACGGCCGCGTCGCCCTCACGCGCCAGCGGATGGAGGCGAGGGGGGTCGCGCCCGACGACGTCCGCTCGCTCGCCGACCTCGCCCGGCTCCCCTTCACCACGAAGGTCGACCTTCGGGACACCTACCCGTTCGGTTTGTTCGCCAGCCCGATGCAGGAGATCGTGCGTCTGCACGCCTCGAGCGGAACCACGGGCAAGCCAATCGTCGTCGCGTACACACGCGAGGATGTCGCGGTATGGTCCGAAGTGATGGCCCGCACGTTCGCCGCATGCGGTCTGCACCGCGGCGACATCGTGCAGAACGCCTACGGCTACGGATTGTTCACGGGCGGCCTCGGCGCCCACAACGGCATCGAGGAACTCGGCGCCACGGTCATCCCCATCTCGGGAGGCAACACGGAGCGCCAGATCATGGTGCTCAAGGACTTCGGCGTTACCGCCTTCTGTTCCACCCCAAGCTACTTCCTCCACTTGATCGAGCGAGCCGAGGAGCTAGGGGTAGATCTCCGCACGCTGCCGCTTCGCGCCGGCATCTTCGGCGCCGAGCCCTGGACGGACTCGATGCGGCGGCGGATCGAGGCCCGGACCGCCCTCCGCGCCTACGACATCTACGGCCTCAGCGAGATCATCGGCCCCGGCGTGGCCTCGGAATGTGCGGCTCAGGATGGGCTCCACGTCTTCGAGGACCGCTTCTACCCCGAGATCATCGATCCCGAGACGGGGGAGGTGCTCCTGGAAGGCGCCGAGGGTGAGCTTGTGCTGACGACCCTGTCGAAGCAAGCCATGCCGATGGTCCGGTACCGCACACGCGACATCACGACGCTCATCACCGAGCCTTGTCCTTGTGGCCGCACGCTCCGGCGCATGCGCCGCGTCGGCCGCCGGAGCGACGACATGCTCATCATCCGAGGCGTGAACGTCTACCCTTCGCAGATCGAAGCGGCGCTGCTCGAGGTCGAGGGGACGCTCCCGCACTACCAGCTAGTGCTCGATCGCGAAAACGGGCTCGATCGGTTGAGCGTCGAGGTAGAGGTCACGCCCGAGGTCTTCTCGGACGAGGTCCGCGTCCTCGAGGGCCTCCGGGCACGCCTCGCCCACGCGATCGAGCACACGGTCGGGATCCGAGTGGGGGTGCGGTTGGTCGAGCCGCACACCATCGACCGAAGCCAAGGCAAGGCCAATCGCGTCGTCGACCGCCGGAGGAAAGACCCATGAAGCTAGCTCAGCTCAGCCTCTTCATCGAGAACAAGCCGGGAAAGCTGGTCGCCCCTTGCCGAGTCCTGGCCAACGCCGGGATCAGCATCGTCACGCTGAGCCTGGCCGATACGGGGGAATTCGGCATCCTGCGGCTGGTCGTCGATCGGTGCGACGCGGCGCGCGCGGCGCTGACCGAGGCCGGGTTCGTGGCGCAGCGCACGGAGGTGATCGCGCTCGAGGTGCCGGACCGCCCGGGAGGTCTCGCGGAGGTGCTCACGGCCATCGACAGCGCTGGCGTGAGCATCGAGTACATGTATGCCTTCACCTACGGCCGCGACGGTCGTGCGATCCTCGTCTTCCGCTTCCAGGATCCCGACCGCGCCATCACCGCGCTTGCGGGGGCCGGGATCGGGGTCGTAGCGCCCGTGGCCGTCGGACAGGTGCGCGAGTAGCGGCGGGGCCTGGCCCGGCAGAGGGCCCGAACCGGCATGGATCGCCAGGGGGGTCGAGCGGGACCGGACGTCATCCGACGCGACCAGTGGCCGGAGCTCGTCGGCACGGTGACGCGGGCGTTCGAAGCGCGAGAGGCTGGGAACGCTCGCTCCCACGAGACGCCCCGCGCCCCGGGGGGGCTTGCCCGGTCGGGCGCCCCGCTGCCCACCTTGCCTCCGCCCCAGCCAGAGTTAGCTTTCTGAGCCATGTTGGTCCGGAGTCGTGGGAGCCGCCATGCATTCGACGCTGTGGTCGGTTCACTGCTGCTCGCTCTGGCCATTGTCGTCGTCTCGCCCCTGCGTTCGGCGCCTTGGTTCGGCGCCGCCGAGATCGCGGCGCGGATCGAGCCTCGATCCGTTGCCTCCGAGAGTCGCCGTCAGGTATGCCCCTCGAAGCGACGGTCGTTGGACCATCGCGACCGGACGAATCCGCCTCGAACGGGGTACGGCCCCGGCGTGAGCGTGCAACAGGAGGTGCAGCAGCGACCACGGACTCCGCTCCTGCCACCAGCCACCCCCCGGTACCTCTCCCATCGCGAGCTCCTGCGCTGAGGGCACGGCGCTCCCACCCGACCATCATCCCCTCGCCCAGGAGCTACCATGATCGGTTCCCTCTGGCGGCGGGAGAGGTTCTGGCGATGGCTGCGCGGCGTCCCGCGACGGCTGCTGTCGATCGCTGGCCGTGCGCTCTTGGGCGCCGGCGCGATGCTTGGCCCGGTCTTCCCACCGCCTCCTCCCCCTCCGCCTCCTCCCATCGAAGAACGCGACGACGACGGCGAAGAGCACCCACGCGACTAGCGGGGGCCCCTCAGGTCGTCGATAGACGCCCGGAGTCCCCGTGGTCGTTCACATCCACGGCAGGGCTCCGGGCATGCGTTGCCCGCACCTCTCATCCCGTTTCGTCATCAATTCTTGCGACGGGCCTGCCGTGAGCCCCCACGCCTCGCCGGGTTGTGTCTGCGAAAAACACCCTCGCCGCACCCCGGTCGGTGGCAGAAGCAGACCGAACGGAGAATGTGTGCCGGCCGCGAAGAACCCGCTCGAAAACGGCGAGCGCTGTGCAAGGATCAGCCTAGCGGAGGTACTCATGCGCCGTCGTCCTACAGGCCTCACCGATCGCTGCTCCGGATTGGTCACGAACCGAACGTCGGACGAGAGCACCTCCTCGGCCCCACCTCGCCACGTTTCGACCTGGGTACCCCTGGTGGCCGCCGGCGTCATGATGCTCGCTGCCATGGCCTGCGGAGGGGAGATGGCGGAAACCGATGAGGAGACGGGTGGGTCGGGTTCGACGCGACACACGGGCGGAGCGTCGGGCACCGGCTCCTCGCGCGCCACGGGCGGCAGGACGGCCGCGGACCGCTGTGCCACGCTCTGTGACAGCGGCGCCACCGTTGCCTGCCCCACTTGGCCCGACGCCGATTGCCTCGCCTACTGCGCCTCGCTCAGCGTGGTCCCTTCGGGGTGCCAGACCACGTTGAATACGTACCTCGATTGTCTCATCCGTACCGGTCCCGCGGCCTTCTCCTGTGCCGCCGACGGATCGGCATTGATTCGGTCGAGCGCATGCCGCGACAATCAGCTTGCCTTCGTCAATTGCGTACTCACCGAGAGCTGAGCGACCTCACCCCGAGGCGCGCGCCCAGCAGCGGGTCGGCACGACACGCGGGGCTCAACGCGGTGATCCGAGGGGAGACGGACGCGCGGCGGGGGGCCGCGCGGCGCGATCGTGGATGGGCACCAATGCCGCGAACAGCACGCTCCGCGCGTCGGACTGGTCACTGGCGGCCGAGACGCGAAACCGCACGACCGAGGCACCGATACCGATGATCTCCGCCCGCGGGTCCTCCCCAGCCGTACCGGCTGCCGCCCGGAGCTGCATGAGCAGGTCGTTGACAGCTGCCGCGGTGGACAGCGCCCCTGCCGGGAACGAGAGCCGCACCGCCACCCGTCGGGGCTCTCCCAGCACCCGAACTGGGCGCAACAGAGCCGCCAAGTGTGGAACCCGAGTGACGTTCCCGAAACCATCCACCAGGCGGATCTCGAGCAGGTTGACGGCCGCCACGCGCCCCACCCGACCGGCAGCGGCGACGATTTGTCCGGTGCGGAGACGACCGGTGTAGATCTGGACGGTGCCGACGAGGGCGCCGGCGATGAGCGGCGTACTCGCCAGGCCCACCGCCGCCACGGCCACGCCACCCAGGAGCGAGAGCGGGCTCTCGGGATCGCCGGTCACGACCGGGCCGAGGAAGACCAGCGCCACCACCACGACTCCGATCCGTGCGATCACGCTGGTCGGCGCCGCAAGATCCGGCGAAAGCCAGGCTAGCTGCGTCTCGCCCCGCCCGACCGCTGCGAAGAATAGGCTAAGGAACCGTAGCAGAACCACGAGCGCCGCCGCCGCGACGAGCCCCACGATGGTGGGCGGCACCGTCGTGACCAGTCGGTCCACCAGGGAGGACAGCGGCGAAAGGACGAAGCCCGCCAGTCGGGCCGTGTAGCCGCGCGTGGATTCGAAACGGCTGAGCGCGAAGACGAGCCACGTGTAGGCGATCCCGAGCAGCACGACCCAGCTGGTCGCCATGAGCCCGAGCTCGAGCACGGCCCGGACCACACGAGCGTTGACGACCTCGATCGAACGTAGGCTGAGGGCAGGGACTCGCTCTGCGTTCGTGTCGAGCCATCGACGCCCGCGCCCCGTATAATCGCGCACCAACCGGATGAGGTAGATCGCGACGAGAGCCAGGATCACCACCAACGAGACCGAGAGGATCGTCCGCACAATCACCGCGCGACGCCGCTCGGCGGCGAATGCCGAACGGAGCCGGGTCGCCACGTCGGCGGCCAGCGCGTCGACGGAGGACGCCCCGGCTGCGTGGGCGTCTTCTACCCCAAGGTGGATGGTGGGCGCCCCTCGGACCATCACGATGGCGACGTCGCCGCGTCGCTCGACGTCAACGTCCCCGGCCCGAGCGCCCGAGCTCGCCCGGTCGAGGGCCTGCCGCGCCTCGCCAGCCCGCTCTGCCGGACCCCGTCCTGCACGAGAGACCCGAAACGCGAAGACGGGTTGCCCGAAAAGCTCCACGACAGTGTCGGCATCGACGGTCACCGACGAGGACGAAGCGCTGGCCACCGGAGCAACGTCGGTGCTGGCGGCGGCGGTCGCCGATGCGCTCCGTAGGGCGGCCACCCCTGCCGGCCCCGCCGACTGGCCTTCCGCCGACGCCGATCCCTCTGGCGCTGCACCGGCGGCGGAAGGGGCCGAGGCACCGACGGCGGAGGCGCTCGCAGCGGAGGCGCTCGCAGCGGAGGCGCTCGCAGCGGAGGCGCTCGCAGCGGAGGCGCTCGCAGCGGAGGCGCTGGCGACGCCTGTGGACCGTCGTGGAGGAGCGGGCGCCGCCCGCGCCGTCAAGCCACCGACAGCCCCACCCGTCGCGAGCCACACGATGGGAACGATGGCGCGGGACGACATGGGTGAGCGCCCAGGAAGCGGCATGGGAGACTTCAGCATAACGTGACCGCTCGCCGAGCTTCCACCGATCTGGTTCCGAGGCCAGATCGTCCCGGGGCGGGACCGCCTCGTCCCCCGACGGGTGCGGATCCCGACCGGTCCTGACGAACCCATCGCCCGCGGGGAACTAAACTTCCAGTCGGCCCAGCCGTTCCTCGGTTGGGGAACTGGCCGTTCCCCAACCGCCAGAGCCCGGGCCAAGGCCGGGCCGGCAACTGGCGAGACGTCCTTCCCCTCCCCCCATGAATGCCGCTCTCCAGTTTCACACCGACACGCCGGTCGTCGCGCTTCGCTTCCACCCCGTGTGGACGTACGTGGAAACCGCGCGCGAGTTCGGGCGGATCTTCTGCGAGCGCACCCTCCAAGACCAGGATCTGGCCCAACGCGTGCGAATGGTACTCGGGGAGATCCTCGAAAACGCCGTGAAATACTCGGTCGCCGATGGGGAGAGCGACGTGGAGGTCTGGCTGCAATTCGACGGACAACGCCTCATCATCACTTGCCTCAGCACCCCCGATCCGACGCACCTGCTCATCCTCCGCCGCGAGCTCGAGCACATCCGGGCGTTCGACCCGGAGGCGGCCTACCTGGCTGCCTTTCAACGGGTGGCTCGGGAACCGAACGCCGAGGCTCCGCTCGGCCTCGCGCGAATGCGCCACGAGGGCAAGTTCGAGGTAGTCCTCAGCGAGCACGGCAACGGGCGGATCCGCCTGGTCGCCACGACCAGGGTCAATCGCTAGATCACCGTTCCATCATCGGCGACAGCGGATCGCGCAGACAGGGGTCCCGCCGGCCCTCCCGGCCCTCATCACCGAGTTCAGCGGGCTGCTCACGGCCCGATCCCGTCACCCGCCCGGGACGCCGCCTCCCGGCGCACGCGCTCGGGTTCGCCGATCTCGAAGAGGAGACTGGCGAGCTTGGCCCGGACAACTGCGCGCAGCGGGTGCTGCGCTCCGAGGCTCTCCTCCGTGGAGGATGCCGCAGGCGTGACCTCCGGATACTCGCGGAGGTAGGCGCCCGCGAGTTCGAGCGCGAGCGCGTGGCCATCGAGGTGGACGAGCAGGTCGTCGAAGCCCGGACGCGCAGCAACGCTTTCACCGGCGATCTTCCTGACGAGCGCGCGAGACTCCGCGTCGCAGAGAGACTCGAGCGGAAAGGAATGGAAGCGGCAGCCGCCGAGGTGGCTCCGCCGCGTCGTGATGAGCAGGGTGACCCGCGAGCTCTCGGGGAGCTGGCTCGGCTGGACCGTGCTGTCCCATCGCTCGACGTTGTCGAGGATGACCAGGACCCGGGCGGCGCGCCGCGCGGCCGCCACGACTCAGAAAGGGATCCGCGAGGGTGCCGAGGTCACCGTTCCGGCCGAAGAGCTCGTCGTCGGCGACGTCGTCCTCCTCCGCGCCGGGGAGAAGGTGCCGGCCGATCTGCGCCTGCTGCAGGCCCGCGACCTGCAAATCGAGGAGGCCCTCCTCACCGGCGAGTCGGTGCCGAGTCACAAGCACGTCGACGCCGTCGCCCCCGACGCGGTGCTCGGCGATCGCAGCTGCCTCGCCTTCTCCGGGACGCTGGTGACCTACGGCACCGCCCGCGGCGTCGTCATCGCCACCGGCGCCCACACCGAGCTCGGGCGCATCAACGAGATGCTCGGCAACGTCCAGCAGATCACGACGCCACTGCTCCGCCAGATGGCCCGCTTCGGCCATGTGCTGTCCTATTTCGTCCTCGGCATCGCCACTCTGACGTTCTTCTACGGCTGGCTCTTCACCACGCATGGCCCGGGGGAGATGTTCCTCGCCGCCGTCGCCCTCGCCATCGCCGCCATCCCCGAGGGGCTGCCCGCAATCATGACCATCACCCTGACCATCGGCGTCCGCCGCATGGCGCAGCGCCACGCGATCATCCGCCAGCTCCCCGCCGTCGACACCCTCGGCTCGGTCACCGTCATCTGCTCGGACAAGACCGGCACCCTGACCCGCAACGAGATGACGGTCACTACCCTCGCCCTCGCCGATCGCGACGTGACCGTCCGCGGGGTCGGTTACGCCCCGACCGGCGACTTCAGCGAGGGTGACCAGCCGCTCGATCCCGGCACGGCCCCCGGCGTCAGCGATCTGCTCGCGACGGCCCTGCTCTGCACCGACTCCCACCTCCGCCAGGACGTTGACCAGTATCGCCTGGAGGGTGCCCCGACCGACGGCGCCATGCTGGTCGCCGCGATGAAGGCCGGGCTCGCTCGCGACGAGCTGCGCCAGCGCTTCCCGGAGATCGATCACATCCCGTTCTCGTCCGAGCACAAGTACTCTGCCCGCCTCGTCCACCGCCCCGAGGGTGGCGCCCGCATCGCCGTCCTCGGCGCCCCCGACCAGCTGCTCGAGCGCTGCGCTTACGCCCAGCATACCGACGGCATCCGCCCGCTCGACGCCGCGGCCTGGAAGCAACGGCTCGAGGCGCTGGCCGCCCAGGGGCTTCGCATGCTCGGCGTGGCCCGCAAGGACCTCGACGCGGCCCCCGAGCGCCTCACGGCAGAGGACGTCGACACCGAGCTCATGCTCCTCGGCCTCGCGGGCATCATCGATCCGCCCCGCGACGAGGCCATCGCCGCCGCCGCCGAGTGCCACAGCGCCGGCATCCGCGTGATCATGATCACCGGCGACCACAAGCTCACCGCCCAGGCCATCGCGGGCCAGATCGGGATCGCCAACGCCACCGTGCGCACCGGCGGCGAGCTCGACCAGGCGAGCGATGACCAGCTCCGCGACTGGGTCAAGGAGACCAACGTCTACGCGCGGGTCAGCCCCGAGCACAAGCTGCGCCTGGTCACCGCCCTCCAGTCCCACGGGGCCGTGGTCGCCATGACCGGTGACGGCGTCAACGACGCCCCCGCGATCAAGCGCGCCGACGTCGGGGTGGGGATGGGCGTCACCGGCACCGAGGTCACCAAAGAGGCCGCGGACATGGTGCTGACGGACGACAACTTCGCGTCCATTACCAGCGCCGTCCGCGAGGGCCGCACGGTCTACGACAACCTCCGCAAGTCCGTGCTCTTCATCCTCCCCACCAACGGCGGCGAGGCCGCGACCCTCCTCACCGCCATCGCGCTCGGGAGCAGCCTCCCGCTGACGGCTCCCCAGATCCTCTGGGTCAACATGGTGACCGCAGTCACGCTCGCCCTCGCCCTCGCCTTCGAGCCTCCCGAGGGCGACATCATGCGCCGCCCCCCGCGGCCGCCCCACGCCTCCATCCTCTGAGTCGGTTGACAGAACCCCCATGCGCGATCTGTCCCGAGCGGTGGTACTGGAGCTTCGGCCAGGGTGGCGGCCGTCGAAGTGGAGGTGGCTGTCCTGGTGCAGCGTGGCCTTGTGCCAGACGACGATGCGATGAGGTTCGCTGGGCAGCGCCAGCATCGCCGCTCGCTCCTCCTGCTCGAAAACCTCGAGGGGAGCACGGCCCGTGCTGCCATGGACTCGCGTCCCTGCGATCTCACGCACCCAATGGCGCACCTCGGCGTTGCTAACGGTAATGTCCTCGCCCGCTCGACCCTTGCCGAAGTCGTTGTTGACGTACTTCACGCCGAACTCGACTTTGCCCTTCTTCTTCCGCGCCCGCGGCAGGGTCGGCGCGATCTTGAGGCCATGGTGCCGAGCGAGCTCGCGATAGCTGCGATTGAGGGTGATGTCCTTCGCGCTGCCGAACGCAGCCTTGAGCACGGCCGCCTTGAAGTTGTCCGGTACGATCTCGGCGGACACGGACTCGAGCTGCTTGAAGGCGTTGACGTGCAGCTTCGCCCAAGTCTCCGCCTTCTGGTCGAGTACGTACTCGACGTACTGGTGACGGCTGTGGCCGAGCACCAGCACGAAGACCCACGCCGTGCGCTGGAGCCCAGTCGCGGGATCACGGCGATAGCCCGCGTAGCCGAAGTCGACTTGCGCGGTGTGGCCGGGCTTGGTCTCGAGCGGGATGGCGATGTCGGCGGCAGACACGCCTTGCTCGATCGGGTTCTGCGTCGGAGACCTTCGCTTACGTGCGTGCCCGCGATGGGTAGACCGGGAGACCCCTGCGCTGGGCGCATCGCGAGATCGTGCTCACGCTTTCGGCGACGCACACCTCGGACGCGCTCCCGAGCGAGGTCCTCGCGGACGGGCTGCAGCGAGCTGGGGCGTGTTGGACGGAGGAGGTGGGCTGCTCCGGCATCCGCTTCCGTGTCGAGTCGGCCACCCCGCGCGCGGCAGGCGCGCGACGCGACGGCATCAATGCCGTCCTGGTGCACGACCGCGTCTGGTTTCGCGACGGCGTTCGGACCCCATCCTCCTGCGACGCCCGAGACGCGGACGAGGTCGAACAGCCCCCAATGCTCTTTGACCGTGCGCCCCCCCGGGCGCACATGACATCGCCCAACAGGCACCGGAGCGAGGCAGCAAACCTATGGGTGGATGGTGACGACCCCGCTCAGCGCCAACTCCTCCGGGGCGGCGTTGGGGCCGACCATGAAGGTGTATTCACCCGAATCGATGACCCAGCGGCCGTCGACGTTGCCTTCCCAATGGCGCAGGTCCTGGACGCGGACCGGCAGCGTCACGGTGACCGTGGCGCCCGCCGGCACAGCGACCTTGGCGAAGCTCTTCAGCTCCTTGACGCTGCGCTCGCCCGTGATGTTGGCCGGCTTGGGCGGCCCCGCGACGAACAACATCGGGATCTCCTCGCCATCGACCGTGCCCGTGTTCGTGATGTCGACCGTGGCGTAGATGACGCCATCCTCGGCAACGTCCGCACACGGTAACTCCAGATTGGAGTAGGCGAAGGTGGTATAGCTCATGCCCCAGCCGAACGGGAACACGAGGTTCGGCGGGGTACCCGTGGCGTCGCGACGGTCGTACCAGCGATAGCCGATGTAGTAGCCCATCTCCGTCCGGTCTTCCTGCATCGTGAAGACCGGCAGTTCGGACTCGAGCGGCCAGGCCATCGGCATCTTGCCGGAGAAGTTGGCCTCGCCGAAGAGGAGCTTCGCCAGCGCCGCTCCCGCGCGCTGGCCCGCGTATCCCAGCCATACCGTGGCCTGGTTCTGGTTCGCGTGGGAAAGCCACGGAAGGTCCACGATCGACCCCGACTCGATGACGATGATCGTGGGCTTGTCCAACGCGAGCACGTCGTTCACGAGCTGGTTCTGTCCACCCGGCAGCTCGAGGGTCGTGCGGTCGCCGCCCGCGGGGATCGCGTACTCCTCACCCTCGTCGCCGGGAGTCAGACCGACGATGACCACCACCACCTCCGCGCTCGCCGCATCGGCCGCGGTCGTACCCGTCGTGACCGCGCCCACGTCGTGATGGGCGGCGACCGCCTGGATGCCCGCGAACGGCCCCACCGATTGGGCGGGATCCGCGTTGACCCGACTGCTGCCCCGGTCGCCGAGCGACACCTCGGTCGCGAGCCTCAGGATCCCGTCGGCCGACGTCGGGGGTAGACTCGCGATGATCGAGAACGGGAGCGCAGCCCCGATCACGGCGATGCTGGCGGGCTTGCCAAGGGGAAGGACCGGCGCCCCGGGATGGCCGTTCCGCAGCAGGACGGCCGATTTTTTGGCTGTCTCCTCGGCCAGGTCGAGGTGGGCTTCGTTGCCCGCGATCGAGCTACCGTCGAGTCGAGTCGTTGGGGTCAACTTGCCCCAGGGGTCGGTCATGTACGCCGTCCCGAAGCGGAGCTTCTGCTCCAACACGCGGCGTGCCGACGCATCGATGGAGCTCGCCAGGGAGGGATCGGCAGCGGCGGCCGCAGCGAGCGACCCGTAGCGCAGGGTCCACGGCAACTCGATGTCGAGACCGGCCCGGGCCGCCTCGGCGGCCAGCGCCAGCGTGGTCGGGGCGTCCATCGGCATCTGGTCTCCCGGCATCGCCCACCAGTCGGAGAGCACCAGCCCTCGGAAGCCCATCCCGCCTTGCTCGTAGGGATCGCGCAGGATCGTGGTGAGCAGGTGGGCGTTCTGCGTCGACTTCACCCCGTTGATCTTGTTGTACGAGGCCATGACGCAGCCGATGCCGCCGTCGCGGACCACCATCTCGAAATGGCGGCCGTAGATCTCCCGCAGGGTCTGCTCGGCCATGATCGCGTCCTGGTTGGTGCGGCCCCGCTCGATGTTGTTGGCCGCGAAGTGGCTGGCGCACCCGATGACATGCTGCTGCAGCCCGGCGGTGAACGCCGACGCCATGCGGCCGATGTGGTGACTGTCTTCGCCGTAGGCTTCCTGGGCACGGCCCCAGTAGGGATGGCGGACGACGTTCACGCACGGAGCGATCAGCATGCTGTTGCGGGACGCTGCCGTTTCGTCGCCCATGGCGAAGCCCACCCGCCACTCGAGGTCGAGGTCCCAAGATGCTGCCCGCAGGGATGGCGCGGGAAAATGGGTGGAGTAGTTCTGGTCGTCGAGAAGACGATTGTCCTGCCCCGCGTCGAGGTTCACGCCCTTCACGCCGTCGCGGTACCGATAGCCCCTAAGGTCGTGCCCCGCGACGCTCATCACGTCCACGCTGCGTTCGATGTCCTCGTAGTTCGGCGGTTCCGTCCGCGGGACACCCTGCATCTGCGCGATCTTCTGCTCCAGGGTCATCTGTTCGAGCAAGAGGTCGACCATTGGATCCGCGGGCTCGTCGTAGCCGGGCACCATGTCGTGGTCGTTGACCTCGAGCTCCAGCGGCCCGGTACCACAACCCGCCTCTATGCTCGTCTCACCGCCGGCGCCATGGTCGACGCCGGTTTCTCCGGCTTCCTCCCAGCCCGTTGATCCGGCTCCACCGGTGCCACCGACCGCACCGGCAGCCACGGCACCGCTCCCACCATTCTCGGCGCCGCCCGTCTGCGCGCCGTCGGCGCCCGTGCCCCCGTCGCTGACGACCAGTTCCCCCGCACAGCCGAGCGCGGTGAGCAAGATCACGCCGGAACTGAATACGCACATCTCTCGCTCGATCACCCTACTACGCATGTCAGGCTCCTTTCATGGCCGAGTCGTCGGTTGGGGCGCGCCCGACCCCAGGAACGACCGCACTCGATCCACGAGCGGGCTTCCGGGATGGGTGGCCAGGAATCTCCGGGCGAGGGCGCGCGCCGCGCTGTCTTCTCCCGCGCGGGCCAGCGCCTCGATGCGCAATACCTCGGCCTCCTCGACCAGCCGTCGTCCGCCAGCGCGCTGGTAGGCGTCGAGCTCGGCGAGCGCCGCGGTCGGCTGACCGCGCTCGAGCGCACCGCGCGCGCGATCGAGCGCGGTCAGCTCCTCCGACAGGGACGGCGCCGCCCGCGGCCCGCTCGAACGGAGCGTCGGGGAGGGCGCGGGGGGACGGCGATGGGACGGCAGCGGTTCAGGAGCCTCACGCTCGCTGCTGACGGCCGCGGAGGGTGTGGTCGAAGGGTGGGCAGCCACGGGCTCGCGGGCGATCTCGCTCTGCGCCGGCGCGGGCGGGCGCCGAGCGAGACAAAGCGCCACTCCGGCCGCGGCCAGGAGCAGCGGTGCCGCCACCTGCCAGCGACCTCGACGGCGCTGCCCGCGCGCCTGCACCGTCCCGATCATCGCCGCCAGCGTGCGCTGGCGCACGTCTGCCGCCGGCACTTCCTGGCGGGCGGCCGCGAACAACCGGGCCCCAAGCTCGTTCGGAGGGGGCCGGTCACTCGCCATCGGTACCTCGGAAGGGGTGGCGCGACCCGAGCTCGGCAAGCAGCATCTGAAATCGCTCCCGAGCTCGGCGCAGGCGCGAGGCGGCGGTCCCCACGGGGATGCCCTCCATCGCGGCGATCTCCTTGACCTCGATCTGCTCGACCTCGGCCAAGACGAGGACCCGCCCGAGCTCGGCAGGGAGCTGAAGCAACAGCTCGTCGAGCAGAGCCCACGCTCGCCCAAGCTCGGCCCGCGCCTCGGGCCCCTCACCGGCGACCGGATAGGTCTCCGGCACCGGCGCTTCGGCCTCGCGGCGGCGGTTCCGGCGCCGGGCATTCGCCGCCACGTGCAGAGCCGTCCCGTAGAGGAAGGTCCGTTCGGATCCCGGCGCGATCCGGGCGATCTTCTGGGCAGCGGTCATGAACACTTGCTGGGCGGCATCGTCCGCGTCGGTGGGGCCGAGGCCGGTTCGGCGCAGCAGGCGCCAGATGAAATCGAAATGATCGGCCACCATGGCCGCGGCGCGTCGCTCGAGGGCGGGGGTCGCGGTGGCGTAAGCCGCCTCCGGGACCTCGAGAGACCGGCTCGAGTGCCGCACTCCGGGGTAATGTCGGCGCTCGCTCGCCACGATCACGCCGCTCTTCAGGGGAGCCGGATGCTCGCCCCGACCGCGGCCTCGAGGCCCAGCGGATCCATCTCGAAAATCACCGCGGTCGGGCGCTCGGTGACGACGCGGTACGGCGGCAGCGGTGCCGCGAGCCCGAGCTCGGTCTCCAGGCTCAGCGCCGGGGTCAGTTGCCAGCGTAGCCGCTCGCCCGCGACGAGAGCGGTCCAGAGTCCCGCGTCGCGCCGACCGCCCGGACCGTGGAATTCCGCGCTGACGCGGCCGAGCTCCCCGCCGCCACACCACTCGGTCACTACCCTGCGCCGACCGATCTGGAGCGGACAGACCTCGATCCGTGCTACCCACAGGGACAGGTGGAGCCTGCCGAGCGCGAGGGTGTGGGTGCCCGCCGCGACCGCGGCCGAGCCACGGATCGTCCATGCATGCGGCCGCCCCACCTCGACGTGGCCTGCCCCACCCCAGGCGCCGGCCGGTGCCACGCCAGCCCGGCCGTTCACGGACACCCCGACCCAGGTCTCGCGGCGCCGGAGGGATCCGCTCCCCAAGGGAGCGACGGCGGGGCGGGCGTCGGCCCCGGCCCCGGACGATGCGACCTCCGGAGCGGGCGGCGGGTGGCTCGAGTCGGGGGCGGCCGGCGCGGCCGCGCTCGGCGCGGGAGGCGCGACGGCAGGAAACGCGGCGCGGACGGGTTCGGCTGGAGTCAGCCCCGCCGTGACCCCCTTGGCCCCGGCGTCCGGAGCTGCCGCCAGCGCGAGCGTCAGGCTGAGGGCGATGGCGTCCGCCACCTCCTCGCACCGCGCCCCTACTACCTCACGGATGGCCACGGTGCCGGTGCTCGTCTGCCGCTCGAGGCGTCCGGCGCTCCCCTCGGCACCGGCACCCAGGGTGACCACGAAGTCGACACGATCACCGACCTCGGCCACCCGCGCCCGCCGTCCCCGGGCCTCGACGAGGGATAGGAACGTGGCCGCATCCGGACACTGCTCGCTGGTTCGATACCACACCGTCGCGGTCGGGGACTCGGCGCGTCCCACGCCGGTCGTCGCCGCCAGACCACCGATCGTCAGCATCGCGCCCCATCGTGGACCCTGCCGGCACGCCCTTGCCACGACCGCCTCGCACGGTGACCCGGATGCTCGTTCCTTCCTCGGCGCCAACATTCCTCGCTCGGACTTCGCAGGTGGTGTGACCGCGTGTCAAGCCAGGCGGCGGCGTCACCGGAGCGTTGTGCCCGCTGGCCTTTTCGGTCAGGGTAGCCTGGGAATGGACGGAACCAGACCGGTCCTTTGCTGCCTCCTCCTCTGCTAGGGCTGCCACGGCTCGCGGGTGGGAGGTTCTCTTGCCCGCACGAACGGCGGAGCCCAGAGCGGCGCCGGAGGGGAGCCGGCGGCGCTCGGTGGCGCCTCCGGCAGCGCTCGCGGCGGTGGCTCAGGGCTGCCCGTATCCCGTGGTGGCGCCACCGGGTCGCCGGGCGGCGCGGGGCCGGTCGCCGGCGCCTGGATCGTCGGCGGGAGGAATACCGACGCTGGCAGCGCAGGAATGGGCGAAGCCCCGGCCGCTGGCGCGGGAGGCTCTCTCCCCGTCGGCGGGGACGCGGGAACCGCCGGTACCCTCGCGTGCACGCCCGGCACGGCAGACTGCAACGGGGAGCGCTCGGACGGTTGCGAGGCTTCGTTGGCCGAGGACGGCAACTGCGGTCGTTGCAACCGGTTCTGTTACCCGGGTGCCTGCGACGCCGGCCAATGCACGCCGGGGCTTGCCGCCGAGTTCCCTCGGCGGATCTACCGCGGGGGGGCGGAATACGACGCCGAGACCGACCAGATCTTCGTGGCCAGGAGAAGCGGCGACGATCTGTGGATCCATGGTACCACGCGTGGGGGCGGACCCACGGCGCTGATCGAGCTCGACACCGGCTACGGGAAGCGCCCGATCCTGGTGCAGGACGAGACCCATCTATACTGGTTCGGTCAGACGCTCACCAGCAGCGACTACCTGGTGTTCGGCGCCCCCAAGGATGACCTCGAGGAATACGCACCGGTGGTGTTCGAGGAGTACCTCTACTGGATCGAATGCGCGTCACCCTGCGTGTACCGCGCTCTCGCCGACGGTACCGGCCCGGTACGGCTGGTATCCCAGGCACCGGCCGCGCTCCCGTCCGCGGAGGAGATTGGCTCGCTGCTCATCCCGGGCGATGACGAGTACGTGTACTTCACCGGGGCAGACTCCGTGTTCCGAGCCCCGCGCGAAGGCGGCGATGCGGAACGGCTCGGCCATCTGGCGGAGGAGGGACGGGAGGGCCTGCCGATCGCCCTGTTCGGCACCGTGGGGAACCGCGTCCTTCTCACGTTTCGTCCCGATAGCTCGATTTCGAACGACTGCGCGTATGAGCTCGCGAGATAGGGACCCACCCTTCGACCCGAACTGCATCGGCCTACGAGACCCCCTGTCCTGGCAGGTGGCCAGGGGCGTCCGAGATCAGTCGGCGAAACGCAGATCGTCGAGATAGAGCACGAGGCTACTCACCTGGTGGCAGGCGTCGCGGCGATTCCGTCGGGCGCTCGTTGCTCCTTGAGCGCGGGTCGCCGGATGGTCGCCCATGCCATGAGGATCCCGTCAACGCATACCGCTGACGGATGATCGAGCGACGGTTCACTGGATGCTGGGCGTTTCCCAGTCGATCCAGCGAGCCTCGTCGAATGCGTAGCCCCCGTCCGTCTCGAGAACGTCGGTGTCGCCGGTGCCGTTCAAGAGGAACCTGTCGAGGAAAGCGGTGACCACGGCCTGCTGGGAGGGGGGCACCGAACAATGGCTCTCAGCCGCCATCTGTGAGTAGCCGATGTTCTCGGAGACGCCGAGCGCGGCCCACACCTCGCGCCCGGCAATGCTGCAACCATAGGTGGCTTCGGCGCCGAACTCCGGGTAGCTCGAATTGCCGAGGACCAAGAGTCCGCGCGGTGCGACGAGTCCCTCCAGCATGTGATGGTCGAAGGGTAGGCACGTCGTCTTGCCCGAGAAGTCGCAGAACGTGCCCTCGCGAAACCAGGGCTCCCCACAAGCCCCGGAGAGCGTCCGCATGTTGGGGCCCGCGGACTCCAAGGACTCCAGCAGCCGCCAGCAAGCAGCTCCCTCCGCCTCGGACTCCTGTGGCAAGGTAATGGCCACCCTGGCATCGAACGCACCCGCTACGAGCGCGGCATCGCCGTAGCGCGAGCACCCGGTGACACCGATACGCGAGGGATCGACATGGGCCTCCGGCGTGGATTCGAGAGCATCGATGATGCGGCTGATGCCCCAGGCCCAGGCCATGAACACCCCCGCCGGGTGATCCCAACCGTAGAGGTCGTAGAAGCGGCCCTGACCGCGGGCGCTCGATGGATGCGCCACGTCGTCGCTGAGGAAGGTGATGGTCGCGACCTCGGGCGGAACGGGGATGCCGGTTCCGTCGAACGTGATGATCGCCGGGAACGGACCTTCGCCGCTGGGAAGCGCGATGGTTGCCGTGAAGCTCACGGAGCTTCCCCCTTCGGACACGGTGACGGTCAAGGTCGTACCGTCGAGCGATCCGGTGACGGAGCTCGGCCTGGGCGGCTTCGGGCCAAACTCGTACTCCGCCACCTGAGCGAGGATCTCGGCGCGTCGGCAAGCCCAGTCCTCGGCCGTCCTGACCGGTCCGCCGTCGATCAGCGTGAATGGATCGGGGAAGGCATCGATGGCCGGCAACTCCAAGACACCGGGAAGCGTCGGTACGACACACGGCGAGGTGGGCGTTTCCACGCCCGTCAGCAGCGCGGTGCCGCCTGTGCCCCCGGTCTCGGTCCCGCCGGTTTCGAGGCCGCCGGCGCCGCCGGATGCCCCGCCCGTTTCAAGGCCGCCCGTGCCGCTGGAAGCCCCACCTATTTCGAGGCTGCCCGTGCCGCTGGAGGCCCCGCCGGTCTCGAGGCCTCCCGTGCCACCGCTTCGCTCGGATCCACCCGTGGCTGGCGTGCCCGCGTCGCCCGGCGTGCTGCCCGTGGCGCCGCCGTTCGGCCCTCCACCGCTCGTGCCGCTCCCGCCGCCGGAGTTCGGGGTACCGCCACTGGCCGGTTCCTCAGCGCCAGCATGCCCCCCCGTCGCTCCCTCGCGCGCCCCGCTCCCCCCGGAGTCGGAACCAGCGCGACCGCCGGATTGCTGCCCCCCCGACGCGGCTTGCTCCTCCCCGCCGCTGGCGTCGTCGCTCCCCAGATCCACCGGACCCTTCCCACAACCCAGGAGAGCCCAGATACCCACACAGACCGAACCCCGCAGACTCCATTTCATGGTCGCGCTCCGTTGCTCGCTCTTTCATGTCCGCCGCTAGTCGGATCCGTCGCGGGGGGGGGTGCCGAAACCGCACGTCTCCCGGATCCGGCCCGAATACACCGTTGACGGGTGTCGCCCCAGGAACTCCGCCGCCGCCCCGCGGGTCTTCCGACCTGGGTGGCGGAGGCAAGCGGCAAGCACGCGCGCGGCTTCGCGCTCTTCCCCCAGCTTTCCCCCGGGCAGCTCCCGGTCCAGCCGATCGAGCACCCGCGAGGCGGTGGCCGGATCGCGCTGGCGGAGCGCTCGATCCACCTCCCGCAGTAGCCGAGCCTCCTCGACGAGTCGCGCCTCGCCATCCTGCGCCGTTGGTGACGCCTCGCGCGAACGCAGGGGGCGCGGCACGGGCCTCGGCGGTGGAGTCTCGATGCTCCTGGGATCGGGGCCGGGATCGGGTACCTGCGCAGCGACTCGAGAGAGACCGCTCCCCGGACCGACCGACGCGGGCGCCGAAGCGGCCGGCGCGGCCGGTGGCGAGGGCTTCGAGCCAACGAAGTCGTGTGAGTACCATCCAACACCGAAACCCACGCCGCCAAGGGCAATGATGGCGGCGACCGGACCCGCCTTGGCGACGGCTGACGAAGCCACGCCAGCGCCCGCGACGGCCGCCGATCCGGCCCCGGCCCGGGCGATATGTTTCATCAAGGCGAGGTGAGCCCGCGCAGCGGTCTCGGCGGTCGGGGTGATCTCCCGGCGAGCCGCCCCGATGATCTCTCTCTCCAGATCATCCAGATCCATCACGGACCCTCCTCGTAGTGCCTCCTCAGCATGGTTCGAAAGGCCTCCCGCACCGCGCGAAGGCGGGAGTAGACGGTGTTGAGCGGGATCCCGAGCGTCGCTGCCACCTCCGGCGCCGGCAGCTCCTCCATCAGCATCAGCACGAAGACGGCGCGCTTGCCATCGTCAACCCCGTCCAGGAATCGTTCGACGAGCCCAAACGCCTCCTTCCTCTGGAACTCGGCTTCGGGACTCGGCGCACGGACGGGAAGAGCGATGGCCTGTTCCTCACGACGACGACGACGCCGGGCAGCACGCCGATAGTTCCGGGCGACCTGGAACGCGATGGTGAACAGCCAGCCCCGGAGGGGTGTTCGCGGTTCGTAATCCGGAAGGTGCCGGTACGCGACGAACAGCGTTTCCTGTGCCGCGTCATCGATGACCTCGGGGTAGACGCCCAGACCGCGCAGGCAGCGATGGATGAAATCGTAGTGGTCGCGGTGGATGGCCTCGATCGTGGGCTTCAGCGTCGCATCCGCCGCAGGGGCTTCCGCGCGGTCTGACGTGCCGGCGTCACACCACACCGAGCCAGGCGAGCCCGCCGCCCCGTCACCGAAGCCGGTCATGCCCTCGAATGTCCGCTTCGCGAGGGATCTGTCACCAGATTTCGGCTTCTACCCCTACCTCCAGGCGGCCGACCACGGCCTGGGAACGGTGGAGGCGTTCGTTGCCGTCGAGGATGAACCAGCGACGCCCAACAGGGCCGAGCATGGATACCCCGACGAGAGCGAACACGGGCGAGCCACCCAAGCGAAGCCCAGCCGTCAGCCGTCCCCCCGGAGCCGTGGAGATGGCGGAGCCACGCCGAGGATGGTCCACCCCCTTGCCTCGACCGCTGAGCTCGGCCAGTTCCAGCAACGCGCAGGTCATGACGGAGGAGGTTCGCCTGGCGATGGGACGCACGCAGGCGTCGACCTGACCACCCCACAGCCAGAACACGCCACCTCGATGGTCCACCACGTCACGAACCGGACCGAGCGACCCTGCGCGCAGCCCCGTCTGGAAGCGAGCACCCCCGACGGAGAATCCGAGCGCCAGCCCAGCGCTCGGCGCCGGCAGGCTGCCCGCGTCAACCTGCGCAACAGCCAGGAGCCCAACCCTCGGGTGACGAGCCCTCCCCGGGGGCTCCTTGGGGAGCGGCGGCTCGAAGGCTTTCTCCGGGTCCGGTTGCGGCTCCTCCCCAGCACCGCTCTGCACGGCGAGCGCAACGGCCACTGCCGCGGCGCCGGTCAAGGCATCGCAGTCGTCGTCCACGAGGACTCGTTCTCCCCGCTCCTGTCCCCGTCGGCTGACGAGGACGAGCCGGTACTCGTTGCCATCGCGCGCGACCGAGCATTCGAACGTCGTCCCCTGCTCGAACCCTTCGAGTGGCTGCTGCAGAGCAGCAGCAATGCGTTGGCGAAACACCTCCTCGCTGGGGCATTCGTCCGGCGCCGTCCAGCTGAGGCTCGGACCCGCGGCGGCGACTCTCGGTGCCCCGAGGAGCAACCAACAAGCAGCCAGCCACCGCAATCGGTGCCACCTTCTTCGCATCTCGCCGTCGCCGAGCACACGGCAAGCCTAGAGCAGCAGTCAGGTTGATTGCTGCGACAAAATCAATGAGCTAGAGCAGCGAACCTGATCGGTGCTCCAGAGCACCGCTTGCCCGACGCCGTCGCGAAACCGCGACGGAGCGGTGCACGACCAGGGTCACGGGGTTCGAAACCACCTAGAACCCGGTCCTTGACCCCCCACAAGGTGGTTCCAACCACTTCCCGAGCTACCGTCATCACCAGCTCCTCGGCTCCGGGTACCACCTCCTCCAAGGTTTCGCGCAGCTCGGCCGGCTCCAGGTCCTGCGAGACGCCGTAAATGTGCGTCACCATCAGCGTCATCGCACGCTTCCCGTCCGGGCCCGCCCACAGCCGCTGCAGCGCCCACCCGAGCCGCCGCAATCCCGCCAGGATCCGCTCCGCTCCCCGCCTCCCGTCCCGCAGCGCCCACAACGCCAACACCCCGAATTCACTCACCGCTCGCGCCACCAGCGACTCGTCCGACAGCTCCGTCAGGTCGTCCACCAACACAACCGCGTGATGTCACCCAGCGCGTTCCGCGGCGCCACCCCAGACGAGGTCTTCTTCGGCCGCGCCGACGCCCTCGCCCCGGCCCTCGCCGACGCCTACCGCCACGGTGAGCAAGGCGCGGTCTCTCCTGCCGATCCACGTGGTGGGGTCGGGCGCGGCAAGCAGGGCCGCGGTCTCGTCGTCGGTGAGGACCTCGACCGGTCGGCGCTCGTGGCGTTTGGTCGGTGTCGCCAGAACCCGCTGGCATTGCACCGAGCACGCGGGTTCTGCATAGGCGACGAAGCGGAAGAAGGCACGCAAGGCAGAGAGGCGGGTGTTGCGGGTCTTGGGCGCGTTGTCGCGTCCCTGCTCGAGGTGTTCAAGGAGGGCTCCGTGACGAGAAAAGCTGGCGTATCCCGACCAGGCCGGACCGTATCGGGGAAGCTGGCGTAAGATTCGAGTCATGCCTCGGGAGGATGAGCCAGTACGGTGGAATCCAGGGAGCCGGAAACATTACCGGGCCGCGCCAAATTGAGCGAGCAGGAAGTCGCTCCGCAGTCGCGCGACACGAAGGTCATGCTAACGTCTACTCGGGTCGCAGGTTTCATGCTGAGCGCCCGTCCCCGCCACCGGCGGGAGCAGCGCCCCCCTTCAGCCTGGATTTCGCGCGGCCCCGCGACCAGCTGCCGGCGGCGAGCTGATGCCAGGTCCGCGGAGCGCGAATCGACTCGAGAGGG
>JAFGBI010000271.1 GCA_016933275.1 Polyangiaceae bacterium | reverse complement strand
GCCTCCGGCTACACTCCCTTTCTCTGGGCAAACTATGCGTCCTCCCGCCCAGTTACCCTTGCGCATTTAGGCGGCAAGCCTTGGGGGGATCATTACAACATGGCGTCCGCCGCAGAATGACCTGCCACGTCGGGCGATCGTCGTGCGGGTGGCGGACCTCGAGCCATCGAGGGTTTCCGTCCCATCAAATTGAGCGGTGTAGTCCCCCTTTCTGATGGAGGGGATCGAGGGTACGCCGGACCAGGCTGCGACCAGGGCCGCAGCCGCCCGCGACCAACCCGGTCCTCGTCTTGGTGTGGAAGCTGCATGCAGCGTTGCCTGGTGGCAGGTCGCCGCCGAGCACACGCCAACCACCCCGGGCACGGGAGGGTTCGGAGCGTGCCGAACCGGATTGGAGGATCTCCATGTATGAACTCGCAATCGAATATGCAGCCGCAGGTAGCTATGCAGTCGCGATTGGAGTCATCCTTCTGACCCTGTTCCTCGCCGCCGGAGCTCGGGTGGTGCGACCGACGAGCCGGGGTTTGATCGAGCGCCTCGGTCGCTTCCGGCGGGTGGCCATGCCCGGGTTCAGCTGGATCATCCCCGGCGTGGACCGGATGATCCTCGTCAACATCACCGAGGTCATGGTGGACGCCGAACCGCAGGAGATCATCACCAGTGACAAGCTCAACGCGAGGGTCGACGCCCAGGTGTACTTCAAGGTGCGGACCGACGAGGAGAGCCTCAAGAACTCCCAGTACAGCGTGTTCGACTACCGGTACCAGATGGTCAATCTGGCACGGACCACCCTGCGCAACATCATCGGGACGATGACGCTCAAGTCCGCGAACAGCGAACGAGGGACGATCAACACCGAGCTCCAGAAGATCATGCGAAACGAGACGGAGCACTGGGGCATCGAGATCGTCAGGACCGAGCTGAAGGAGATCGACCCCCCGAAGGACGTCCAGGAGACGATGAACAAGGTCGTGAAGGCCGAGAACGAGAAGGTCGCGGCCGTCGACTTCGCCACCGCCACGGAAACCATGGCGGATGGAGCTCGACGAGCGGAGATCAAACGAGCCGAGGGGATCAAGCAAGCCAAGATCTTGGAGGCAGAAGGCGAGGCCCAGGCCATTCAGCTCGTGAACGAGGCCGCCGACCGATTCTTCGTCGGCAACGCCCAGCTCCTGCGCCGGTTGATCACGGTCGAGACTGCGCTCGCCACCAATGCCAAGATCGTCATTCCCATGAACACCGAGCTGGTGAACATCATCGGTGACATGGCTGGAATTCTGCCGCTGGGGCGCGTCTCAACCGCGGACAGATCACCGCGCACCGGGCCCACGACGACCGACTCGCCGTCACGACCCGTGAGAGGCAACGGCGGTTGACGGCGAAGCGCCTCACGAGAAAAGGACTCAATCCATGGCCAGTGAGCAACGCTTCCTCGTCGATGTGGGGATGGAAGACCTCCCCTTCCCGATCTGGCCCGCCTCGAGGGTGTCGAGTCGTACTCCATAGAGTGCTCGAACTACGGCATGCTCCACTCGTATGGCACCATCCTGCGCACGGAGAAGAGCATGTGGGTGCCATTCAGCGGGTACGAGGGTGACGAGATCTGAAAGCGCCGCATCCCTTTCACCCGAATGACAGCCGCCAGCCCATTGGCGCCAACGCAGGCAACCCGCCGTGCCCTCCCCGTGCACTCTAGTCTTCAACTGCGGCAGCTCGTCGCTCACCTACAAGGGTCTTTCGCGGCGCGGGCTCGGCGGGGCCCGAGGTCATCCTTCACGGGAAGGCGCACCGGGTGGGCGTCACCGGAAGCGAGCCGTCGTTCACGGAGAACCGCTACGACGGCCAGCTCCACCGAGAAGTCACCCCGATTGGGAACCACAACGAGGCAGCCCGCCTCGCCCTGGATTTCGTCCGGAGTCGAGCGATCCCGGTCGATTTCGTCGGTCACCGGTTCGTGCATGGCGGGAACACCTTCACCAGCTCCGTCGTCCTGGACGAGCAGAAGCTCCCGCTCCTGAAGCGGTGCGTCCCCCTGGCGCCGATCCACAGCCCCATCGCGCTCGGCGTGGTGAGGGGATCCCGCGCTCTCGTTTCCCTCGAGCGGCAGTACATGACCTTTGACAATGCCGTTCACGCCACCATCCCGCCCTGCGCCTCCGCGTACCTGCTGCCCAGGGCCATCGTCGAGAGGTTCGGGTTTCGAAAGTACGGTTTTCACGGCCTCTCGTACGCCTATGTCGTGCGAAAGACGTCGGAGTTCCTGCAGCTCCCCGCCGAGCAGCTAAGGATTGTCGCCTGCCACCTCGGCACTGGTGGCTCCAGCGTCGGTGCTATCCTCGGTGGCCAAGCGCACGTAAGTATCATCGAACCCGACACGCTCGTCACCATTCAGGGCTGCACCCAGTTCCTGTCGGAGGACAGCGACGCGCTCTCCCGGTTGGCGGAGCGCGGCCTGTCCATCCTGCCCGAGGCAACCCACCTCCTGTTCTGCGACACCGCATTCTTCGTCGATCTGCTGGAGCACGTCCACAGCTGCGCGGTGCCGGCTTCGCTGTCAGGACCGTCCTTGCGGCGTCATGGGGGATGCGGGATTTGCCACCAGTGGGTCTGGGATTCGCTCGCGGGATTGTCGTCCGCGCCCCCTTCGACGGTGGTCAGCGTGTGCCTCGGCGAGGCCCCGAACGTCGTAGCTATCCGGGACGGGAAGCCGGTGGAGACGACCATGTGGGGTTCACGCCGGTCGAGGGGCTCTCCTCCGCCCGAAGCTCGGGGGACGTCGACCCGACCGTCGTCTTCGAGCTGCTCGCCGCGGGCTACGGGCTCAGCGACGTCGCCCGCATGCTGGCGGAGCAGAGCGGATTCTCGGCCCTACTAGGTCGAGCCTGTACGCTCGCTGAGATAGCGCAGCACCCGGGCGGGGATCCCGCCCTGGCCGAGGCCAGGGAGTTCCTGAGCTACCAGATCAGAAAGGCGGTGGGAGCCTTCGTCTCGGTGCTGGGCGGCGTCGACGCCGTCGTTCGTCTCCGAGGACCTGGCCGGGTACGCCGGCTTCATCCGCTCCCTCTCCACGAAGCTCGGCTTCTTGCCGCTCATGGGCGAGCTTGACGTATCGATCTCGGAGCGCGTCCGTCGGCTCGCGGGAGCGGACTGCCGCGTTCAGGTGTACGGCCTACGGTATGACAAGTGGCAGGTGCTCGTCGACCGTGGAAACCTCGCTCTCCAGCGGAGCGTGGTGTGCAAGAGCTCGGAGTGACGGCACGGACGTAGCTCACTGCTGCTGCGTGGCGCCCCTCCCGGCACCGCCCGGGATCCGCGCCTCGCTACCGCTCCGGCAGAGTGGGGCGATGCCGTACGATCTCGCCTTCGAGCAAGTAGATGACGTCCTCGGCGATGTTGGTGGCGTAGTCGGCGATGCGCTCGAGGTGTCGGCTGACGAAGAGGTGGCTCAGCAAGCACTCCACCTGGTCGGGGTGCTCGCGGACCGCGGCGCTGAACCACCGGAGGACTGGCGACCGCCCATGCGCGCGAACGGCATGGCGACGCCGCCCAGAACGCCGGAGCCGGCCAGCAGCCAGACTACCGCGCTGACCACGATGACTACGTTCAAGATCTTCTTTAGCGTGCCGTCCATCGGTATGTAGCCGTTGATGAGCCAGAGCAGCACTACGACCACGATCAGTGAAGTGACGAGGGAGAGTACTGACATCGGCTTCCTTTCTGACGTATGGCGCGGCTGAGCGACCGCCGGCCGGAGCCGCAGGAATCGAGCCCTCCGACGCGTTCCGCGGACCATGAAACCGAGAGCATCTTTTGTGCCGTTCGGAGCGCCGAGTGTCGGCGAGGGATCTACTCGCTCCGCTCCCGCTCCCTGCCTCGATCCGGCGGGGTGTGCCCGTCGGGCAATCAGAATGACGTGGTCATCCTTCGATGGAGGGCCCTTCTACGGACGGGGATTCTGGCTGTCGGGGAGGCGGTGCTCGTCTACGCTCCTCGAGCTCGCGCGCCACGCGGTCGGCGATCCGTTCGACCAGGACCTCCATGGCCTCACCCATGGCCTCGACCGTGGCCACCGCCGAATCACCGCCCTTCTCCGATGCGACCGGCCGGTCCACCGTCAACGTCTCCTCCCACAGCACCAGGTGCTCGTCTTGGAGCTTGGCGACGACCTGCACCCGCGCGCGGTGCGGCCCGTAGCGGAGCTCGTCGAGGGCAGTGAGCTTCACGACCAGGGTCGTCTCAGCTCGTCCCACGACCTGCCGGATCCCCCGCTCCTCGAACAGCGCGCGCGCGAGCTGCCGCTCGAGGAACCGCTCGGGCGGCTCCGCCCAGCGCACCTCCCGGTGGTAGCCAATCTCATTCGCGAGGTCGCGGTAGACGACCCGCTCCTCGAGGTGGGGGGAGCCAGTGACGCGACCGATCCGAAGGCTCGCCGGAGCTCCCGACGCTTTGGACGCTTCCGGCGACTCTGCGGTGGGCCCTGGTGGCGCCCGCTCGATGCTGAAGAAGCGCGCGTTGCCGGAGTCGTTCGCCGCGGAGAAAACCCCGCAGCCGTGGGTGAACGTTGCGGCGGCGGCAACGAGGAGGAGCGCGGATGCGGCAGGCGTGTTCATCGCTTCTTCCGCTCCGGCTTGCGGCCCTTCACCAACATCTCCGGATCCTGCTCGAGGGCCTCGGTGAGCTTGCGGAGCGATCGCGCTGACGTCCGCAACGACTCCAGCGTGTCCACCAGCTCCCCGCCGAGACCGTCGGCGTCGCGCAAGGCTCCGCCCACCGCGTCGCTCGCGGCCTGGACGCTGGTGAGCAGGCCGCCGTCCTGGTCGACGTGGCCGATGACGCTGTCGAGACGAGTCGCCACCCCAGTCACGCTGTTCAGCGTACGATTCGCGTTGTCGCTCGCGAGCTCGACGCTGGTGAGCAGCCCGTCATCCTGGTCGATGCGGCCGATGACGGCGTCAAGCCGGTTCGCCACTCCGGTCACGCTGGCGAGCGTCGTATTTGCATTGCGCGAGAGCCCCCTGGCGTCTACCTCCCCTATTACCTTCTGCGACGTCGCGAGGAGGCCGTCCAACATGTCGAGGGTGGAGACTATCCGCGTGGGGATCTGGTGGTCGTCCACGTCCCGGACGATGACATTCACCGCTCCTGCGATGGACGAAAGCTGGTCGGTGAGCTCTGGCAACCGTTCCGCGATGAGGAGGATGGAGTCCTCCAGGCTCTTCATCATCGACGGGGCAGTGGGGATATAGTTGTTGGGGACCTCGAACGGCAATTCCGGTGGCGGGTAGCGTCCGACGTCGAAGAAATCGAGCTGCAGGAACTTCGCCCCGGTCAGACCCGAGGACGCGAGCTGCACGCGCAGATCGGGGGCCATCGCGAGCCTCCGCTTCAGGTGGACGCCGAACAGGGCCGGCTTCTGCGGGAGGTCGAGGCCGAGCCGTGCCAGCTCCTTGACCCCGAGTTCGCACTCCACCTCAACGTGGCGGCGGTTCGGCGCCACCTGGATCTTCCCCACGGTTCCGATGGTCACCCCGCGAAACTTGATGGGTGAGCCAACCTCGAGGCCCTCCACCGACTCGTCGAAGTAGGATTCGTATTTCGCGACCTCCGGCCGCAAGCTGCGGGCGCCGATCGTGACCAAGGCGAAGAGCGCCATCGCCAAACCGGCAACGACGAAGAGCCCGAGCTTCCAATGATTGGTGGTGGCGGCCATCACACGTCCTTTCTTTCGCGGCCGGGGCCGGTGTGTTCGGGGCTGGTTCGGTTGAAGAAATGGTGGACCTCGGAGAGGTCACTCTCGTCGCGCAGCAGTCGCGGGTCCCCCCAGGCCAGGATGCTCCGGGTCGGGCGGTCCAGCAGCACACAGCGGGTGGCGATCTTGAAGATGCTCGGGAGCTCGTGGGTCACGAGCACCACTGTCAACCCGAGGTCCGCGTTCAGGGTGAGGATGAGCTCATCCAGCTCCACCGCGCTCACGGGGTCGAGGCCGGAGGAGGGTTCGTCGAGGAAGATCAGGTCGGGCTCGAGGGTCATGGCGCGGGCGATCGCCGCGCGCTTCTTCATGCCGCCGGAGAGCTCGGATGGTTGCTGGTGCTCGCTGTCTTGTAGACCGACGAGCCGGAGCTTGGCGCGGACGATGGCGGACACGGCCGCGGGCGGCAGGCGAGCCCACTCGTTGAGCGGGAGCGCGAGGTTCTCGCCGACCGTCATCGAGCCGAACAGCGCTCCCGACTGGAACATGACCCCGAACGCCGGCCGCCCAACCTCCAGAGTCGGCGCCCCCACGCCCTCGATTCGGATGCTGCCGGCCATCGGTTCGTCGAGCCCGGTGAGGTAGCGTAGCAGCGTGGATTTTCCGCACCCGCTCGCCCCGAGGATCGCGAAGATCTCGCCGCGCTGGATCTCGAACGATACGTCCTCGAGGAGGATGAGGTCTCCCCATCCCATCGTCAGGTCCTTCACCGTGATGAGGGGCGCGTTCATAGGCCGAGCTCGTAGAAGCCGAGGGTGAAGGCGGCGTCGATCACGATGAGCGCGAACAGCGATATCACCACGGAGGAGGTGGTGCGTCGCCCCACGCCCTCGGCGCCCCCTGTCGCCGCGAGCCCCTGCGAGCACGAGATCAGCCCGATGGCGAGGCCGAAGACGCTGGCCTTGAGCAGGCCCTGGGAGATATCCCACAGGTCGAGGGCCCGCAGGGTTTCGTTGAGGTAGCCCGTGATCGTGAGCTGGAGGCTCACGACGCCCACCAGCAGCCCTCCCAGGATACCGACGAAGTCTCCCAGCAAGGTGAGCACCGGCAACACGAGGAACAGCGCGAGGACCCTCGGGAAGACGAGGAACCGCAAGGGGCCGATTCCCATGGTGCGCAAGGCGTCGATCTCTTCCGACACCCTCATCGCGCCGAGCTCGGCCGCGAACGCAGCGCCCGAACGACCGCACACGATGATGGCCGTCATCAGCGGCCCCAGCTCGCGTGTCATGGACAGGGCGACCAGATCGGCGACGTAGATGCTCGCGCCGAACTCCTTGAGCTGCACCGCGGACTGAAAGCCCATTACGAAGCCGATCAGGAACAGGATCAGCCCGACGATCGGCACTGCGTCGGCACCGGTACGCGTCACGAGCGGGACGAGGCCGCGCCAGTTCCCGGTTCGGGGCCGCCGGAGGACGCCGCCGCTGGCGAGCACCATGCTGCCCACGAACGCGAGGAAGACCTGCGTTCCCCGCACAGCAGCCAATGTACTGTCTCCCACGTGCCCGAGGACACCGACGTGAAGTCGTGGTGTTCGCGGCGCGGCTCTGGCGTCGCCATCGTAGAGCGCGAGAAGCTTGGCGACGGCGCCGGTCGAACCCGTGAACTCACAGTACGTCCCGGACGTCTCCAGATCCCACTTGGCCTGGACCAGGAGCGCCATCGCCCCGCCGTCGATCGACTCGAGCCCGGACAGGTCGAATCGGACCCCCGCCTTCGCCGCCATCGGGAGCTTCGACCGCAACCGGTCCCACAGGGCACCGCCGTCGGCGAACGTGAGCGCTCCCTCGACGCGGACCTCGGCGAGCCCCTCGACCGGATCGATGAACTCGATCTGAAAGGCCGGACGAGCTTCAGCCGGTCTCGATGCGGTCATGGCGAGTTCCGGGGGCACTCAGCTTGGATTTCCCGCCGACGACGGACGACATGCTGGAATCCGAAGCAGATTTCGAGTCTTGGCCGTGTTCGGCGCGCGCAGAGCTAGCAGCGCCAATTCGAGCACGACGGGCGCGGAGAAGGCCGAAAGCTGCGAGGAGTACGGCATGGCGAACTAGGAGGCGCGAAATCCAGGCTCAGCGGTCGAGGTTCACGGCCGCCCGTAGTCGCTAGCGACCACCGACCCGCGCAGACGGCATGTCGAAGCCGCTGAAGATGCCAAAGACGTTGAGCAGCCAGAACACAGCGCAGACCACGACGACGACGTTCAAGATCTTCTTGATCTTGTCGTCCATCGGAATGAAGCTGTTTACGAGCCAGAGCAGCACTCCGACTACGACCAGAGAAATGACGATGGTGATCAGTGACATGGGTTCCTTTGCTGCCGCGTTGCGTCGCTGAGCGCCGAGGGCGAGGATCTCGACCGTGCGCCCTCCGACCACTCGTTCGCGGGCCCCAGACCTTGAAAGCATCGTCCGTGCCATCGTCGCCGCTGGGGGCCTGCCGGGACTCGCGCGCTCCGTCGCGCCGCATCCCCCCAATCAAGGTGACCTAGCCCATCCTTCATTTCGATGGATCGGCGTGAGCGCCTCGCGCGGAGGCTGCGGTTCCGGCATGAAGCGCGCAGCTTCGCGGCTGCATTCAATGTGCGAACCGCAGGCCCAGGGTCATGGTCCCGGAGACGCGGCCCGTGAGAAATACGTCGGGACCGGCCGTCACGCTGGTCGAGAGTGCGTGGCTCGAGCCACGTGGGTGAACGCCGAGGACCGGTCCTGACTCCGATGAGAGCGAGAGCCCGCTGACGTCGCGCGTGTCGAAGTACCGGAACGTGCTGCGCGCGATCCCGCCGATAGCAAGCCGTCCGCCGAGCGCCCGGATCTCGCCGACGTCTACGTCCTGCATGTGGACGAGCAGGCGGTTGCCGCGGTCGAACGAGACGCGTCCCGTGGCGCAGACCCACCGCCCGGCGTCGAACCGCCCGCCCATCTCGCCCACGCCGTTCCGGCCCCCATGGATCAGCGCAATCGGCTTCTTGCCCGCGCGATCGAGCAGAACCAAAGTGCACTGGCCCGTATTGCAGGTCGCGACTATCCGCCATCCCGGCCCTCGTTCGAGCGGGACGCCGCGCCGAGCGCCCATTGCTTTCACGGTGGCGACCGGCGGCAAGGCAGATCCGGGATCGAACCCGGTTGCGCCGTGCGAGACGCGTCTACCCAGCGGGAAGACCGCGATGTTGGGCTCTCCGCTCAGCGCAAGGTCCGGCAACACCGCTGAATCAGCGAGGATTTCACCCGCGTCGTTCGCGAACGGAGCTGGCTCCAGCGTGAGCGAAAGGTGGCTGAGCGTCAGGCCCAACCGCCAGCACGCTGGCAGGCACGCATTGTCATGGTCCGAGGTGAAGCGTACCGGCTCGAGCGGCGCCAGCGCGAGAGAGGGGCAAACCGCCAAGAGTATCGAGAAGCACTCCATTTCGATCGGTCATGCAGTGAAGATGACCGGTTCCTGGCGGAACAAGGGCGATCCCGCCCGGCGATCATCCGATTTGCCTGGAATCTCCGCGTGAGGCGCGTGCTCCTCGACCGCCGGCGGACGAACACCACTCCGCGCGAGTGGTTGCCGCTCCCGCGGTGCCGGTCGCCATCACTTGGACTGGGGCTTTCTGGCCGTCTTCGCCTCGGCGCGCAGGGACCCCACGGCGGGCAGTTTCGGTAGGAAGAGCGTCAGCACTCCTTGCCGGATCGCGGCGCGAATGAAGCGAGTGTCGGCAGCTTCGTCCGGTGGGGCGGACGCCTGCGTGAACGCCCCGTGGAAGTGGTCGCGCACGAATTGGAGGTCCGCCTCTCCCTGGTCCTCCTCATCGCGCTCGTCGCTGATGGATTGGTGGCCTGTGGCCTTCGCGGAGAGATCCCGCTGCTCCATTCCGGGCAAGCCTGTGCTGTACCGGAACTCGTCTTTGGTTTCCTTGACGTTGAAGTCCGGAGCGAAGCGCGCTCTGCCCGCTCCCCCAACGGAGAATGGTGCCAACCTGCGAAACGGCTCCGGGCGAATCGAATGGAGCGGTGTGTCAACGTGCGTGACGCCAACTCGAGTTGAATCGTTCTTCTTGACTGATAGAGTGGTCATGGGCTTCCCCTCGTTGGCATGCCCGCTCCGGGGACTTCCACCACGACCGTGCCTCGGGGTTCGTCCTTGGCGCGGCACCGGAGCGCTGCCCTCCTCCATTCACGTTTCATGCCAGGCCCGACGTGGGCGAGGCTGGGGTGCCGGAGGCTGCCACGGCGTGAAACCCATCACGTCGACGCCCCCGATCCCTTATCTTGACAGGGCTGGCCCCTCGCTGGCCCCCCGGCCCTTCAGGCCCCCCGTGCCTGGGCGCTGGATCGACGAACCTCCGCTGCCCCCGGTCTCAGGGAAGTCGTCGCGGCGGCTCCGTTCCGGTGCTCTCGGAAACCTCGGAAACCTCGGGGGCCCGCAATTCGCGTCCTGTTTCCTCGAATACGACGCAGGCCAGCGAAAACCCACGGTCCCACCGCGCCCTAGCTCGGTAGTCGGGATCGGAAGGGAGCGCCATTTGAGTATCCCAGGCTCTCCGTGGTGTCCTTCCTCGACGCAAGGCTCGCCGCGGCCGGTTCCCGTTCGGCCATGAACCACGCATACTCGGCGAGCCAATTCCGGTTATGCCGCTGGTTGTCGACGAACTCGACAAAGCGCGAACGGCGAAACCCACTCGCGTTTCTGGTGAATTCCCGATAGGACGACCGGCGCAGCTCCGACGCCCGACGCGCCTCGTCCTCGTAGTGGACGAAGCGTGGGTCCGCCGCCGTCCGCAGCCACTGCATGAGCTGCCGATTCGCCTGAACCTCCGGTACGATAGACCAGTCGACGTACGGCTCGTTCAAGGCGTAGACGCTGACCGGTGAGTAGGTCCTTGGTCACGCCCAGAACCTCGCGGACAGCGCGCACCTCAGGCTCGTCGGCATCGTGAGGGAAGAAGGTGTCCGTTTCGCACCCCACGGGGAGCACTGCGATGTTGTCACCGCACACTCCGTCACGGACGTAGACCTCTTTGACTCAATTGGACGTCACCAGTAGGAGGGGCAGGGCGCTCAGAACATCCCGATAGTTCGCGATGTACCCGTCGGCGATGAGCCACGGGACCGGCAGGACGCCGAAGTGCTGAGCGTGCAGCACGAGATGAGGCGTCATTCCCCAGTAGCCAACGCCGACCACCACGTCGGGTTTGAGCCACTTGAAGTACCACTCCTTCTCGACCGCCGACTCCACGTGCGTCGCGCGCGCATTCACGCCGATGGCGAGGAGGTCCTTGTAGAGGAGATCTCCCTGGGTCGCGAGCCCGCCAGGCGGCGGAGGGTAGTCGTAGATCACCAGCACTTTCATTGAGATAACACTCTTGTCGCCATCAGGCTTCGAGCGTCACTGGGGGACGTCAAACGCCAGAATGCCTCGCGGCGCGACGCGGCTCTGGCCTCCCAGCTTCGCGCACTGAGACCGTAGGTGTTCGCCAGCCTGCTTCGCTTGCGTCTCCAGACATCCTCGGAGAGCTCCACCAGGACATCAGCCCCCGGCTCCGCCTCTGGCAGCTGAGTACCCTCTGCGTCCGCGTAGGCGAAGAGCCAGAGCTCTCGGGATACGATCCCGCCGGAGGCCCACATCTCGAGCACGCTGCGGGACACCTCCTCGTGTCTCAGGTGCCTCGCATATTCGCCGAAGAGCTCGTGCGTCACGAGGATGTCGATCTGGCCACCCGGGAGCAACGACAGTAGCGTGGTGTGGAGCTCCCTCGTGTCGAGCGGAGCCTGAGGAGCGGGCCCGTCGTCCAGATCCGCCATCCCCCCCTGTGCCCCGAGACAGGCGAGCGCCTGGACGAATCTGGGTGCCCGATCGCCATCGCTGGCGCGGCAAAGACACCCGACGAAGGTCGTCCAGCCTGGGTGCATGAGCAAGGTTCCTCCCGCCCAAAGCGTCTCGTCATCGGGATGGGCGATCAGGACAACCACTCTCGCATTCTCCGGTGTGGCGTCGTTTGTCACTTGTTCACCTCGACCCAAACCCGAGTGGGGTCCAGGCACCGAGCCGAAGACGGGGCGTCTCGGGCGCCCCTCGCACTTCGGGACGGTCATGCGAGCGCTTCCGAGGAGCGAAACCAGGAGCTGAAGAGATGCGACCTCCGTTGCCGTTGGGCATCCACCAGGGTTCCGCCCCCCACGTGCGGAGGGCCCCGGCGCACGCTGATCGGGCGGAGGTCAGGGAGTCCTAAGCATCTTTCGTGCCATGAAGGCACAGGGTCTTCTGCCTCCCTGAGCGGCTCGCTGGCGGTGGTTCATGCCATCAGAATGACGCGAGAGGTCCCCCAATACGAAGGAGAGACGGCGGTTGCGCGGGCGACCGCTGTGCCACTCGGGGAGCGGACCAGACCCGCGGGCGCCGTGCTGGCGCGAGGAGCGACGCCTCCAGCCAGAAACTGCTTGACATCCTCGGCTGGGCTAGAGGCAGCCGACTCGCTGCCCTCGTCTCGTGTGGGCAGGCCAGCGTTGCCGGTTTCCGGAGTTCCCCAGCAGCGAGCATGGCACGAACGATGCTTGGTAGATCGTCATGGACAACGAAACGGCAGAACCAATTCTCCTCTCGCGGATCGTCCAGGCAGGCGCGAGGTCACTCAATGTGGCCGCGGGTAAGTTGCTCATACCGCCGCAGCCCAGATTCATGCGCACCGGCTCCCGCGTCACGGAGGGGTGCGCGACGGTGGACGCGAGGGCGGAGGAGAACGGCAACACGCGCCTTGCCGTTCGGGTAAGGGGGCTTGCCCCCGCGGCGAGCTTTGCGCCCGATTCGACGGTCTACGTCGTCTGGACCCAGTCGCAGGACGGCACCAAGCAGAACGTCGGCGCGCTGGGCTTGAGCGGCGACCGCGAAGGGACCCTCGACACAACGACGTCGCACCGGAAGTCCCTGGTGATGGTGACGCCCGAGCCGAGTGGAGAGGTCCGCAGCCCACCCACGAATGGGTCTTCACCGTCGACGTCGAGCGACCTGACCCCGGACGTCGGTCCCACCGCTGAGCTTACCGAGCGCCGAAGACTCCAAGGAACCTCTGGTCCGAATGCGACGCCCCGGCCCTCGTGAGCTCCGGCCTCCGGTGACCCGAAGGAGAACCTTGTGATCTCGCCACGACGGACCAACGAGCGGCACCACGACCCGCGCGGCGGAAACGATGTGTGGCTCACGTTCTCCCCGGCGCACGCCGAGGACCCGCCGGCGGACGGTTTCGGGACCTTGCAGTCGCTCAGCGAGGCCCTTCTGCGACCGGGCGCCACGCGGGTCCACTCGACTGGCGACGCGGAGATCCTCACCTACGTCTGCGATGGCGACGTGGCCTTCGCCGACTCGACCGGGCGCTCGAGCGTCGTCTCCGCGGGAGAATTTCGGCACCTGACCACCGGACGCGGCGTCCGCTACCGCGAAACCAACGCTTCTTCGACCGACCGGGCGCGCCTGTTCCAAATGCGCTTCAACGCGCGTGAGTCGGGGCGAGAGTCCAGCTGTGAGCACCGGCGCTTCTGCGCGGCGGAGCGTCGACGCTGGCCTTGCGTCATCGCCTCGCCCGATGGGCGGAGCGGTTCGCTCCGCATCCGCCAGGACGCGATCCTGTGCTCGGCGCTCCTCCGCCGCGGGAGCCACATCGTGCACGAGCTCGCGGCGGATCGACGGGTTTGGCTCCACATCGTGGACGGAGCGGTGAGCCTTGACGAATTGGTTCTTTGCTCGGGAGACGGCGCGGGCATTGCCGGCGAGCGCGCCGTCTCGCTCACGGCGCAGGAGGGATCCGAGATCCTGCTCCTCGACCTCGGCAATGAGGCTCCCACGGGCAGACTGAGCCTCCTGCAATGCTCCAACCGAAGCTAGTATCCCGTTTCGATTCTTCGATTGGAATGACGGGTCGCCGCAAGAGGTTTCCGGTCAGAGAGCAAGCGGGGTTCGGGCCCCGCGCGGAGCGGACCCCGAAATCGGGGTCCGTTGTTGGGTGGGGAGCCCCGCGCGGAGCATCCGAGTTGGGGGTAGGGTCTGGGCCAGACCCTCCAGAAGACTCCCAAGAAAGGACGGTCGAAGACACGACCAGGTTGAGGAGGCCAGCCACCGGAAGGCATCAACCGACTGGCGAGCGACCCGTCAAGCGAAGTGAAACGGTCTACTAGATACTCGCTCCGGCGCTCGCGTCCCGGGGCCCGGTCGGGGTCCGTCGTACTGAGCGACGTGCCAGTTCATTTTGATGGCTCGGGCGGGCCCGCCGATGAGCCGGGGCCAGAAGAGCCGCAGACGCCCCCTTGGCACGGAAAGTGCAAAAGTAGGAACCCTCGGCAAGAACTCATCCGGTCGTAGAGAGCGCTAGTCGCTCGCGCGTCCGCGAGGCAAGGACCCTGCCGGGAGGGGCTCTGGAGCAACCGCTCGGCGCCCGCCGGTGGGGGCGATGGCCGTCGCAGCCAGTCTTCGTCGCCGCCTACGCCCCATCCGTAGTTTCACCGACCGTCGCTCGTCTGGTCGCGTATGCGCCCGTGCGAAGTGAGCTGACCTGCACGTGCAGGTCACCAGAAAGTCTCTCGTGGCAAACCCTCGGTTCTCAGCCCCCCATAAGCAGGAAGACACCGGCGGACCCGGCCGGCGCCATCACATCGACGTAGGATCTCCACGTTCGACGGCTGGAGTGGACCATGCGCACGGGTGACCTCGACCACGATGAGCTCCTCGAGCTCGATGCGGAAGGAGGGGTAATCCGCTTCGCGGGACAGCGCGTGTTGCTGCTCGATGCTGTGGCGATGGGACTTCTGCGCAAGTACCTCGCCGAAAACTTCGGGGTCACGGCGGCGCGCGCCGTGCTCACCCAGTTCGGATTTGCTCACGGCTGGCGCATGGCCGAGGCCATGAAGGCCGAGTTCAAGTGGGAAACCGACGAGGAGTGGGGCGTTGCCGGTCCGCGTATCTGCGCTCTCGAAGGACTATTCCGCGTCGGACCGGAGAGCTCGGGGTTCCTGGCGCGTGAGGGCGTGATCCTCTCCGCCTCCTACGAGGCGGAGCAGCACCTGCTGCATTTCGGGCGAGGCGACGTTCCCGCTTGCTGGACGGTGTGCGGACTCATCAGCGGATACCTCAGCCGCAGCTCGGGGGAGGAGATCTACGTCCTCGAGGATCGCTGCGTCGGCAAGGGCGACGCCACCTGCCGGCTCTTCGGACGGACGAGGGAAGAGTGGGGCGACGAACGATCGGAGGAGCTGCGGTACTTCGAGCAGACGCACCTTACCGAATGCCTCGACGTCTCGATGCGGCGGGTCACGGAAACCCTGAAGGCGGCCGAACGCAAGCTCCGCCAGCATCGCCGCGTGCTGAGCCATGTGATAGCGGAAGCGGAGGAGCCGCTGGGTACCGTGGCCAAGAGCTCGGTGATGGTGCAGCTCATCGATCTCGCCCGCCGCGTGGCGAAGGTAGACTCCACCGTGCTCATCACCGGGGAGAGCGGTTCGGGAAAGGAGCGGATTGCCCGCCTCGTCCACGAGGAGTCGGCACGCGCGACGGGCCCGTTCATCGCGGTCAACTGCGGCGCCATCACGGAGACGCTGCTCGAAAGCGAGCTCTTCGGCCACGCTCGCGGGGCCTTCACCGGGGCGTCCCACGATCGTCCGGGCCTGTTCGAGGCTTCGAACAACGGGACGATCCTCCTTGACGAGATCGGCGAGGTATCACCGGCGATGCAAGTGAAGTTGCTGCGGGTCCTTCAGGAGCGGGAGATCCGCCGCGTTGGCGAGAACCGGAGCCGTCCGGTCAACGCGCGCGTCATCACCGCGACCAACCGCGACCTAGCCCGCGCGGTCGTCGACGGCGACTTTCGGCAGGATCTCTACTACCGGATCAAGGTCGTCGAGCTCTACGTGCCGCCACTTCGCCAGCGCCGTGAGGATGTGCTTCCCCTCGCGCGGGTACTGCTCGCCGACGCGGCGCTGCGCCTCAAACGCGAGATCGTCGGCCTCGCGCCCGGCGCAGCGGGTCAGCTCCTTCGCTACGAGTGGCCAGGCAACGTGCGTGAGCTCGAGAACGTGATGGAGCGCGCCGTCGCGCTCGCCAGGGGCAACCGCATCGAGTTCGACGACCTGCCGGAGGAAGTCCGGCGGGCGTGTCCCCAACCCATCGCGACCGCGGGGCAGGTCCGGCGGCTCGCGGAGATCGAGCAGGAGCACATCCTCTCCGTGCTGGCATTGAACGGCGGGAACCAGACGCACACGGCGGAGCAGCTCGGGATCGGATCGGCGACGCTCTATCGCAAGCTCAAGCTCTACGGTAAGGGCGGGAGCACTCCGCCGCCGAGGGGCGGGAGCACTCCACCGCCGCCGCTCTGAGCCCACCTACGGACTCCTCGCCGGCACCCGAGGACGAATGTGCCGGCGTGCGGCGGGGCGTGTCAACGTCTCCCGTTCACCATGGCTCGGACGGTGGCCCCGAGCGCTGCGTCATCCTCGATCGCGCGTGAGGTGGCCTCCACCAGGAGAGCCAGGGTCATCCAGCGAGCCCGCGTCTCTTCGTCCGCGGTCGCGATGCGCTGCTCCACCTTCTCCAGGGTTTCCTTCGTCAGTTCGCTCGCCATGGTCTATCCGTTCTGCCCCGCCCGTCGCCGGGTCTGCCCGAGGCGCGGTCGGCGACTCAGTCTGGATTTCGCGCCGACAACGGACGACATGTTGGAATCCGAAGCAGATTTCGAGCCTTATCCGCGTTCGGCGCGCGCAGGGCTAGCAGCGCCAACTCGAGCACGACGGGCGCGGAGGAGGCCGAAAGCTGCGAGGAGTACGGCATGGCGGACTAGGAGGCGCGAAATCTAGGCTCAGAGGGTAGGTAGAACGATGGTGCTGGCGTCCAGCGTGATGGCCGCGGCCGCCGGACCTTGATTTAGCGCTCGCCCCTCGAGCTCGGCGCCCGTGAGGAGTGAGACGCTGCTACCCGCGATGAGCGTGCCCTTCATGATGGAGTGCGTGCCGAGCGTCATCGCGCTTCCCGCCGTCCAGTACACATTGCGAGCCCTGGCGCCCTTCGTCAGGACAACCTCGCTCGTGCCTTCGGTCGTGATGGAGGTGGCACTCCGGATGATGAAGACCGCGTCTTGGTCGCCTTGTGCATCCAGGTAGAGGAAGCCGCCCGGCGAGAGCTGAAGTGAAGAGCCACTCTCGTACAACCCCGGATACAGCGTCAGGCCGTTGAGATCGCCGGAGATGGCCTGGGGGGTTCCGCGCACGGCGGCCGTGGCATCGAGGAACGCGGCCTCGGCGTCGAGTCGGGCGTCGCTGAGCAGCACGGGGTCGATCACCGCGCAGGCGGGGCCTGTCGCGTCGACTACGTACATCGTTCCCGATATCTCGGGACACGTCGCCGGGAGGCTGAACCCACTGATGTTGGAGCCTGCATCCGGAGACAACCCGACATCGCCAACAATCGTGGACGTGGGGATATTCGTGATGGCGGCCGTGGCCAGGATCGCGAAAGGCTCGGCGGCGCCAAGAACGACCGGCAGCTGAGCGAGGGTTTGAGCCGCTTCGGTGCCGGTCGTGAAGGTCCAGACGTACTCGGCCTCCATCGGCTCGCCGCCGATGTCGGTGGCTCCGGCCGAGATCGTCGCGGTGAAGGTGGTGTTGGGCGCGAGATTGTCATCCGGATCGAACGACCCGACGTTGCCGAGCGTGGCGTAGGCGGCCATTCCCGGGACGGGCGTCGACCCAGGTCCGCTCAGGGTGAAGTTGCCCGTCACGGTCGCGGGATTCATCGCCTCGCTGAACCAAGCGTTGACCGTCTTGTTTATGGCCACGTTCAGGTCGTCATTTTCAGGACTCGTGTCCGTGACGCGTGGCGCGTCGCCGCCATCGCCGGCTGCGCCGCCGTTGCCGGCCTCGCTGGTGGTGCCAGTCGCGCCGTCGTTGCCGGCCGCGCCGACGCTGCCGGCCGCGCCGCCGTTGCCAGCCGGGCCGCTGTTGCCGGTCCCGCCGCTGTTGCCGGTCCCGCCGCTGTCGCCGGTCCCACCGCTGTCGCCGGTTCCACCGCTGTCGCCGGTCCCACCGCTGTCGCCGGTCCCACCGCTGTCGCCGGTCCCACCGCTGTCGCCGGTTCCACCGCTGGTGCCAGCCACGCCGCCGTTGCCAGTCGGGCCGCTGTTGCCGGCATCGCCACCGTTGCCGCCGGTGACGGTACCGCCGCCTCCTGAGAGGCTCTCCGCGCCCGCGGCGCCGCTTCGCCCTCCGTTCCCGCCAACCCCATTGCCGCCCGAGTCTCCGCCGGAGGCGCCCGGCTCGGCGAACTCCACCAACTGCTGCCCGCAGGCAGACGAAAGGGATAGGGCGGAAAGAAGAGCGATGTTCTTGAGCGCGTTCATGCTACTTGCTCCCCTCATCGATGATGATGAAGTTGACGACGAACTCGACACGTCGATTGTTTTCGCGGCCGGCGGCCGTTTCGTTGGTGTCGGCCGGAACCGACGAAGAGAACCCCTTGGAGACCAGGCGGTCCTTCGCGACGCCGTGGGCGACCAGGTAGTCGAGCACGGCCTCCGCCCGCTGCTCCGAGAGCGTCTGATTGTGGCTGTCGGTCCCCTCCGACGAGGCATGCCCCTCGACCTTCACGCGGAATCCCCTGTTGTCGTTCAGCGCCCGGACCACGTCATCCAGCACCGGAAACGAGTCCTCGAGGAGTGTCGTTTGGTCCCACGCGAAGTAGAGACGTTCCTTCAGTTCGAGCTTGTCCGGCCTGACGACGACCTTCTCGTATGATCGGCAACCCCAATTCTCGATCGGACCCGCTACGTCGGGACAGCGGTCGATGTGGTCGGAGATCCCGTCCTGGTCGCGATCGGGGCACAGGATGGGGTCGGGGTGCACCCGTCTGGTCTCCACGGGGTCGGTGACCACGGTATGGCGCTCGCGCTCGACGGCCGACCCCACCTCGAGGCTGAGCCCCAGACTCAGCAGCTTGGCGTCGCGGTCGTCGTAGCCGCTGCGTGTCCCTTGCAGGATCTGGAAGTAGCGCAGGAACGGTCCAATCCAGACGGCGCGCGCCGCTCCCACCGGGACGGATAGACCCACTGCGGCAGCGAAACCGGGGCGGTCCAGCTCCCCCGTGCGCACGTAGAGGAGGTCCGCGTCCGCCCACGGCGAAATGGCGTAGAACGCGTCACGGTCGGGGGCATGGTGCGGCCGTTTGAATCGCACGCCGCCTCCGAAGGTCCACGCGGCGCCGGCTTCGCGCGACGCCGCTTCCGCCGGCAGAGCCAGAACGGTCACGCTCGGCCCGAGATCGAGATAGGGCTTCAGGGTCCACAGTGCCTTGACCGTCTGACTCCCGCCCATGTCGAAGAGCCGAGACTGCGGGCGAGTCAGTGGAAACGCCAAACCGGGCTCCACCTTCACGGTGAAGGTACCAGCCCGCGCCGGTACTCGCTCAGGCCCGTCCGTCGTGAGCTCTTCGCCGCGGGCAGCCGAGGCGGAGAGCAGGACGGTCAAGCCCGCGAGGGTGACGGTGGTCGACAGGAGTGTCTGGGTCATTTCATGTCTCCGCCAGGTGGGTCCGCCGGCGGTCGTCGCCGCCCAGCGATTCTTCTCAATTGTCGTCCGGGGCCTGACCCCCGACACGCCCGTAGCAACAACCGGGCCCACCGTGCGAACCCTGAGATCCCAGGGTTCTGGCGCCACGACGCGCTGGTTCGCTGGGTCGACTCATTCATAGTGAGATGGCAGTCGAGTCAATTTGGAGAGGCTTCACTCCCGGACCTCCTCGGGGGCGCTGAGGCCTGGCGTCGAGGCGGCGTGGATCGCATACACCGACGCCTCCAAGGATCTGAATGGGCCTACGACGTCCGTGCCGGACCCTCTCAAGTCGGGAGTGCAGCCGTAGACGGTGAGGTGGGCCGTTCTGACCGAACGGTCGTCTCGCCACGCAGAGCAAGGGATCGAAACCGCCCGTTCCGGCTCCGCCGCGCTAGGGTTGGCGCCTACTCTGCGCTCGCCTGGTCACCAACGGAGCATGCCGCTGACTCTGCGCGGGCGTGCCTCTCCGGGTGGCGGTCAACTCGCTCCGCCTGCTCCGCATTGCGGAGGTCGCTCAAGGCCTGGAGGAACGCGAGCGTCGATTCGGCGCCCTCGTTCTGGTTGAGTCGGTCCTCGTGCAGGCCGTCGCGACAGCCGCCGGTGGACGCGTCGAAGAGAGCCTGGCCCAGGACGTTCTGTCCCAAGAACCAGCCGAATGCCCGGCGCGCCCGGGCCATCCAGGCGTCCTCCCCCGTCACTTCGTGTGCCTGGAGGCACGCCGCCACGGTCGCTCCGGCCTCGATTGGCTGTTGGTCGTACGTGGCCATTACCCCGTCGCGGCGGAAAAACCCGTTCGAGCCGACGGGCGAGAAATCCCCGGAGGGAGAGCGCTGGATCTCCATCAGCCAGGACAATGCCCGAAGCCCGGTCGTCGTCATCCGGTCGTCGCGCAGGCGTGCTCCGGCCACGATCAGGGCGTGCGGAAGGGTCGCGTTGGCGTAGGTCACCTGCTCCTCGCACCAGGGCCACGCCGGATCCGTGGAGCGCGCGAACGCCTCCAGTAGGTGCTCGGACGTCGCCGGCAGCGCCGACACGAGCCCGGCATCTCCCGGGTAACGGGTGAGCGCGGCAGCGATCCCCAGCACGGCGAAGGCCCCGGCGCGCGGGCTCGTGAATCGCGGGACGGCGCGGAGCGCTGCGCGGAAGAGGTAGTCGGCGGCGACCCGGCGTTCTGGCGAATCCGTCGCCTCGATGAGGCTACCCAAGGCCCAGAGCGCACGACCATGGCTGTCCTCGGAACCAATGGTCTCGAGCCACTCGCGACCGTAGGACATGAAGTTGCGAAATCGCCCGCTCCGGCCGTCGAAGGAACGTTGGACGAAGGCGAGATAGGTAGACTCGAGCCGCAGACGCGGCTCGTCGTCGACCGAGTGCCGCCTGAGGAGCGTCGTCGTCAGCAGCAGCGCGCGGGCGTTGTCGTCCAGCGTGTACCCCTCGTCGTAGCGCGGAACCGTCAGGATGGCGTGCTGGAGTAGGCCTACTCGATCGGTGAGCACGCGCAAATGGCTCAGGTTGAGCTCAGGGAGGTCGCGGTCGGCCGCCGGTCGCGGAGCCGCTCGTACGTGCACCGGCCGAGGTGTGGTCGCCCATTCCAGCGACCGCCAATAGCCGCGCGCGACCCTAGGCCACCGCATGCTCCGCCCGCGGTCAGCCGCGCGCGCACACATCGCGTCATAGCGCCCTCGGTCGCCGAACAGCTCGATGACCGCGTTCGCGATCCCCGAGGCGCTTCGCCAGGGTACGAGGACGCCGAGTCCTTCGGCCAGGAGCTCCCGTGCGTAGCGGTACGGCGTCGAGATGACGGCCTTGCCGGCCCCCACCGCGTAGGCCAGCGTCCCGCTGGTGATCTGTTCCGGGTTCAGGTACGGGGTGACGTAAATGTCCGCAGCCGAGAGGGTCCCCACGAGCTCCTCCTGGCTGACGAAGCGGTCGACGAAACGCACGTACTCGCTCACTCCCAGGCGTTCGGCATGGAGCGCGAGTCCATCACGGTAGCGGTTTCCATCACGCGCGAGGATGTGGGGGTGTGTCGCCCCCACGATGAGATAGATCACGTTGGGGAAGCGGGTGGCGATTGCGGGCAGTGCGCCGATCATGTCCTCGATGCCCTTGTCCGGAGAGAGGAGGCCGAAAGTCAGGATGATCCGACGACCCGTCAACCCGATCTGACCCTTGGCCGTCGAATCAATCGGTACGTCCGGGATCCCGTGCGGCACGACGTCGATGAGCGAGGCGGACGCGCCGTATAGCCCGCGCAGCAGGCTGGCGCCGTGCTCGCTCATCGTCACGATGCGGGCCGAGAGGCGCACCAGATCATCCATGGCCGCACGCTGGGTGTCGTCGGGCGAAGTGAGGATCGTGTGAAGCGTCGTCAGTATCGGCGCCCGAACGGCCTCTAGCAACGTGGTGAGGTACCGCCCGGCTGGGCCCCCGTAGATCCCGAACTCGTGCTGCACGCTGAGCACATCGATGGCGCTGTCGTTCAGGAATTCGGCCGCGCGTCGGTAGTCCCCGAGGTTTCCGTCCTCGAGCTGCCAGCGGACCTCGGGCGGGTAGTCGTAGCGGTTCTCCCCATCGTTCATGGCGACCACGAAACAGTCGAGCTCCGGGCATTCCCTGACCAGGGCCTCCCGCAAGTCCCGCGTGAAGGTGGCAATCCCGCATAGGCGCGGCACGTGGTTCCCCAACATCGCCATCCGGCGAATGGGCCGCGCGTCCCGATCAGTCATAACCTTTGCCCCTGCGGCACCGAGTACTTGACCAGGCATAGTTGGACATTCCCTTCCCAGGGTCGGCTGCCAGGCAGCCGTTGCCCCGACAGCGAGGGCTCTCCGGAGCCGGAGCGGTGCACCGAAGGAAGCCAGACGCCGTACCGAGCACGTTCCGTGCCAGAACCCAGGAGGGCTCGACTCCGAGAATTCGCGCGCGCGGCGCGACCGCGCCCCACCGAGGGTCCATCAGAATGACGTTCCCCTTCGGTCAAACAGAAGGAGCGGTCCCGACGCCGCCGCTGCACACCGGCGCGGCGATGGGACCCTCACCCGACGGCTCCTCGCGCCCGCAACCCGGCCGGACTGCCGCGTCATTTCGATTGACGGACTCAGCCATCGAAAGAAATACGCATTCACGCGAGCGAGTGCTGAAACGCGCCGATGTCGTCTCCTGGCGCGAAATGTGCTTGCGAGGCTGGGAGTCCCCAGCGGCACGTCACCCCGGTGGCCACCCGCGTCAAGCAGGCCACTAGCGGAAACGAGTCAACTCATGTCCAACCATGGTTCCGCGCCGATCGGCCGATTCAACCTGGATTTCGCGCGGCCCCGCGACCAGCTGCCGGCGGCGAGCTGATGCCAGGTCCGCGGAGCGCGAATCGACTCGAGAGGG
>JAFGBI010000270.1 GCA_016933275.1 Polyangiaceae bacterium | reverse complement strand
GACGGGGATCTCTACAAGGAGGTCTGGCCGAGGCCGGCGATGTCGGGGGACGTCCTGCTCGAGGCGCTCCGGACCAACGATGACCCCGATGACAATCCCGAGGTCGCCGCGTTCATCGAGTTCGGCAACGCGGTGGGCGCGGCGACGGAGGCCACCTTCGTGGACGCCATGGCAGGGTTCGTCGATATCGAAGAGGTGCTCCGGTACATGGCGGTCGACCGGGCGATCAAGAACTGGGACGGCGTCACTGCCTTCTACTGGGCGGAGCGGTCCCACAACTTCTACTGGTACCACAACGACGGAGCGCAGAGTCTCTTCCACCTCATCCCGTGGGACCTGGACCAGACGATGTGGGAATACGATCCGTACATGGATCCCGTATACCGCCATGCCGACCGCCAGGTCCCTGACTGGAACGTGAAGCCGCTGTCTTGCAGCCCGATCACCGTGTGGGATTCGGGGGGAGACGTAACGGTCATCCCGGCCGGATGCGACCCGTTCATCAACCTGCTGGCCGCGACGAGCTGGGACAGGTTTGCCGCGATTGGGGCCGAGCTACTGGCGGGGCCGTTCGACTACGACACCATGAACGAGCGGGTCACGGCGTGGGCCGTCCAGATCGCGTCGGCGGTTGACGAGGACCCCGTCCTCAACCTTCCGGGCTGGGAGAGCCAGGTGGAGTACTTCCACGACGTCCTACAGGAGAACGTCGAGGACTTCCGGGCCCATCTGGAAGAAGGGTACGTCGTCGAGGAGTGACGAGCTGTCGCGCTGCTGCGGGTAGCCAGGCACCGCGGCCGCCGGCGGGGAAACCGGACGTCGATCCGGCACCACTCGTCGCCGACGCGGAGTCGGCGTCGCCTCCCGACGAAGGGGAACTCCATCGGGCCGCTGGCGGGGACGAGCCAGCGCCCGGCCAGGTTGCCGTTGGTCCAGACCCCAAACGCTCGGCGGAAGCGATCCGGCGTGCCGACGCTGCGCATCACGGACTGGGTGGCGATTCGTAGGCCCGCCCGCGGCCCGCGGCTCGCGTTCTGGCTAGGCAGATTGCATCAAGCGGCTGTCGCGGGCGGTTCTCGATGCGGACGGCGTCGTCGAAACGATCGTCGAGGCGACGCGCGCGCGGGACGGCACCCACACTCGGATCGACAGCGTCGCGGACTCGTCGGACCGCACCCGGTCGCCGCAATCTTCGCCCGTGCCCGCAACGGCAACGCCTGGTCCGACGGCGCCAAGTTCACGTGCGTACACATTTCGCGCGCAGAGTGGCGACGGCTACGCCGCCGCGCGTGCGCACGCCCACGCGGAGCTGGTCGTCCGGGGAGACGGGTCGCCAGCGGATCTCGCGCTCCGCGCCCTCGATGACCCCCTCGCCCTCCCAGCGAATGCTCATCTCGGTCTCGCCGCCGACGAGCGTTGCCTCGATCCGGTCGCCAACGCGCCGGGCGTGGAGGCGGATCTCCGGCGGAGCGAAGAACGGCAGGTCCTCGCTGCGCCGGGCCCGACGCGGCGCCGTGCTGCGCCAGGCGTCGACCACGGCGAGGGATCCCGCCGCGCGCGCCGAGCCGTCCGCAGGCGACGCGCCGTCGTCGAGGTAGCTCATCCCTCCGGGCGACGGCAGCGGGTCGTCGGGAAAGTCCGAACCGGTGCCGGCAGTACCCGCCGCCCCAGCCGCGCCCGCAAGCCCGCCGTTACCTCCCAGCGGATCCGTCGAGCCTCCCATTCCGCCATCGGGCACCATGTCGGAGATGAAGCCGCCGAAACCGCCCGAAGGCAGGTCGTCCGTGACGTAGCCACCGTACCCGCCGGTGCTGGCGTCGGAACCACCGGCCCCAGCGGTTGCCAGGCCTCCGGTCCCGCCGCTGCGCGACAAGCCTCCGGTCCCGTTGCCGCCCGTGGGCAACGGATCCGATACGAAACCGCCGGTGCCGCCATCCGGCAGCGGATCGTCCACCGTACCGCCGGTGCCCCCGGTGGGTATCGGATCACCGATCATGCCGCCGAAGGCACCGGTCGGGAGCATGTCGTAGACGTAGCCGCCGCTCCCACCATAGGCTGGTGGATCCCCGATGATGGTGCCGCCGGTGCCGCCAGTGTGGTAGCCGCCGGTGCCCCCACTGGGAGGAGGATCGCCCACGGGCGGGTGATCATCGTGCGAAGCGCGTCCGCCGCACGCCTGCGCGCCGAGCGACATCGCGCCGACGAGCGCCGCGCTCCCCACCGCGCCGCGCAGCGCCCGAGCCGGCGCGCGCCGGGCGACCTCGCCCCGCTGCTCGGTCACGAACGCGGTCATGTCCTCGATGAGGTCGTCGAACGCGGCGTGCCAGAGGCGATCGTGCGCCGAGATGCGGAGCGAGAGACGGGCGGTTTCGCGCTCGATCCGGTCACGATCGGCGAGATCGGTCCCCGACGCGAGCTCGATGGCGAGCTCGAGGTGAGTCGCCGTGTCGAGCGTCACCTCCCGGATGAGCTCGGCGGTGCGCGCGAGTAGATGCCGCCCACGCGGCGAGGCAACGTCGTAGAAGGTCTCGAGGACCTGAGCCATGTAGCCGAGGCCCATGTAACGATTCGCCACCCCATACGCGTCGAAGTTCCGCTCGTGGAAGGCGGCCGCCACGATCCGGTAGAGGAGCTCCGCGCGATCGTCACCGATGCGATAGTCCCAGCCGAGGTGGCTCCCCCCGAGCGTGCCGCGCGCCCGTACCCGTTCGTAGAGCGGCGTCTTGTGGTAGGGCTCGGCGCGGCAGAAGTTGACCGGGTGCTGGGTGTGCTCGCGCATGAAGGCGAGGTTCTCGCGCACGTCGTCGATGATCGTGTCGGGCTCGAAGACCAAGAGGTTATAGCAGCCGAAAACCCCGGACGAGCGGAGGGCGGCGAGGGCACGGCAGAGCTCCTCGGTCCGGGTCCGGCGGTTAAGATCGTCCTGTCCATGCTGCGAGGCGTTCTCCACGCCCACGTACAGCCGAAAGACACCGTACCCGCGGAGCTCGCGGGCGAGCTCCGGCGTCACGCATTCGGGCCGGCATTTGCCGACGATACCCACCTTGCCGACCCCACGCACGTCGAGCGCTTCCCGGAGTCCCCGCACGCGCGTGAGCGAATCCTCCGGGCGCGGCAGGAGGAAGGTGTCGTCGTGGAAGCAGAAGATGGACGGCACCCCACCGACGCTCGACGAGAGCGCCGCCATCTCGTCCGCCAGGCTCTCGACCGAACGCAGACGGAGCTTGCGCCCCGCGGCACCGTGGGCACGCGCGTCGCGGTAGTACGTACTGATACCGCAGAACGTGCAGGCGCCCCAGCAGCCCCGACTCCCCCACACGGGGAAGAAGGGCACCCCGAGGTGATGCGTGGGCCTACGATAGCGGCGCGCGAAAGGCAACGCATCGAGGTCGGCGTGCAGCGGCCGCGGCGCCGTCCGTTGGGGCGCGCCATCGTGGCCGCGAACGACGAGACCGGGCACCGCGGCGAGCGATCCCCCTCGCTCGATCACCCCAACGAGGTCGACCACGGTCGTCTCTCCCTCGTGGAGCACCACCGAATCGAGCGCGCCCTCACTCGAGACCAGCTCGTCGGCGGCGAGCGTCGCGTATTGCCCACCGGCGGTCAGATGCCCCCTGAACCCCCCCGCGCGAAGCCCCCGAGCGAGCATGACGAAATCCCGCGCCCGGTGCTGAAACTGCATTCCAAGCCCGATGAGCCCCGGGCGCGCTGCGCGGAGCCGGGCCATGACCGCATCGAGTTCGTCGTAGTTGTTGAAGGGCACGACCTCGACGCGATGCCGAGCCGCGGCGAGCGCCGCGCCGACCATCCCCATCCCCAGGTTCTCCTCGACATCTGCACCCACCAAGACAACGCGCATGGTCTACCTCTAGACGAGGTTCCCAGCCTAGAGCACCGACCAGGCTGCCAACAGCAACGGCAGCGCTGGAAACGCGTCTGTGCGAGGCGAGGACGCGTTTCCAGCGCTGCCTCGGGAGAGGTCTGCTGCCGGTTCGGTGCTCCAGGTTGTTGATTTGACGCAGCAATCAAGCTGATTGCTGCTCTGGCACCGGTACCGCAAATCCGCCGGGCGGGCGACCGATCGAGCTCGCCCCGGCATCCGGCGCCCCTTTCCATCCCGGGGTCGTACCCCGCTCTAGTTTCTCTACGCCTGCCTTGCCGAGAAGTCTCGAGAGGAGAGACGGCCGACGAGGACCTGGTTTCCGGCCACGTCGGGGCGCGTGGCGTCCCCAACCACGTGGCGAATCGCAGGATTCATGGGGGAACGGTGGCAGGGTACGATGGGCGCGACCAACCCTCCGAACCTCCATGTCGTCCATCCTCGACAACCCACTCTGCACCCGTCTGGAGCCCACCGAACGCATCCTCTCCGGGAGCGCTGCGTGCGGCCGCCCTGACCCAATCCGCCGCGATTGGATACACTACCCTTGTGATGTTGCGCCTCGTCCGGTTCGGAGATCGTTCCCCGTGCATCGCCGGGGAGGATGAGCTCCGGCCGCTCGCCGACGCCGCGGCGGCCGGCGACGCGCGGGCGACGCGGACGCTGCTGACGGCGCTCGGACCGCACCTCCTCCGTGTCGTTCGACGCGTGCTCGGCTCGGGCCACCCGGAGGTCGAGGACGTGACCCAGGAAGTCGCGGTCGAGATCGTGAGGGCGCTGTCGCGGTTCCGCGGGGACTGTTCGGTGGTGCACTTCGGGTGTCGGGTAGCGCTGCACGTCGCGATGGCCACCCGGCGCCGCGAATTCACTCGCAAGCGGGCGCTGCCCGAACCGATCGCGGCCTTCGACGACGAGCAGACGGCGAGCCTTCGTCCGGGGCCCGAGGCCGAGGTCACGGCGCAGTCGAAGGCCGCGTTGGTGCGGGCGCTGTGCGACGAGCTCCCCGCAGCGCAGGCGGAGGTGCTCACGCTGCACGTCGTGCTCGGGCACACGATGGGCGAGGTGGCCGTCATCGCGGCGGCTCCGCTCGAGACGGTGCGCAGCCGCTTGCGCCTGGCGAAACAAGCCCTGTTGGCGCGCGCGCTCGGGGATCCCGAGCTGCGCGAGCTCTTGGAGGAAACCGCGTGAACCCCGAGGAACCGACCGATCTCGTCTGCCGCGCGCGCCGTGGGCAGCTCCGTCCCGAGGAGGTGCCAGGCTTCGAGCGCTGTCTCACCACCGTACCGGAGGCGCGGCTCGTGCACGCCATCCTCGACGAGTTCGAAGGCGAAAGCCGTGTCCAGCCCGGGGACGACACGCTCGTCGCGCGCATCGCCGCCCGGGCCGCAACCAGTCCCGCCCGTCGACCCCGCCATTTCTCGCAGGCGCTCCTGACAGCGCTCGCGGTGCTCCTCGTCGGCTCCGTCGCCGGCGCCTGGAGTGCCGGCCTCTTCACTCCGAGCGCGACCCCGCTGGCCTGCCAGCCCGTCGTGCCAGCCGTTTCCGGAAGCCCGAGCCCGCCTCACCAGCGTGGAGCTGCTCCGGCATCCCCGGGCTCGGCCGCTGTCGTGTCCGTCGTGTCCCTGGCGCCATCCGTTGGCAGGCTTCCGGACACCGCGGTGGCGTCGCACGGCCCGCCCGCCGACGGACGAGCTTGCGTGGAGCCGGCGTGCGCGCCGTCTCGGCGCACCTCGCCTGCGGAGCTGCTCGCCGCCGCCAACCTCGCGCGCCGCGAGGGGAGATCCGGCGACGCGCAGCGCCTCTACCGTACGATCGTCGACGGTCACGCCGCCTCGCGGGAGGCACCGGTCGCCCGCCTCGCGCTCGCCAAGCTCCTCGCAGGATCGGCCCCGGGCGCAGCCCTGGCGCACTTCGAGGTCCTGGCCGCGAGCGGCGGCGGGCTCCGCGCCGAAGCGCTCTGGGGGCAGGCGGAGTGCGCGCGGCGCCTCGGTCGCGTTGCCATGGAGCGGCAGGCCCTCGATGCCCTCGTGCATGAGTTCCCGACCTCTGCCTACGCCGAGGTCGCCCGCGGACGCATCGCCGATGGCGGTCGCTGAACGCTGTCTGCAGTGGTCGCTCGGCGGGCTGCTCATCCTGGCGCTGAGCGCCTCGGCGGGTGCCGAAGAGCCGCCCCTGGTTCCCGCGCGGGTAGCGCTCGTCGTGGTGGGTCACGGCGACGAGGATCCGATGCTCGGGGCGCGCATCGAGAGCCTGTTCGGCCCCGCCACGCGCGTCAGGCTCCGAGCTCAACCTCGGCTCACCGCCGCCGAGGTCCTGGAGCCCGAGCCCGGTGACGCCGTGCACGTCTGGATCGCCGTGGATTCGCACGGCCACGCGCGCATCTACCTCGCGACCCGGCAGGGTGAGGCGGGTGATGCGCGCTACCTCTTGCGCGAGGTCACGCTCGAATCGGGCCTGGACGAGGTCGGCGCCGAAACGGTGGCGCAGATCGCGCATTCGTCCGTGATGGCCCTGTGGAGTCGGCGGTCCGAGACCTCGCGAGAGGCGGTCGCGGTCGAGCTCGCTCGCGAAGGGCCCGAGGCGGCGCCGCCACCCGCACCGGCGGCGGGAGCGCGCTCGGAGGTGGCGACGTCGGGGTCGGAGGTGGCGACGCCGAGGTCAGAGGCGCCGACGATCGGCTCCGCACCACCGCCGGCGTCGAGTCCACGGCCACCCGTGCCGACGACCGAGCCGCGAACTCGGTCGTCCTGGGCGCCGGCGCTCGGTGTGCGCGGGGCGGCGCACCACTCGGGTGGCGAGGGGTTTCTTTTCGCACCGGGGGTCTTTGTGGGCCTGCTGCTGCGTGATCGCTGGGGGCTCCGCCTGGCCGCGGAGTACTCGGTGCCCACGAGCTTCCAGACACCACTCGCGCGGATCCACCTCGAGGGTGGTAACGTCGAGGCGCGGCTCACCGGACGATTCGCCGAGCTCGGTCCGCTCGGTCTACGACTCGAAGTGGGCGGCGGTATCCGGTTCGTCCGTTGGGACGCGTCGGAGGTAGCCGGGACCGAGGGTGTCGGCGACTACGCTGCCGAGAGTGAGCACCGCGGCCACGGCGTGGTCGGACTCGCCGTGGAGATCCCCTGCGGGTCGCTCCGCGCCGGGCTCGGCGCGGAGCTCCGCGTCCCCACCGCGACGACCCGATACCTCGTCGTGAACAACGGCACCGGGCTCGTCATCGCCGAGGCAGGCCTGGCACCCGGCTTTGCGCTCGAGCTCGAGGGCCCCGCGCCAAACCGCGCTCGCGGGGAGGCGGTTCGTTGACCCATTCTTGGCCGCGATGACGCGGACAGAGACATGAGCAATCGCCGTCTCCTTTCCGCCGGTTCCGCATCCTTCCTGCTCCTTTTGGCCGCTTGCGGCGAGAACGACAACACCGTCGCCGATCTGACGAACTCGGGGGGCAACGAGGCCAGCGCGGGGACAGATTCGGGCGGTAGCTCGCCAGAAGCCGGCAGCAACGCGGGTGGAACCGCGAGCGGCGGCAGTGGACGCAGCGGCGGCAGCGGCACCGGCGGAGTGCGCACTGGTGGCACCGGCGGAGTGCGCACTGGTGGCACCGGCGGGCTCGCGACCGGCGGCGCGGGTGGTGCGCACACCGGTGGCACCGGCGGGCTCGCGACGGGTGGCGCCGGCGGGGTCGCGACGGGTGGCAACGCTGAGGTCGCCATTGGCGGTGACGGCGGGGTCGCGACGGGCAGCAACGCTGGGGCCAGCACGGGTGGCAACGGTGGGGTCGTCATGGGTGGCGCTGGTGGCGTCGCGACGGGCGGCAACGCTGGGATCGCCACGGGTGGCAGCGGTGGAGGTGTCACCGGGGGCACCGGCGGCGCCGATGATTGCCAGCGAGTGCCGCAGCAGGACATCTTCTGTAAAAACCTCCACGATCCCCCGCTTGCCTTCTTCTGCCTCGGGATGGGTCCTTCGGAGGCTTGCGTCATGGTAAACCCCATCGACAGCGGGAGCAGCTACTGCTGTCCGGACGAATACCCCACTTGTCCCGACACCGCGCCCGCAGAGGACGACCCGTGCTCCGGCTCGCTCAGGTGCACCTGGGGCAGCCACCCCGACCCGTCTTGCCGGGTCGAAGGGGAGTGCTCCGGCGGTGCCTGGCACCTCTTCGCGATCGACGCGGCATGCGTCGACGACATCCTGCCAAGCGACTGCCCGGAGCTCTCGGAGTCCCTCGCCGATCAGGCGTGTGCCCCGCACGACCTCCGGTGCAACTACCCGACGGGCGAGCGCTGCTACTGCGACAACTGCACTGTGGAGGATGCATGGTACGACGCCACGGAGGACACCTGGCGCTGCTGGGATCCGCCGGCGTCACCCTGCCCGGCCTTCCTCCCCAACTACGGCAGCGTCTGTGAGCTCCCCGTGGGTACCTCGTGCCGCTACGACTGCCAGCACATCGCCGACTGCACGGCGGAGGGGATCTGGGCTCCGGGCACCGTCATGTGTTCCGATGCCTGATTGCCGTTCGGGGCCCGCTCAGTCCTGATCCACGATCACCAGCACCTGGTCGCTCGGACGGTCGCGGTGGCGCTCCTCGGGGTGCGTGCGGGCCGCGGTGCAGCGCCCGTGGAGGTCGTCGGAGAGGACGAGGTAGCAGCACCCGCGGCCACGGAGACTGCGCGCCGGAGTGCACGCTCGACCCCTACTGCGACGACGGGATCGTCCACCCCGAGCACGATCAGCGCAACGAGGGCAACCACTCGTGCTACGGCGGGTGTTCACCCGCCTGTCTGATGGCGATCCAAGCTGCGCCCCGGTCAGCGGGCGAGCGCGGTCAGCTGCTCGTAGAAGGCAAGGAAGCCGACCGCGTAGAGTCCGCCGACGGAGTCCGGGAGGCAGGACGTCGCCTCGTCGCAGATGCGAAGTCCGGTCGCCGACGAGATCTCCACCTCCGGCCACCTCACGTACGTGAGCGCGGGATGGTCCGGGCAGGAGCGGCTCGCCCCGACCTCGAGGGCGTTCCAGCTGGCCTCCAGCGCTGCGAGCTCGCCCTCGGTGAGCTCGCGACTGCCGATCACCGACGCGTACACCGAGCTGCCGTCCGGCGCGGCACAGTAGTCCCAGCTCAGCATCCGGGTCGCGAGGTCGAGGGTGAATTCGTCCCGGCTACCCTCGACGCAGCTCGACCCAGGATCCGGACTCGGCTCGAGGATCGGCGCCGCCCGGGCCTGAATCTCCCCCTCGAACGCGGGGATCGCCGGTGCGGTGGTGCTGGCGATCCCGAAGAGCCATTGGACGAGGGGATCGATGTCGCGGACGAAGACCCGATCTCCGTCGGGGTCGTAGCAGGCGTAAAAGTCGTCGTAGTAGCGGGTCGTGGCGCCCGCCGCCTCGACGTCGAGCGAGACCTCCGGCGCGTCGTACCCGCAGCCGTCGGCCGGGCTCAAGGTGATCAGCGAGGCCACGTTGAGGATCCCTCGCGCCTCGAGCTCCGTGACGACACGGCTACCACTAACGATGGTCCCACGATAACAGCGGTCCCAGGTGACCGTGCGCGTCCGACGCTCGAACGACACGGTGTCATCGTAGGTGTAGTCGCACTCGCCCACAGACATGTCGGGCATCCCTCCGGAGGAACGGAGGGTCAGGCGCGTGAACGAGGGCGGCACGACGCCATCGAAGCCGAGATCGTTCCCTCCCTCACCTCCCCGCCCACCGGAGCTGCCGCCCGTTGCGCCACCACCGTCGCCCCCGACCCCCCCGGCGGCTCCGACCACTCCACCGCCGGTCGCGCCGCTGCCACCCGCTGCATCGCCACCAGTCGCGTCCTCACCACCGGTCGCGTCGTGGCCACCGCCTCCGCTGACCAACCCAGCCGCGCCCGTGGGCTCGCCGCCGGTCGCACTGCTGCCACCCCCGGGATCGGCGCCACCCGAAGCGCTGCTCCCTCCGAGCGGACCGCCACCACCCGCGCCGCTGGCGCCCGACGCGGTGCCGCCCGTAACGCTGCCGCCGTCGCCCACGCTGCTGCCTCCCGGCGCTCCGCCACCGGTCGCCCCGCGACCGCCCGTGGCGTCGGCGTTGCCATCGTCGCTCGAGCCGTTGGTGCACGCGCTCAGCCCGACACAGAGGGCACCGAGGGCCAGGATCCGAAGGGCGCAGCGACTGGACACGACCTCTACTGCCGGTTGCGTGGTGCAATCCGGCAGCCGTATGTTCCCATGTGGGCTCTCCGAGCGCCAGCGGCGAGGCTCGTTCCGGCGCGCGACCGTGCGGGCGCCCGCGCCGGAACACGGTGAACGCGGACCGACCTCCGGCGCCGGGCGACACCAGGCTTCGTATACCAGAGCGCCGGCGTCCGGGGGGAGGATGGTGCTTTCGTTCCGGCCTACCCCGGCTCGGTCAGCGCCTTCAAGAGCTCCCCCAGAGACCCCGCGAGGGCGGGCGAGAGCCCGGCGGGACGGGATCCGATCTCACCGGCAGCGAGCCCGCGGAGGAACGCGGCGAGGTCGGACAGGAGCGGTGGCCGGCCGTCCACGCCGGTGAGCGCTCCCTCAGCGACCCGCGTGAGCTCCGCGCGCTCGGCGCCAGCGCGAGCGCAAGCCATGGCGAGCCCCCGGATGGAGCGAACGAGCTCGGGCGGGAAGCCGCCGGCGCCCTCGCGCAGCGCCAACGTGCTCGGCGTCGGGCGGCTAAGGTTCCACGTAGGACCGACGGCGGTTGATCATCGGGACTCTCTTCTTTGTCCCGACCGCTGAGTCGCCGTCTTCCTCGAATGGCGTGCGAGGCGTCGCTGGGGTGGCCGGCGGGAGCTGTCACCGTTCGTCCTGGTGCTTGCGGCTGGCCACCCCCTTTGGCAGGTGGAAGGGTAGCTGTGACCACCCAACCCGAACGGTCCGAACCCGACGTGGGGAAAGCTCACCTACGCCGCCAAGGTGGGCATCGTCCCCCAGAAGCCCCCAAGGTAGGCGCTCCCGCGGTAGCGGCCCCCAACAGGACGCAATGATGGCCGGCCCGGTGGGGCCCGTACCTGGTCGCCCCGTGATATCCTCGGTCGAGCCGGAGGATGGGACACCATGACGATGCGTGTGCTTCGATACTGCTGGACTGCGCTCTTGGTCCTGGGCTGTGGCGACGGTGGCGGCGACGACTCCGCTGACGGCGGCAGCTCGGGGACTGGGGGGCGCTCAGGCACCGGGGGCAGGGGCTCGGGCGGGACTGCCGCGGGCGATACGGGCGGGACCACTGGTAGCGCGGCGGCGCCCACGCTCGACGCCTGCCCGATCTTCCCGGCGGACAACGCGTGGAACCTCGATGTCTCCGAGCTCCCGGTGCACTCCCGCTCCGACGCCATCGTGGACGCCATCGGTCGCGACGACCTCGCCCATCCGGATTTCGGGACGGAGTGGGAAGGGGCGCCGATCGGCATCCCCTACGTCATCGTCGGTCCCGAACAGACGCCGATCACCATCGAGTACACGCTGTACGGCGACGAGAGCGATCCGGGGCCGTTCCCCATTCCGCTCGAGGCTCCGGTCGAGGGGGGGCCGGACTCCGACGGCGATCGCCACGTGATCGCTGTCGATACCACGGCTTGTCGTCTCTACGAGCTCGGCAACGCCTACCCGGTCGGCGACCACTGGGAGGCCGGCGCCGGCACGGAGTGGGATCTCACGCGGAACGACACGCACCCCGAGGGCTGCACGTCAGTGGACGCCGCGGGACTGCCCATCTTCCCCGGGCTCGTACGCTACGACGAGGTGGTGGAACAGGGGGCGCTGCGCCACGCCGTGCGCTTCACGGTCTCCCGAACGCAGCGCGCCTACGTCGCACCGGCGTCCCACTACGCGTCGAGCAACACCGATCCGGATCTCCCGCCGATGGGCCTGCGCTTCCGGATGAAGGCGACCTACGACTGCGCGAGCTTCTCGACCGAGGCCCAGGTGATCTGCGACGGCCTCAAGCGCTACGGGATGATCGTCGCGGACAACGGCTCGAACTGGTACCTGTCTGGTGCGCCGGACCCACGCTGGGACGACGAGGCGCTCGGGGATCTCAAGTCCGTGCCCGGCGATGCGTTCGAAGTCGTGGACACGGGGACCACCCCCGTGACGGACGCCCCCGACTGCGTCCTCTAGATCACCGTTCCATCATCGGCGACAGCGGATCGCGCGGACAGGGGTTTCGCCGACCCGATGGCGTGCCGCGATGGCCGGACGGAGGACGGGAAGCGGCCATGGCTGGGGCTTCGGCTGCGGCAAGGGGGCTTCGGCTGCGGCAAGGGGGTTTCGGCTGCGGCAAGGGGGTTTCGGCTGCGGCAAGGGGGTTTCGGCTGCGGTGGTCGGCAGGGCCGCGTTGCAGCAGCGGCTCTGCCTTGGGCGCGCGCCCCACGCCACCACCCACACCGCTTCGCGCTGTGGGACCCGGGTGACGCGG
>JAFGBI010000269.1 GCA_016933275.1 Polyangiaceae bacterium | reverse complement strand
TCGCCATCAAGGGCAAGGCCCTCACGCCGGAGGAGCGCGAGACCTGCTGCCAGATCGCCCGCCCGGATACCATCCTCGCTTGGTTCCATCAGCTCGTCGCCCAGAAGTACGACTCCTCGAAGGTGCGACGGAAGCCTGGACGACCACGCAAAGCCGACGAGATCGGCAACCTCGTCATCCGCCTCGCCAACGAGAACCTCACCTGGGGCTACAGTCGCCCGTCCGTCGATGTCTCGCACTTCGATGTCGGGTGCCGTCACGCCGACAGGAACGCCGACGCCATCGGGGCGGGCGCCCAGCTTCGAGGCCGGCGTCGCCGAGTAGGCCTTCTCCCGCCGCTCGCCCTTCGGCTGCGCTGCCCGGTTGCTCGATGCCGCGACCGTGGCGCAGTCCAAGTGGCTCGCCTCGCTGGGGGTCGGCTCGCCCTTCTGGCACGCGGTAGGCACGGTGGCCGCCAACACTCCGAGACTAGGCGAGCACCCAGCACCCACGAGGCTCGGCCTTGCGCGAGGGATCGACGAGCTCGTCGTTGGCGAGAAGATGAACGGCGTGGTCGAAATGCTCGAGCCGCGCTGCCACCTGAACGTCGATGGGTGAGTCCGCGGCAACCCTCGATCCGGACGGGCTGGAGTCGTCGGGCCCGGCACCCACCTCGAAAGACAGCAGCTCGAAGCGGGCAAGATCGCCCAGATACGGTGGCAGGTCGCGCTGCTCTCTCCAGAGTGGCATCGCCCACTCGACGAATTCGCGCGCGACGTCGCGAAGATAGGGCGAGCGCGACGCGCGCTCCTCGATGAACGCCTCGAGCATCTCGTCACGGCGCGCTGGTGCAATCCTGCCGAGCGAGTGGGGAATGGACACCTCCAGGGCTCCCCGGAATCGACCGCGGACGAGCTCGCGGTGGAGCTCGAATCTCGCTCGCTGGCCGACCAGCGCCATTCCGCTGGGGTCGCCGCGAGCCACGCCGGTACCGGCGAGGACGGCGCGCAACGCCTCGTCGCTCGCGAGCTGCGCCGCCGGCCCCCGGATCGCCGCGACGAGCGCCGCGACGGCGGGCTCCTGGCGGACGACGTCAGGCAGCACGGGATCCCTCCCTCCGGCGCCACTCGGCCACTGCGTCACGGTAGGTGCGGTCGAGAAGACGGACCTCCTTCATGAGCGTCTCGAGGCTCGGCACGTTGTTGTCACGCTCGAGCAGGACAGGCTTCGGACCCGTGAGCGCGATCACCTGCGTCGGAGAGGTACTCCGAGTCCAGGGGGTCCGTACTGCCGAGCGACATCATCAGTCCGTGGGTCGTCAGGGGGTGACGCTCGGCGACCCGCGCGAGGGCGGAGGGGAAGTGGCCCCCCCCGCCGCATGTAGTTCTCCGGCGAGACCTCGAAGAACTGGACTGGGCTCAGAGCCTCGGCCTCGGCGGCGAGCACCTCATCGAGGATCTACCACCTGAGACCGAGACCGATACCTTCGAGTGAGTGCTTCATCACCGCTCCGCTCCCTTCGCTTTCGTGCCTCGGTTCAGCCGCAGGAGTCCTCTCCGCAGCCCCCATGGGCGCCAGCGGGCTTCTTCGCCGGGCGCTTGGCGGGCGCCGGGGCGGCAGCCTGCGTCTCCTTGCTGGCAGCATCCGCGGGGACGGCTTCGGCGGCGGCAACCACCGACGGCGCTGTCGCATCTGCGCTCGGCTCCGTGGGTTTGGCGCCACAGGAGCTGGAGGCTCCGGGCTTGGCCCCGCAAGAGGCCTCCTTCTCGTCCTCCGCCTTGTCACCCTTCGACGCGCCGCAATTGCCGCAGGCGCCGCAGCTGCCGTTCGCGCCCTTGCTCGTCGCGGCAGGCGCCTCCGTCGCGTGAGACGTGCCCTGACGCGCTGCGCACGCGCTCACCACCGCTCCGGCTCCAGACGGCCATCAGCACGAACACTCCAGCAGAAGCCCCCAGGCGCGCGACCGCTTCATGAACTGTCAGCCAGCCCGTCGCCGCGTTCCCCGCCGCTGCCACTAGAGCATTGCTGAGCCCTCTATCCAAGTTCATCGCTCACGCTGCCATGGGCATCGACATCATCGACGTCACAGCGCTCGTCTCTCGTCACGCGCTCGTGGGCGGAGGGTCTGCTCGGAATCGGAATGGGCTGCAGCAAGCTGCCTATCGACCAGCGCAGCGAACTGGGAGCGTGGCGCTCGCCCAGGCGAGCGTGACCGCTGGCGGCCACGCAACGGCTGGCCTGGCCCACGTGAGTGGCGCGGCTCGAAGCCTGAATGCCGGGACGCCCTGCACGCCGAGCGCTGGCCCGTTGGCCTGTCGCCCCCGGTGGCATATGCGCCCCTGGGCCACACGAGGTCGTCCTTGACCGGATGCTCACAACCGGATATACGAATGCGCGCATATTGTACGGACCACCGCTGTGAAGGATTTGGCCCAGTTCCTGAAGGTGCTCGCGGACGAGGCTCGTCTGGAGATCCTCTGGCTCTTGTTCAACCACGAGGAGCTCTGCGTCTGCGACATCATGGAGGCCCTGGAGATGACGCAGTCGAAGACCTCACGTCATCTCGCGACCCTGCGCCACGCGGGTTTGGTCGTGGACCGGAAGGAGGCGGCCTGGTCCTACTACTCGCTGCGTCCGTGCGAATCCGAGGTCGAGCGCAACCTGCTCAAGTCCCTGCGCGCTGAGCTGGGTCGCCACCCAGGGGCTGCTCGGGTCCTTCAGCGGCTTCAAGCGCAAATGGCTCGGAAGGGCGGGAACGGCCGCTGCGTCGTGACCCCCACCCGAGCCATTGTCCGGCCGCGGACTCACGACCGCACGCCGCTCCGAGGAACCACAAGATGACCCAGGACACCAATACCGTCGACGTCCCGCTCGCGCGGAGCGAACCCAGCGTCTCCAAGCGGCTCTCGTTTCTCG
>JAFGBI010000268.1 GCA_016933275.1 Polyangiaceae bacterium | reverse complement strand
GAGGTCAAGCGCATGCTCTGCCGCTTCATACAATCGCTGAACTCCGGCTGACGGCTGATGCCTGACGGCTGACAGCCGAGCGCCGCACCCGTTTCTTTTTGGTTCCGGCTCCCGCCGGCTTGGGTGTGAGCGGTGGTGGGGTCGGTGCCTCCCCAGCGGCGAGTCGGCGGAGGCGACCGAGCAGCTACTCGCGCTCTTCCAAGAACCAGTCGATGAATTCGCGATATCGGTGTGGTGAAGCCAGGAGATCGTAGTTCTGACTCGTGTAGGCGTCGAGCTCAGGGCGCCGCTCCAGCGGCAGATAGATGGCGACACCATACGCCGGCGATTCGGAGTGACCCGTGATATCCACCGCTGCGTGGGCCACGACCGCGTCCTCGACGGCGGTCATGACGGAATCGGGCGTTAGCTCTACCAAGGATGCCAGCGCGTGCATATCGACGCTCTGAACCCCCGCGTAGTTGCCGGGGCAGGCGTCGGGCCGCAGCGCTTCGATCTCGGTGGGATCCTGCTCCAAGAGGACGGCGGCAAGATCGTCCAAGGCATCCCGCAGCTCGTCCATCCGCTGCGTATCCAGGGCACTGACGACGCCCAGTACGCCGGTGTCGTGGGTCTGCACGATGGCCCGCGCGAGATTGCGCGCCGTGTCTTCGGGTGCAGCCGTCCATGCGCCGATGAAGTCCGAGAAGTCGAGGGACTGGGAGGAAACCAGGTAGCGCGCCGCATGCCGAAGCTGGTACGTCACCGAGAGGTTTGACACCTGGCCTCCATCCAGGGCGAGCAATTCCAACGTCCCGCCTCCCAGCGCGGCCTCCACCTCGGCGAGGTCGAGCCCGGTCTCGTCGCGGCAGAGGCTCCACAGCCCGTCGATACGAGCAGCGACGCCCGACAGAACCAGCGCGGTGCGACGACCGGGGGCGGTCTGCTCGGCGTACTCCAGGAACGCCTCGAGCACGGTGGGATCGCCCAGGTCGAGATCCGATCCACCCCGACCGAGCACGGATACGTCGACCTCGGACGACCCAGCGCCTCCCGCGCCGCCGTTCACCGAGGGATCGGTGCCCGCTACATGGCGAAGTCTCGTTGCCTCCCCCGCATCTTCCGTCAGCGCGAAAACCTCCAGGCGGCGAGCGTAGGACAAGCTTGCCTCGAGGTGCTCCCAATCGCGCTGGCGGTTCGCCCTATCGGGGCAAAGGTACACGAGGAGCTTCCAAGGAGCAGCCGGACCAACGGGACCATCTCCCCCTTCACCCCCGAAGCCATCCTCCCCTCCTCGTCCCGCACCGCCCGTGAGGGAGGCGAGACCATCCGCTCCGCTCGCTCCGGCGCTTCCCGTAGGGTTCCGCAGGCCGCCCGCCCCACCTGATCCAGCGCCTCCCGTGAGGTCCCCATTGCTCCCCGCCCCTCCCGGTCCAGCGCTTCCCGTGAAGTCGCCGTTGCCGCCCACCCCTCCCGGTCCAACGCTTCCCGTGACGGCTCCGTGGTCGCCCTCGCCACCCGCGGAGCGTCCCCCGGTTCCCCCGGCATCGGGTCCGATCCCGCCGGACACCGTACCCTCACCCGCCGAACCGCCGAGAGGCGCGGCCGAATGCCCGGCTTGTCCCCCTGCTCCGGCATCCTGGGCAGCGCCTGGATCCGTGACGCCGGCCCCTCCGCCTACCGGTAGGCCACCGTCCGTGCCCTCGGCGGCCCCCCCAACCCCGCCCAAGACAGCGGCTCCCGCGCTGCTGGCCGACGGATCGAGAGGTTCCGCTTTCGTGATGCATCCTGTGGCGAACAGGGATCCCAGAGCGAAGAGCCTCATCCGGTTGGCGGCGACAGTGCGATCCAGCATGATACTTCAGCAAGCTCTCGGAGCTTCCATCGTCGATCAGATACCACGAACCATGTCTCGGTGCGCGACAGCGAAGCCTGCCAGAGCGGACCGGAACGCTCTCCGACTTGCGACCGTCCTTCTGACCGGGTCGCTCCTCTTGGGAAGTGGTGTGGCCCTCGGCTCGGACATCGAACAGGCCGCCGCGGCCGAGGCCCTCTTCGACGAAGGACTCGAGCTCCTCGACCGTGGCGAACTGGAACGAGCCTGCGCCAAACTCCACGCCAGCCTGGAGCTCGATCCAGGAGTCGGGACGCTGATGTACCTCGCCGAGTGCCATCGCCGTCTCGGGCGCAACACCTCGGCTTGGACGCGATTCCTCGAGGCCGCGGCCCTCGCTAGAGCCACCCAGCAACCAGCACGCGGCGAGCTGGCCCAAGCTCGCGCGGACGAGCTGGCGCCCTCCCTGTCCCGTCTGACCGTAAAGGTTTCGCCGCAGGCGGCCCGGGCCGGCGTCCAGGTCCTGAGGGGAGGCCTGGTGCTCGAGCCCGAAACGTGGGGGTCGGCGTTGCCCGTCGACCCGGGGACCTACGAGATCGTGGCCACCGCGCCAGGCTACCAACCATTCCGCCGAACGGTCCACCTTGGTCGCAACGGTGACCAGGTGGTGGCGGAGATCCCCGCGCTGCTCCCGGAACGGGTCGAGCCAGCGTCCGGACAAGAGCCGATTGCCGACCCACCCACCAGAGCTCATGACCAAGAGGTGGTGGACCGTCGAGCACTTCACCCCGTCACTTGGGGGTTGGCGGGGCTCACCCTCGTCGGAGCGGCGCTGGGCACGAGTTTCGCGGTGTGGGCCGAGAGCATCGAGGCCAACGCCCTGAGGGACTGTGAACCCGGGCCGAAGTGCGCGCCCAACGAGCTCGATGAATTGGAGCGCGCACGGAAGCGCGCGAGCGTCGCCCATGGGTCCTTCGCCGTCGCCAGCGTCACCCTCGTGGCGGCGACCATCTGGGAGATCCATGCCCGCCGCTCGACCCGCTCGGGGCATGAGCGTGGACTGCGCTGGGGATTGGCAGCAGTGAACCCCCTCGACTCGCCGCTCCCCCGCGGCGCCCAGGTCACTCTGCACGCAAGGTTCGAGTGAGGGACCAAACCGGGGACACCCGCCAACCGGACACCGCATGCTCTTCCCGACCACCCCCAACACCGCTGTCGAACGGCTGAACGCGGACAGCGAGGCGGAGCGGCAGAAGGCCATGAAGCTGCTCGCGGAGGTCTACGTCGGGCCCCTCTACAAGTATGCACGCGCCAAGTTCGGCCTCTCTCCCGACACGGCGCGAGACGCCATCCAGTCCTTCTTCCTCGCCGCGCTGGAGGACCGTCTGCTGTCCCGTTACTCCAACGACCGGGCGAGGTTTCGGACCTTCGTCCGCAAGTGCTTCGACCATTTCACGATCAGTCGGTGGCGCGCCGACCGGGCCGCGAAACGAGGGGCCCACCTCCAGATGATCAGCCTGGACTTCAGCCTTCTCGAGGACGAGCACCAGGGGAGCCTCGCCGCGGCCCAGAACCCAGAGCGGTACTTCGAGCAGGAATGGACGCGGAGCTTCTTTCTCTCCGTGCTCTGTGGGTTCGAGGAGTACTGCACCGCAAAGAAGTGTCTCGTCCACTATCAGCTCTTCTGTCGGAGCGAGTTCAGTGAGGACGAGCCGTCCTACGCCACGATGGCGAAGGAGTTCGAGCTCAGCGTGACGGACGTGACCAACCGGCTATCCTTCGCCCGCCGAACCTTTCGTCGGCTCGCGCTCCAGCGCCTCCGCCAGGTGACCGCGAGCGAAGAGGAGTACCGGTCGGAAGCCGCACAGCTCTTCGGCACCCCGCCATGATCCCGCGACCCAAGATCGGGAGCACCGAGGTCGGGCGTTTGAGGAACCTCGTCGCCGAGCCGAGCGAGGACCAGACTCCGCCGATAGAAGCCTGCTCCGCCCCTCCCGCCTCGTCGCTACCGCAGACCTGGCAGTCCCAGCTCGCTCTCCCCAACGCGCTGGCAGTGCTGCTGGAGGGTGGACCCGAAGCCACCCCCGCGCCTTCGCTCCTTGCCCCCGGCGCGACCGTGGGTCGTTACGAGATCGTCCGGCTCCTCGGGGCGGGCGGCATGGGCATGGTCTACGAGGCGATCGACCCGCTGCTGAAGCGGCGGATCGCCCTGAAGCTGCTGCGAAACAGACGCCGTGAAGACTCGGAACGGGCGCTCGGCGAGGCGCGAGCGTTGGCTCAGATAACTCACCAGAACGTGGTCACCGCCTTCGACGTCGGGCAGGCGGAGGATCTCACCTACGTCGCCATGGAGCTCATCGCGGGGGCATCGCTGCGGCGACAGCTGGGGATCTGGGCGCGGCCTTGGGCACAACTCGAGTCCGTGTTTCTCCAGGTGGGCCACGCGCTCGAGGCCGCTCACGCGGCGGGCCTGGTGCACTGCGACGTGAAGCCGGACAACGTGCTGGTGGACGGGCGGGGATATCCCTACGTGGCCGACTTCGGCCTGGCGCGTTGTTTCCTCCCCGAGGGCTCGTCGACCGACCCCGTCCCCGAGACCCGAGGGAGCATGCGTTGGTTCGGCACGCCTGGCTATGTCGCCCCCGAGCTCGTGGCAGGTCACGAGCCGAGCCCACAGACCGATCAGTTCAGCTTCTGCGTCATGGTGGTCGAGGCATTGACCGGACTGCCTCCCGATACGGACGCGGGCTCTCCGGTTCCCATCCGCGAGCAGCTCGTGGCCCGCCTCGAGCGAGCAGTCGCTCCGCGATACGTGAAGCGCGCGTTGTCGCGCGGGCTCGCGCCGACCCCCGAGCGTCGATTCTCCGACATGGGCGCATTGCTGGGTGCGCTGGCGAGTCCGCCGCGCCGGCGCGCGCTCCCCGTCGGCGTGGGCCTTGCCAGCATCGTGCTCTTTGGGGTGGGTTACGGGGTCGTGTCCAATATCAATCCCGCCGAGGTTCAGAATCGGCCCTTCGCGGTCCATTCGAGCATCGCCACCTCGACCCCCATCCCCGATCGAACACCCTCACGAGCACCTCCGCAACAGAGCGAAGATGCGGAGCCCGTCCCCCCTTCGCGCTACCCTCGGCCCGCCCCCACCGTGATGCGTCCCGTCCCTTCGGTACGTCCAGCCGCGCCGGTCGCCGCGACCCCAGGACAAGGGCCGAACTCCTCCCACCCCGTCGCGACGCCCCCCGACGCCGCGGACCTCGGACCCACTTCGGTCCGCTCCGGCGCTGCCTCCGCGACCGATCACCGTCCGTTTGGCCCGCGCAAGTAGATCCCGCAAACCGGAAGGGCCGCCCATGGTTCGCCCGGCGCGGAGCGCGAGGCCCTCCATCGACGTGCCATCATGGCCCCTCTCAAGAGTGGGCCGCCACCGCACCCGGGGCTCGGGGACGGGCGCTTCGGTGGTAGGGTGTCTCCGGAATGCGCTCACCGGGCTCGGCGTTTCCCCCCCCCCAGGTGTACCCGCCCCCGGACCTGGTCGGACACGGGAGCCCGTCACCGCAAACATGTCGCCAGGAGTCTTCAGAGTCTTCGTCTTCCTGCTGGCCGGGCTCGGCTGCGACCGGCACGCGCCGTTGACGACGTCCGGCACGGCCCGTCCCAGCCCGTCGAGCCTGAGCTCCGCTCCACCGCCAGCCCGAGCGCTCACCGAAGCGGAGGCGATCGCGCGGGTACGAGCGCTGCCCGAGTTCAAAGCGCTCTCGTCCGAAGTGGTCGCGGAAGACACCGAGAGTCGCCACAAGATCCCACACGCGCGCGTGATGTCGGCGCCGAGGTTCGAGAGCACGAGCGCTGGCGACGACAGTTGGTGGGGGATCGTCGTCGCCGATCAGGCACGCTTCGACGCCCACGGCGGCCTCACCGGCGGCGAGCCCCCCGACCTGGACCTGCGCGTGGATGGGCTCACCGGAGCGATCTCCGTCCGTGACCAGGACCTCCACCGTTTTCGTGGCTACGTCGAATGGGCCGCTGCGCAACAAGGATGGCACCGCTCCGCCGCCCTGGTGTTCTCGATTCCGGAGTGGGACGCAGAGGCCGCCGTCACTCGAAACTCGCCCGCGGGTCGAACCAAAGGAGCCGTGCTCAGTCTGGCCTACGGCCAAGAACCTACCGTCGACTGCCAGCCCGGAGCCCCCGACTGCCGCTACACGTTCACCGCCATATCCATCTGCTCCGGCTGCGCCGGTGGGCGCTGGGTGGACTTCGAGGTGGACCTGGCGAAACAGGCGGTATTCGTGGGAGACGGCGACTTCGCGTCGCCGGTTCCGTACGGCAAGTGGCGGCATCATTCGCGTGCGCAGGCAAGGCGCCAAGGATTCGAGGAGTATCGACCGCTCCTCGACTGGCACCATGCGTTCCCTGAGCACCGACCGGGGGATGGCCCTCTCGGCTACGGCAGGGCATCCCCTGCGGGTCGCCCCCCTGTCTCCCCTGCCCTCCGGACGGCCCTCGAGCGCGGCGGGTACCTGCCCGTGCGCACCGAACGCTATGCCAGCGGCTTTCGGGTGTACGTGGTGCGGCCGATCCAGGCCGGCGCACCACAGACCCGCGACCTTCGCACCTGGGGCGCCGACCTCGTTCGAGCGAACGGGGGTCGGGCCTGTGAAGTGGTCGTCGAGGGTTCGAACGAGCGATTCCAGTTCGATGGCTTCGCTCTGCAGGGCAAGAGCGGGGGGGTCTACGTATTGGTGGACGACGATTTCCACCCCTGGCTGAAGCCAGAATGACGCCCGAGCGGGCTCTCATGGCACTCCGACCGGGGGCCAGCCAACCGGCGGCATCATCGTCGCCATGGTCGCGCACCTACCGCTGGCGCCCCGACGCGTCGTCATTGCGCCCGAGCGGGGCGTGAGCGAGAGTGATCTCGGCGCGCGATGTGGAAGCTTCCGTTCCTCGATGCCTGCCTGGGGATCGCCGAGAGTCGCCACGGCGCGTTGCTCGCCAGCGCTCGCGAAGCTCGGGACCGAGGCGAGTTGGTCCTGGCGACGCGACGCTACGCGGACGCCCTGCGTTACGCCGAACGAGCCTTTGGGGAGGATGACGTCCGCCTGCAGGAGGCGCTGTCGTCCCTGTCCCTGCTGCACGCGACCGCCGGAGACGGCGGGACCGCCGCGACCTACGGCAGACGAGCCTTGCTCATCGCCGAGCGCTCCTACCCCGGCGAGCATGCCAACGTCATCGCGGCGCAGGAGAACATGGTCGCCCTGCTCACGGGTCTGCTTCGCTACCGCGAGGCCATCCCCATCAGCGAGCGGGTGGTCGCCGCGCTCCAAGGTCGAGCGAACGCCGAGGCGCGGCTCGCGAGTCAGCTGGAGACGATGGCAGAGCTTCACGATGCCCTGGGCAGATACGGCCCAGCGCGCACGGCAGCCGAGGCAGCGCTCGCGCTCCGCCAGGGCTGCGGGGACCGCGCCGCGCTGGCGGCAGCGACCAACCTGCTCGGGATCATCGAGCTCCATGACGCACGGCACGAGCGCGCAATGGACCGGTTCCAGGACGCCTACGCGTTGAGCGCTCCCGCGGGCCGGACCAGCGAACCCGAAGCTACCGCTCGCCCGTTCCCGGAGGCGGGCGGCAGCGCGATGTTCGCGGCCAACGTCGCGCTGGCCCACCTCCTCGTGGATCGACCTGGGGAGGCAGAGCGCTGGCTCAAGATCGCCGCCGCCCGCCCGAACTCCACGGCGGTCGAGCGCGGGGTGCTCGCGGAGGTCGCAGGCCGGCTCGAACGCGCGCGCGACCGCCTCGACGAGGCCGAGACCGCATGGCGTACGGCGCTCGACGTCTTCCTCGTCCACCTCCCCACCGCTCACCCGCGGGTGGGCCGGGTCCGGATCGCCCTAGCCCAGCTCGCGCGCGAGCGCCAAGATCCGCGCCAGGCTCGCGCGCTGGGGCGCGAGGCACTCGACGCCCTGACCACCGTGCTACCGGCAACCCACCCGCTGGTGCTCGAGGCCCGGGCACTGGCGACCACCCCGACCGCTGGGGACAGCGCCGCGGTCCGCCCGTAGCCCAGCTGCGAATGCCGACGACCCAGGGGCGCCACGGCGATGGCGACCTGCTTCGGTGACGGGAGCCCTGCGAGCAGCCGCGCCACGTCCAAGGTGTGCCTCCCCTTCGGCGCCAGGTCGACGCAGCACGGGGACCATCGTGCTCCGGCGTGACGAGCGCTCGCTGGAGCTCCCCCTCGGCGAACCGATGGTGGTGATCCACCAGGCTCGGCTCGGCTCGACGGGCAATGCGTGCGCGTGCACGTCCATGGTCCGTCCGCGGCCGTGACCGCACCGCGCTCCTTCGCGCCCGCGCCCGCTCCCCCTCCGAACGTGGCCCCCGCCCGCACCCTGCAGGGCACAGCCGCCGCCCGCCTCGCGACCGCCGTGGCGATGGGCGTCGTCGCCGGGTGACGCGAGGAGCCGATCCACGTCCGCGACAACCCCCGATGGGCCGCGGCGCCGACCACCGCGCCCGTCGAACCGGATGCCAGCGCAGCCACGACCGCTGTCGACGCTGGTAGCGCGGGTGAGCCCGCGGCCCTCCCGGGCGGGACGAGCCGGGTCCCCAGCGCGACGCCGCGCGGCGATGCGGGTACCCGACAGTCCCTAAGCGGTGTGATCTTGATCGGATCGGACAGAGACTTCTTCAATGTTCTCGCGGCCATCAGCAATCAGGCGTCAGCGATCAGGGTCTCCACGTTCTACCTGACCGCTGACCGCTGGCCGCTGGCCGCTGGCCGCTGGCCGCTGACCGCTGACCGCTGACCGCTGACCGCTGACCGCTGACCGCTGAAGGCCCGACCTGAGAACACTTGCAGTGGCGGCGCAATTGATCACGGCAACGGGGGGTGAAAACCTCCCCCTCCCTTGGCGCGTTCTTGGGCTCAGAATGCCATGGAGAGTCTTTTGTCCCTGAGCATAATCATCGTGAAACCCTCTGATCGAACCAATTCGCTACCGGTCCAACGAGTCGTTCCCTGGTCCTTGGCGGTTGCCGTCTTGTGCTTGGCTGCCTCTCCAGGGTGTGATGGTGGCGACTCGGATACCCATTCCACCAGCGGCGGCGCGGCGCCGACTGGAGGCGAAAACACGAGCGGAGGGACGGGTGGGTCCGGGAACGCCAGCGGCGCGATGGGTGGTCAGACTGCGACCGGGGGAGGCAGTGGTGGTGGGATCGGGGGAGGCAGCTTTGGTGGATCGGGTGGTGTGGTCTCGGGCGGAACCGGCGGTGTGGTCTCAGGCGGAACCGGCGGTGTGGTCTCGGGCGGAACCGGCGGTGTGG
>JAFGBI010000267.1 GCA_016933275.1 Polyangiaceae bacterium | reverse complement strand
GGCGGCGAGACGGGCGGCACCGGCGGCGAGACGGGCGGCACTGGCGGCGTCACGGGCGGCACTGGCGGCGTCACGGGCGGCACTGGCGGCGAGACGGGTGGCACCGGGGATGGCGGCATCTTCGAGCCGCCCTACATTCTCGGTGCCGACATCTCGTTCGTTCAAGAGCAGGAAGACCAGGGACGAAGCTTCTCCGACCACGGGACGCAGAAGGACATCCTCCAAGCTCTCAAGGACCGCGGATTCAACTACATACGCTTGCGGCTCTTCCACAATCCGGGCGCCGCGGGAGGCTACCAGCACGAGTTCACCGAGCGAGCGGAGCCCTACTGCGATACCAGCCACACCATCGAGGTGGCCCAGCGGGTCAAGGCGGCCGGCATGGGTTTTTCTCTCGATTTTCACTACAGCGACACCTGGGCGGACCCGGGCGATCAACACAAGCCACAGGCTTGGGAGGGCCTGAGCTTCAATGACCTGGTCACCGCCCTGCACGACTACACGTACGACGTCTTGCGCGAGTTCGAGGCTGCGGGCGCACTGCCGGACATGGTCCAGGTCGGCAACGAAATCACGCCGGGAATGGTGCTTCCGGACGGCTCAAGCAACAACTGGACCAATCTCGGGGCGCTCTTGCGTGCGGGCGTGGCCGCCGTCAACGAGGTCCGCCCGAGCATCACCAAGGTGATGCACATCGAAAGCCCTCATCACCCGGACACGATCAGTTGGTGGACACAGTCTGCGGTTGACGCCGGGGTCGAGTTCGACGTCCTCGGCGTCTCCTGCTACTCCGCCTGGCACGAAGGGCCATCCACCTGGCGCAGCACCTTCCAGCGCGTGGCTTCGGAGCACCCCAACCTGCAGTTCATGATCGCGGAGTACGCGGACAACTACCGCGAAGCGAACGACATAATGTACGACCTGCCCCAGGGCGTCGGCACCATGTTCTGGGAGCCGACCCAAGACGGCGAGTGGGGCACGGGGCTCTTCGACTGGCAAGGCAACAGCCGGGATACCCTCAATCTCTATGATCAAATGGCTTCGGACTACGGGCTGCGCTGACGCCGCTCATCGGCAGGTGCTGCACGTCATCCAGAAAGGAGGTCGAGATCCTGTGGGGCTTCGAGCGCGGAGGCTCGTTTCCGGAGACCCTCGCTGGCCTTCGCGAGCTCGAAAGCTCGGCCGTGACGCATGAGAGAAAGCCGTCACGAGGGGCGCGGAGAAGGCTGAAAGTTGCAGGGAGCACGGCAACCGCGACGTCGACCAATCGGTGACCGGTATCAGGCATAGAACCGCTCGCATCCTCGGGCGGAAACGACGGCCTTCCGCGCCTCACACGGGACCCCGATCCTGGCGTTCAGCCTCCGCGCAAGTCGCTGCTCCAGGCTATTCCGGGTATTCCTCGCGACCGTCGGCGTGCCGGGCGAAGCGCCCGCGCTCACGGCCGTGGACCTGGTCACGCCGGGTCCACGGCCACCCGCCGAACTGGGTGCGCTGGAAATCGCGGACGGTTTGCACGATCTGGTCGCGGCTGTTCATGACGAAGGGACCCTGCTGAACCACGGGCTCGCCGATCGGACGTCCCTGCAGGAGCAAGAGCTCGATGGGTCCCGCGGTGGCGCGGAGCGGCAACGCCACGTCGCCGCGCACCTCGATCAGGTGTGACGCGGGCACGCCGCGCGCCCCGATGGTGAGGCCCTCGCCCGAGAAGAAGTAGAGGGTGCGGTTCGTCCCTGGGCGCGCAGCCGGTACGAGGACGTTCGCGCCCGCGTCCATCCGCAGGGTCCAGATCGCCACGTCGGAGTCGGCCTGCGAGGCCCAGGAGTCCGGCGGCGGCGCCGGCGGGGTCAACCTTTCGTAGGCGCCCGCCACCAGCGTGAGGTGCGTCGCGCGACCGTTCTCGTCCCACACCTCGCGACGTGGGATCCGCTTCGACCACAGCATCGCGAAGTACGGCGCGACCGGCTTGCTCTTTGCCGGCAGGTTGAGCCAGATCTGGAAGAGCTCCACCGGATTCGGACCGTCGCGATCGAGCAGAGGGAACATCTCCGCGTGCTGCACCCCGCTGCCCGCGGTCATCCACTGCACGTCGCCCTCGCCATAGCGGCCGGCAGCACCCATCGAGTCGGAGTGATCGATGAAGCCGCGCCGGACCACCGTCACCGTCTCGAAGCCGCGGTGTGGGTGCTGCGGGAACCCGGGGACCGTCTCGCCGTGGTACATGCGCCAGCCATCGCGGATCACGAAATCCCGGCCGAGGTCGCGACCCGCGAGCGACGCGCGCGGGCCGAGGTGTTCGTTGCCCGCCGGGTAGTGATCGTCGTGGTGCACGCAGAACAGGAATGGGTCTTGCGTCTCGTACGGGAAGGCGAGCGGCGCGACGCGCAGGATCGCGGCCGCAGGGTCGAACGGATTGTCGGGCATGGGGGACCTCGTGCTGGATGGGCCGCCGTGCACCCGCGGTCGCGGCGCTGGCGCCCAGCGCGAGCAGCGATTCGCGACGGGAAAGCAGCTCCCTGACCGCGGTGACGGACCCGACGGAATTTGGGCAGATCCACGCGACCGTCAAGCGGCAGCTCGAGACGTAGGTTAGGCCGAGTCTTGCCAGCGACCGAGACGGTCGCAGCGACGAGGCTCGGCGCGGAGGTGTCCACGCGGAGCCTGGCGAGCTCGGCTGCCGGGAGCGGATCCGGCAGCTCGACCCCCAGCGTGCTCGTACAGGGCTCGAGCGCCGAATCCTCCGGTTCGAGCTCGGTCGTTGGGCGCCCGAAGTGCGCACAACGCACCTGTCCGTCGAAGACGAGCGAGATGTCGGTGTCGAGGAGCCGCGGCGGACCGCCGCGCAACGCCACGGTGGTTCGGTCGGTATCGAACGGTGGCCACTCGGACTCCAATGCCTCGCCAGTCTCCGTGGCCGGGCGTAGACGGTCCGCCGCCAAGCAGCTTGGCTCGACGGCGATCGGGGTGTTCGGGGGCACCGTCGCGCCATCGAGAGCGGGTCCTCAAGGTTGAGGTTGGCTCTCCCTCTCGACACGGCATCAATGGATCGGACGCTGCTGACGCCGATCTCGTCTAGCGACGGGAGGACATCTCAAGCTCTGACGTGCGCGAACGCGATGGACTGCTGGCGCCGAAGTCACGCTACCGGTATTGGGTCGCGGCCGCGAAGGCTTCTCCGAGCGCCGTGATGGACCGGCCCCCGCCCTCGTCATCCAGGTACAAGTGGTTGAAGGGGTTCCACGGGTACCAGGCGTAGCGCTCTACCAGTTGGTGGCTCTCGATCATTGCCGCCGCCGGTGGGAAGAAATCGAGCAGGGTCTGCTCGTCGGGGTGACTCGAGCCCATGCAGCCAAACTCGGTGATCCAGACGGGCAGGCCCCACTGCTCGGCCCAGTTGATCGCGCCCTCGAGAGCGCTCGGGATGCATGAACCCTCGTTCCAGCCGTACCAGTGCATCGCGACGAAATCGACGCGTAGCCCGTTGGCCTGGACCTCGGCCATGAACTCTTCGAGCCAGGCGCGCCCGTCGTCGGACACCGCCGGGCTACCCACGCGGATGTCCGGATCGCTCGTCACCGCGGGCCACAGCTCGATCGCGCGCGCTACCAGCAGGTTGTCTTGATCGGTCTTGTTCGGCTCGTTGAAGCCGAGCACCGTGTCGTAGCCTGCGTTCCCAATCTGTTGGATTTCGGCCTCGAGCCTGGAGAAGGCGTCCCCGACGTTCTCCGTCCCCTTGGCCCGGACCATCGGCACGAAGAGCGGGTCGTCGCAGTAGCCGGGTTCTGGCCTCGTACCCCAGTTATGGCACCAGGTCGCGCCCAGGGCGGCCAGCTCGGAGGCGGCGCAATTCGCGACGCCCTTGAAAGGAATTCCCTCGTCGACGATCGGATCGCCAACGACGCAGGCGAGCTCCACCGCCAGGCTCTTGACGACGCTGTTGCAGGGATCCCCGAAGGTCGAGTTCGACGCGTACACGGTGCAGCCGCCGCGACCCGCACACAGGGAGTTTACCCTGCTCGCACTCGACTCCGAGTGGCAATCTCCGATGGCGAGGGCGCCACAGGAGCCGGAGGGCGTGCCGTAGCTCGCGAAGACGACGGAATCGACGATCTGGCCATCCGGGCAGGTCAGCGTGACACCCTCGCCTTCGGCAGCCGTTCCGCAGATCGTGTCCCCGGCGACCGTGCCGCCGGTGCCCCCTGTGGGTGCGTAGCCACCAGTGGCGGTGCCGCCGGTGGTGAGCCCTCCGGTGTTCGCCAGTCCCCCGGTGTTCGTGAGGTCCCCGCCGGTGGCTGCGCCGCCAGTCGTCGGCAACGTGCCGCCAGCTGCCGGCTGAGTACCGCCAGTCGTCGGCAAGGTGCCGCCAGCTGCCGGCTGAGTACCGCCGGTTGCTGGTGCACCGCCGGCGGCCGGCATGGCGCCCGTGCCCGCGGCACTGCCTGTCGTGGCGCCACCGCTGGGCAGCGGAGCGCCGCCGGTGGTGACTGACAAGCCTCCGGTAGCGCTACCGCCCTCGGCTGTCTGCGAGGCCCCGAGGCCGGCGTTTCCGCCGAGCGAAGCCGCCTCGCCGCCGCTGCCTGCAGGTCCATCGGACCCATCCTCGCCATTACATGCCGTGAGCACATGCAAGGAGACGATCCCCAACCGGAGCCAACGCCAAACGCCTTGCGTCATAGATTCGGTCCTCGTGCTTTCCTGACTGTCATAGGCCGGGTCAAGTGATCGCGCAAAGGTCGGCCAAGCTGATCCGACGATCACGGCGAACAGGGTCAGCGACAGCAGGCGGATCGGGAAGGCGCTCCCGGATCGGCCAAGCTGATCCTGACCATTGCTTCGCGTGGTCGGTGTCACTTGGGGCTCTCCTTCTTGGTTGACTTCTTCTGATTTGGCTTCTTTGGATTTCGGTAGGTGTCCCCGACGAGGCGGAGGACGTGGGAGTGGTGCAGGAGTCGATCCATGGCGGCGCTGGCGAGGAGCGGGTCGGGGAGCAGGCGAGTGAGCTCCTCGACGTCGCGGTTGGTGGTGATCACGAGGGGCCGCTTCTCGTACCGCTGACGGATGACCTCGTATAGGTCTAGCGGCTCCTGTCCAGCGAGAGGGCGCAGTCCGAGGTCGTCCACCACGAGGACGTCGACTTTGGCGAAGCGAGCCAGGCGTCGCTCGTAGGTGCCGTCTCCGCGCCCGGCGCGTAGCTGACGGAACAGCTCTTCGGCGAGGATGTGCTGCGCGGTGTAGCCGGTGCGACACGCCCTCAGCGCGAAGGCCTGGGCGAGATGGCTCTTGCCAAGCCCGGACTCGCCGATGAGCAGGACGTTCTCGGCGCGCGGCACGAACTGGCAGGTGGCGATGTCGAGGACCTGCGCCTTGGGGATCTCCGGGTTGAACTGGAAGTCGAAGTCCTCGAGCGTGCAAATCTTCTCGAAGCTGGCGCGGCGGACGCGCTGGTCGATCTGCTTGGTGTCGCGGCGGTCGACCTCATCCTGCAGGAGGCGCACGAGGAACTCGACGTGGGACATGTTGTCCTCGACGGCCTGGCGCTGCCGGAGGTCGAGGGTCTCGAGCAGGCCGCTGAGGCGCAGCTTCTTCAGGAGGGGCAGCAGGTCGTCAAGCAGTCCCATGACGCACCTCCTGGTGACCGATTGGCGCGAGGGGCGTCGGCAGCGTCGGCGGCGCGTCGCGTCGCTCCGCACAGCGCACGTCGACACGCTCGCGGTAGTCGACACCGCTGCGCGCGAAGACGGGTGGAGCGTCGCCCCAGGAGTTGCCCACCTGCAGCTCGTCGGCGTCCTGTCGCGGCTGGTCGAGGCAGGACTCGACGATGCGCTTGAGCTCGCGGTAGTGGACGTTGCCGAAGCGCAAGGCGTGACGGGCCACGCTGGTCGCACGCTCGGGCGACAGGGTTTCGAGCAGCCGCACGCATGAGCACGCGATGTCGACGCGACTCTTAGCCGAGTCGTGGTCGACGACGGTGTCGATGAACGCGCGCACCTCGGCACCAAGCTGCCCCGCCCGCTCGCGCCAGTACGCGGCATCACGATGACGGTAGTCGCGCCGGTGCTCGGGCAGGTGGTCTTCCTTGGTCGCAAGTCGACCGGGACCGAGGCGGTCATGGTCGGCGACGCGCGTGTCGTCGATGTACGCGGTCACGGTCGTGGTGGTGGCGCGTGCCCAAACCACCGTCGCCTTTTTGCCCTCGGGCGCCACGTGTCGCCACGGCACGGAGTAGAGGCGGCCGTCGAAGTGGAAGTGGCTG
>JAFGBI010000266.1 GCA_016933275.1 Polyangiaceae bacterium | reverse complement strand
GTTGTTCGCGCCGCCGTTGTTCGCGCCGCCGTTGTTCGCGCCGCCGTTGTTCGCGCCGCCGTTGTTCGCGCCGGCATTCGCTCCGGGTCCAGCACCGCCGGCGCCCCCCGCGCCGTCGACGCTCCAGCAGTGCTCGAGGATGGGGTTGCTGGGGCCCGGTGTGGACCCTTCAGCCTCAGCGCAGAGCTGTCCGAGGTTCAACGCGAGGGTCACCCCTGCTTCGGAGTACGCTTCGAGGTCTACGCAGAGCTCCGCCGCTCCGCGATTGGGTACCAGAGAGCCGGCGCCCGTGGCCCTGAATCCAGCCTCCGTCCAGGCAGCGGCCTTCAGTCCTGCCCATTCGGACCGGGTCGGGTCGATACAGTCATCGTTGGGCTTGCCGAAGGTGACGCCGAACTCCGCCTTCTTGTAGAGCTTGGCGCTTGCCTCGGCCTCGATCGCCACGTCGCCGATGCTGCTCAGCGAGCGGGGCCGGACCTCCGCGGAGTTGCCGGACGGGCTCAACGAGAAGCGCGTGGCCGTGCCAGCACCCAGCGTGGCGTTGGCCGCGAAAGCGATCCGGCCCTCGACCGCGGTGCCCGTCACGAGGGTGAGGCCGACGTTCAAGTCGAACCCGACCCCCGTGCGGACGGCGATGCCGAGCGCGGGCAAGGGGATCGGCCATTCCGCGCTGACCCTGGGGGTGTCCCTGCCGTCAGCCGAACCGAGGCTTATTCGGGACGAGAACGAGGTCGAGGAGTCGATGTACCCGGACAGGGTTCGGTTTGCGACGTCGAGCTCCAAATACCCGACGTAGAGCTCTGCGGTGAGCTCGTTTCCCGCGAATTGAAGGTCCAGTCCCTGGTAGGAGAGGCGCAGATCCACCGGGACTGGGATCGACAGCCGATAGCGCTGCTCGTCGATAGCGAACCCGTCCCATAACGACTTGTTCTGCCCTTCCAGTGAGGTGAGGGCCGTGTCCGAATCGGGATCGGTCTTCACTATCGGTGGGCGCCGGATCCCGTAGAAGCCGCTGGCAAAGGCATCGAAGAAGCTGCGTGGCTCCGTGGTCAGGACGAGCATGCGGTCGTCGCGGGCGATCCCGGTCACCGCGCGCACGTAGCCGTCTCCTCCCCCGTTGAAGACGAGATCGGACGGCTGGAGGTTGGGGACGAGCTCGGCCTCTTCGAACTCGAGCGACACCGTGGTGTCGTCGTGTGTCTCCTGGACGAGGCCGGCCAGGTTGGATAGGCGCACCACGCCCTCGGCGAAGACGAGGTGGTTTGCGTAGACGAGCTCGGCTCTGGTCGTCGAGCGGCCGCTGGCGTCGGTCACCTCCAGCACCGGAGTGTACCTGCCGGGGCTCCGATACAGATGGTCGAGGGTGCCATCCGAGCAGTCCTCGATGGTCGTGTCGAAGAGTCCGTCGCCGTCCACGTCGACCCTACAGGTCAGGGCCTCGCCGCTCGGGCTCGAGACACGCCAGCGGAGGCGCGCGCCAAAGGGAGCTTCACCCTGTGGCACGTCCGGCGCGAAGAGCACCACCACGGGCGCGTCGGGATCGGGCGGGTCGATCGCGTTTCCAGGGACCTCCGGCAGGCTGCCGAACAGGGCCAGGCACCCGCCCGGAACGGACACCTCGCCCGCTGCGCAGGGTGGGTCCCTGGGACCTCCCGCTCCCCCTGCTCCCCCCCCAGGTAGAGCGACCTCGCCTGCTCGGCCTCCCTCGGCCGGGGAATCGGAGCCCCCTTCCGTCGCGGATCTGGACCGGCCAGCTTCGCCGGCACCGGTCTCGACCAAGGCCTCCGCTCCTCCACTCGCGGCGGGCGGGTTGCCGCCCTCGCCACCCGGGGAGCTTGCGCCGTGCGAGCGGTCAGCTCCAGAGCAGGCTAGCGCCAGCAGGCCTGCCATTCCCAGGGTTTCCCAGTCGAGTCGTCGTTCCCGGTGTCTCATGCGTGTGCTCATCATCCAAGGGACGTAAGATTTCGAAACGCTCGACCCTACCTTACCTTCTGGCAAATGGAAGGGCCCCAAGCCCACCCTCGATCGGCGGCTCGCTGGGCGCGCCGCGGGTCGAGGCCGGGCGGGGGAGTGGGGCCTGGGAAGCTCGGTTAGGGTCCGGCACGGGCAGGGGGCTGGCCTGGCAAGTAGTGCTGCCAGTGGTTGCCAGGGTCCACCGGGTTCGGGAGACTCATACGCGGTACGGCGCAGGATGATGATGACCAGAGCGCCTCTGGGGTCGCCTTGATCCACGGGCGCTCATCCTCGCGGAAAGCTGCGTCGGGGATCTGGTGAGCCGCCTCGACGCCCCAGTGACGGCGGACCACGAGCAGCCCACCGCGATCGCGAGCGCGTAGGCCTACGGCTCTGGGCAAGGCGTGTACTGCTCCCAGCGGATGGGCCACGTCGTGCGCCATGAGTCGAGGAGCTTCCGGGTACGAGTGGTCGGCAGGAAGCGCTGACCTTTCAGTTCGAATACGAGCGTGTGGGAAGCCGGCGCGGGTAGATACTGGCTCGTCAGGACATACTGTTGCGTCTTGCACCAGGCGCGCACCCGGTCGAGAAACTGCAGGGTGTTCTGCTGCCTGGCGTATCGCACCTGTACGATGAATTCCGCCTGCCCATCGCCGTCCAGGTCCTCGGCCCTCGTGCTGGCGATCTCGATGCTCACGATGCTGTCGTCGCTGAACGGTGGCAATTCGGTTGGGTCGGGCTGGAAGGTGCAGGGAATGTCGAACGCGTTGAAGGGGATTCGGGCGAAGCAGCGATCGTGTTGCTTGGGCTGGGTCGTGAAGTCGATGGCGTAGAACCAGGAGACCACGCCGTCGTGGAGCCCACCGAATTCGTCGTGACCGACGAGCAGATCCACGCCATCCGACCGACGCAGCGTCGCGAACCCGACCGCGGATTCGTCGACTCGGTAGGCTACCGCTCGCCACCGCGCACCATGGGGCGCGATCACGACCACGCTTTGCGTGATGTGCGAATCGACCATGAACGGGCTGTCGAAGGCGAGCACGATCTCCTTGGCCCCGGGTCTCGTGAAGGACCCCTCGTAGACGCTGCTGAGCGCCGCGAACACCGTCGCGGTCTCGTCGACCTCCAAAATCGCACCGTCGGGCCACTTCCCGGGGACGTCATGGGGCGCATGGTCTCGGCAACCGACCAGCGTTGTGCCGTCGCTGAGCGTCATCTGGCCCACGGCGCAGATCGACCCGAGGTACTCCATCCACTTCTGGTCGATGCCCGGCGGTGCCGCGGGGATCGGCATGGCGGGTGGGCAGGGGTGCGGCTCGCCCCCGGCTGGCGCATCCGCCGATTCGGGCTCCTCTTTCGTCGTCTCGGGGTCCGCGGAGTTCGCGCTGGGTGCGGGACGCGCGAGCGAATTTGGCGCTGCCGCACGCGGCGGCGAGTCCACCGTCGTCGCCGGTCTGGAGCATGCGTCGAGCCCGAGCAACCCCAGCCCCACCCACCGGAAACTCCGCCTCATCGGCGCCCAGCCTAGCACGCACGCAGAATGTCGACACGGATCCGAGACGAGCGCAGTCACCAGAGCACCGATCAGGTTGCCGACAGCAACGGCGGCGCTGGAAACGCGTCCGTGCGAGGCGAGGACGCGTTTCCAGCGCTGCCTCTGGAGAGGTCTGCTGCCGGTTCGGTGCTCTGGGTTGTTGATTTGACGCAGCAATCAACCTGATTGCTGCTCCCGGCGATCGAGCACCTCCTTCCCCATGATGACCGGGCACGCTGCTCTCGCGTCGATTGAATCCCTCCGGTTCGCGAGGGGGTCTGTGGTTTCGGCTCGAGGTTTGGCTGCTCGACGGGTCGCGCCGTTGCGTCTTCGACGGGTGGGGAGCTCGTTCCAGTTCGGAAGTGCGTGTCGATCCGCGGGGAGAAGCGGGTCGCCGCTGCGGCAGCGGAGCAACGGTGGTTCGGAGCGTCGTTGGGGGTGGTTGTCCTCCCCTCTGCGGTGCAACGTTTCGCCTGGCGAGCGAGCGCGAGTCTCCGCCACCGCAGACTGAAACATTCCTGCCTGGCGGGGTGAGAGTTCTCCTCTCGCGCGCGCCACGCCGGCGGATCATGGTCTGGGGAGGAGGCCTCAGGTGGCGGACGGGCTGGAGCGAGGCAGCGCAGGGGGGGCGCGGAGGGGCATGTCGATCGGATGCCTGGGGGTGGTGAGGAGTGACGGTTCGGGGAGCGCTTCGTGCTCGCGTCGGTCGCGTCGGGTGACCTCGCTTGGCGCGCTGCTCTTGGTGGCGGGATGCGGGAACGGATCGGACTCCTCGGGCGCGGCTGACGCCACGGGCGGTGGCGGATTCGGCGCTGGCGGCAACGACCCGAGTGGATACACGGGTGGCAGCGGCCAGGTGGAGCTGGGAACCGGCGGTGCGGGGATGGGCGGCACCGGCGCGGGTGGCAGTGGCACGGGTGGCAACGGTGGGGTCGGCGCAGGCACCGGCGGCATTGCCATTGGTGGCGAGGTCATTGCGGTCGGCGGCATGAGCGGCGGGACGGGAGGTGCGAGCGCCGGCGGAGCCATCGTCATCCCTGGGTGCGTCGTCGAGGCCACGGCCGCGTACGAAGGCGTTCCCCGCGCGGTTCCTGGCGTCATCGAGGCCGAGGATTTTGATCCCGCAGGCTACCTCGACTCCACGCCGGGCAACGAGGGGAGAGCCTACCGCAACGACGTTGACGTGGACATCAAGGAGCTCGGTTCCGGCTACGCCGTTGGCTGGACGACCAGTGGCGAGTGGCTCGAATACACGGTGAACGTGGCCGCCGCCGGCGACTACCACATTCTCCTTCGAGCCGGCGCGGTCGATGTCGGTCGGACCGTAGACATCAGCGTGTGTGGCACCCGAGTCGCGACGGACGTGCCGATCCCACAAGTCGCGGTGGGCGGGGAGGTTTCGAGCGTGACGGTTCCGGCTGTTCGTCTCGCCGCCGGGCTTGCCGTGATCCGAGTCACGGTGGGAGCGAGCGACCTCTTCGACCTCGACTCGCTGACCATCGAGCTCGCGGCGGGCGGTGCCGGCGGTACGGGCGCCGGGGGCGCCGGTGGAGGCGGTGCCGGGGGGGAGGCAACCGGCGGCGCCGACACCGGGGGCCATGGCGTCGGCGGCGCGGGCGACGGCGGCAGCTCCACGGGCGGCAGCGAGACGGGCGGCGTGGGCAGCGGCGGCACCCCGGCGGTCTGCCCTGCGAGCTACGACAACCCGGTCATCTGGGAGGATCTCCCCGATCTCGAGATCATCCGCGTCGGCGACACCTACTACTACACGGCGTCGACCTTCCACCACTCGCCCGGCGCGCCCGTTCTCCGGTCCTACGACCTCGTGAACTGGGAGTACATCGGGCACTCGGTGCCGGTGCTGGACTTCGACGCCAGCTACGACCTTGGCGGGAGCCGTGCCTACGTCAACGGCATCTGGGCGTCCTCGCTCCGCTACCGGGAGAGCAACCAGACGTTCTACTGGATTGGCTGCATGCACAACGTTGGCGGTGGATACGTGTTCACCGCCACGTCGCCGGAAGGCCCCTGGGCGAAGCACTCGTCTCAGAAATGCTACTACGATGTGGGGCTCCTCATCGACGACGATGATACGATGTACGTCGCCTACGGCAACTCGACCATCACCGTCGCCCAGCTCACCGCCGACGGGTTCGGGGAGGTCCGGTCACAGCAGGTCTTCACGTCTCCGTCCGACATCGGCGCGCTCGAGGGCTCCCGGTTCTACAAGATCGAGGGACGCTACTACATCTTCGTGACCCAGTACGCGAACGGGGAGTACGTCCTCCGGTCCACCAGCGGACCCTTCGGGCCGTACACGCTCCAGCCGTTCGCGGTTCGGCTGCCGTTCTCCGGCGCGGGCGCGGGCGCGAGCCCGCACCAGGGCGGTATCGTCGAGACCCAGAACGGCGACTGGTACTACATGGCGTTCAACGACTCGTACCCCGGGGGGCGCATCCCGGTCCTCGCGCCCATGACCTGGTCCAACGGCTGGCCGTCGGTGACGTTGGCCGGCGGCGCTTGGGGGGGCTCGTACCCCTTCCCCAATCTGCCGTGCGGTGCGGGGCGGGTGCGACCACCCACCGGCACGGACACCTTCTCCGAAGCGACGCTCCGCCACGAATGGGAGTGGAACCACAACCCGGATCGGACCAGGTGGTCCACCGGGAGCGGCCTGTCTCTGCAGACCGCCAGCGTGACCGACGACCTCTACGCGGCTCGCAACACGCTCACCCGTCGGGTGCTCGGCCCCACGTCGACCGCGACGATCGAGCTCGATTTCAGCACCATGCAGGACGGCGACGTCGCCGGGATCGCCGCGCTGCGCGACGCCTCGGCGTACATCGGGGTCAAGCGGTCCGCGTCAGGCCACCGGGTGGTGATGGTCAACGACGTCAACCTGGACTCTAGCTGGAACACGAGCAGCACGGGCACCGAGGAGGCCGGCGTCGACCTGTCCGGCAGCAGGATTTGGCTGCGCATCGCGGCGAACATCCGTACCGACGCCGGCGGCGGCCAGGCTCGCTTCTATTACAGCACCGATGGCTCGCAGTTCACCGAGCTCGGCGGCCCCCTCTCCATGAAGAGGGATTGGCAGTTCTTCCTGGGGTACCGCTACGCGATCTTCAATTTTGCTACGCAGGGCCTCGGCGGGGGGGTCACCGTGAACTCGTTCGAGCTGGCGACGCCCTAAGCCGGCGGGAGCCGGAACCAAAAAGGAACTATGCGGCGCTCGGCTGTCAGCCGTCAGGCATCAGCCGTCAGCCGGAGTTCAGCGATTGTATGAAGCGGCAGAGCATGCGCTTGACCTC
>JAFGBI010000265.1 GCA_016933275.1 Polyangiaceae bacterium | reverse complement strand
GAAATCGTGGGCGTGCTTTCCTGTTGGGATCGCATCATCGTGCACGGCACGCTGCCGGGCTTCGGGCACAGCGCCGGGATGACCTCGCACCTGACGGCGCACGGCATCCGGATCTTCGACTACACGAAGTTCGCCGAGCCATTGCGCGATCAGATCCGCCGCAACGCCGAAAGGCTCGCGACGGAGAATGGCATTGAGATCGAGTCGTGCTCGCCAACGATGACTTCGAGGAGTGTCCTGACAGACTCGATCGAACTTGCGCCGCCAAGAGACTGCACGGTAGCTCGATCGCGTTGATGGCGGCTGCACACCCCTGGCCCCCGACCGGCTGAGGGGCAGCGGAGGGCAGGAGCAGCCCCCCGTGCTCCCCACCACGCCAGAGCCCGCAGTGGGACCCGACCCGTGGGGCCCCACGTTTGATTGGCGATCGGCCGGTCGCGGGAGGGGGAGCAGGAGCGGGAGCGGGTTTCGGGAGCGGGGGCTCGCGCGCACACCCCACGCCGCTTCGCGCCGTGGGACCCGGAGAACGCGGGTCCCTCGCAGCCGCTTGGGGTTTGGGTGCGGCGGCGAGATGGGAGTGGGGACGGACGTCGCCTGTGTCGGGTGCCTGGGAGCTGCTGCAAGCGACAACACCGGCGGGCATTCCCGCCGCCGAGCAGGCGACCCGGAGCGGAGAGTGTCGCCCACGGGCGCGCGCTGCGATCGGAAAGGACGCGGCACCACCAACGAACCCGGCTCGGAGCCGCGTCGCGAAGACCACCACCCCCGGAGGCCCCTGGCAACCACCGGCAGCAATGCCTGCCAGGCCAGCCCCCTGCCCGACACCGGACGCCCGCCCCGCTCCCGGCCCTGGCAACCACTGGCCGCATTGCTTGCCAGGCCAGCCCGCTCCCGACCCCCCAAACCCCCGGGCTCGCGCAGCGAGCCGCCGGTCCGGATTGCGTGGGGCCCCACTGCAGGCCTCGCCGAGCACGGCTCGTGGTATACCGGCGCCGAGAGCGAAGACCATGTCGCGGACCGAACTCCTTCCCATCTCTCCCGTGGACGGGACCCAGATCGGCGTCTTCCCGGCGGCCACGCCAGGCGAGGTGAGGGAGGCGGTCGAACGAGGACGCGCCACGTCCCTCGCTTGGGGCAACACCCCGCTCCGCGAACGCCTCCGGCTGCTCGCTCGCCTGCGCGCCATCATCGTGGAAGAGCTCGACGCGGTCGTGGCTCGCGTCACGGCAGCGACGGGGAAGCCCGACCTCGAGGCGCTGGCGGGTGACGTCTACACGACGCTCGACTTCATCGCGCACTACGAGCAGAGCGCCGAAAACTACCTTGCCTCCGAGCCGCGGCCCAGCCACCGCCTCGCGCCGCACGCCTCCTTCCGCGTCGACTACGAGCCACTCGGGGTGGTCGGCATCATCGCCCCCTGGAACTACCCGCTGCAACTCGCGATGGTGCCCCTCGTCACCGCCCTGGTCGCGGGAAACACCGTCGTGCTGAAGCCGTCCGAGGTCGTCCCCTCCGTGGGGGCGCTCATTCAGGAGCTCTGCGCTCGAACCGGGTTCCCCGCCGGAGTGGTCGAGGTCGTCCAAGGGGGACCGGAGGTCGGCGAGGCGTTGGTCGATGCCCGTCCAGACAAGATCTTTTTCACCGGGAGCGTGGCCACGGGAAAAAAGATCGCGGCCCGCGCCGCCGAGCAGCTCACCCCGCTGGAGCTGGAGCTCGGCGGCAAGGATCCGATGCTCGTCTTCGCAGACGCGCCCTTCGACCGCGCGGTGAATGGGGCCGTGTACGGCGCCTTCGTGAACGCCGGTCAGGTCTGTGTCTCCGTCGAGCGCGCGTACGTGGAGGCGCCAATCTACGAGCGCTTCGTCGCGGCGGTGACCGAGGCGGCTCGGCGGCTTCGGGTCGGCAGTGGACGTGCGGCCGACCTCGGGCCGCTGATCCGCCCGGCTCAGGCCGATCTCGTCGAGGCACACCTCGACGATGCCCTCGCCAAGGGGGCACGGCTGACGACCCCGCGCGAGCGGGTGGGCAACGGCTTCCGACCGCTGGTCCTCCGCGACGTCAGCCATGCCATGCGCGTCATGACCGAGGAGACCTTCGGTCCGGTGCTCCCCCTGATGCCGTTCCGGTCGGAGCCAGAGGCGATCGAGCTGGCCAATGGCACGCGCTACGGGCTGAACGCCAGTGTGTGGACCCGGGACCGCGCCCGCGCCGAACGGGTGGTAAGAGCGCTCGTAGCGGGCAACTGCGCCGTGAACAACGTGCTCCTGAACATCGCCAACCCCCACCTGCCCTTCGGAGGCGAGCGGGAGAGCGGCTGGGGACGCTACCATGGACCGGAGGGACTCCGGGCCTTCTCGCGTGTGAAGGCCGTGATGCTCGACGAGAGCACGGCCACCTCCGAGATGAGCTGGTTCCCGTACCGAGCCACGAGCTACGAGGTAGTCAAGAGCCTGATCGTCGCCGTTTTCGGGGAGGCACCAGCGCTGGCCAAGGCCGGCGCGATCGCGAGCCAGTGGCTCGGCGCCGCGCGGTCCCTCTGGCGGCGCGAGGGAAGCGCTCGATGAATTCGCGGGGTGCCTGCCTCGATGACGCCGAGCCGAACCGCTGGTAGAGGGAGAGCAGCATGAGGGGCAAGCGCAACCGGAAGGTACTCGTCATCGGCGCCGGGCTCGGGGGGATCGCCGCGGCGATCACCCTCGCCACCGAGGGCTTCGACGTAGAAGTGCTGGAGAAGAACGAGCGGATCGGCGGCAAGCTCAACGTGCTCGAGAAGGAAGGCTTCAGCTTCGACCTCGGCCCGTCGATCATCATCCTGCCGCAGCTCTTCCGGCGAGTGTTCGACCGGGCGGGCGTGCGGATGGAGGACTACGTCACCCTGCGCGCCCTGGATCCTCAGTGGCGTGGCTTCTTCACCGACGGAACACGCCTCGACCTCTGTTCGGATCTCGCCCGCATGGAGCGAGAGCTCGAGCGCCTCGGCCCCAGTGCGGCGGGATACTTCTCCTTCCTCGAGCATTCCCGCCGGATGTGGAAGTTCGCCGAGCGCGCATACCTCGAGCCGGCCTCGCAGACCGCCACTGAGATCATCCAGCGCAGCAGCGCCGCCGAGCTCGCCGACCGGGCCTTCGTGGCCACCATGTACCAGGGGGTGACCCGGTACCTCAAGGAGCCGCACCTCCGCGACATGCTCGCGTTCTTCAGCAAGTACGTCGGCTCCTCGCCCTACGACTCGCCGGGCATGATGAATCTCCTCGCGTATTCCCAGCTCGGCTACGGGCTCTGGTACGTCGAAGGCGGGATGTATAACCTCGCTCGCGCGTACGGCCGGCTCATGGACGAGCTCGGGATCGTGGTTCGGCTCGGGACGGAGGTGACCGCGATCACCAGCGAGGCGAGCCGAGTGACCGGGGTCGCGCTGGCCGACGGGACTCGACTCGTGGCCGACGCCATCGTCTCCAACATGGAGGTGATCCCGGTCTACGAGCGGCTCTTGCCCGAGGGGAGGAAGCTGCTCCCGATCTATCGCCGCCACTACGAACCCGCGGCGTCGGGGCTCGTCCTTCACCTCGGGATCGCCCACGACTACCCGCAGCTCCTGCACCACAACTTCTTCTACTCGGCCGACGCCGAGAGCTTCTGCCACACCATCCACCGGCACCACCGGCTGCCTCGGGATCCGCACATCTATCTGGTCTGTCCCACCAAGACCGAGCCTAGCTTGGCACCGCCAGGGCATTCGATCATCAAGGCGCTGCCGCACATACCCTGTATCCAGGACCCGCCGTTCACGCGCCAGGACTACGAGGGGTTGCGCGAACAGGTGCTTGACAAGCTGGAGCGGATGGGCCTCGTCGGCCTCCGAAAGCACGTCGTCGTCGACGACATGTTGGTACCGGACGACATCGAGCGGCTCTACTACTCGAACCGGGGCGCGATCTACGGTGTCATCAACCACTGGCGAAAGAACTACAGCCTCAAGGCCCCGCAGCGGAGCGAGGTCTTCCCGAACCTCTATTTCGCGGGCGGCAGCACGAACCCCGGCGGGGGCACCTGCATGGTGGTCCTCTCGGGCCAGAACGCCGGGATGATGCTCAGTCGATCGCTCTAGCCGCGCTCCACGACGGGGCGTCCTGTTTCAGGAGATTAGCTGACATGGCAAGAACGAAGGTGGTGGTGGTCGGGGCGGGACCCGGCGGCTTGACGGCAGCCATGATCCTGGCGCGCCACGGCTGCGAGGTCACGGTGCTGGAGAAGGAGCCCCGCGTCGGGGGACGGAACGCCGCGATCGTCGCGGGCGACTACCGCTTCGACCTCGGGCCCACCTTCCTGATGATGAAGGGCGTCCTCGAAGAGGTGTTCGATCTCGCGGGCCGTCGGGTGGAGGACTATCTCGACATCGTCTCACTCGATCCGCTCTACCGCCTCGTCTACGCCGATGGTCGGGAGTTTCTCCCGACCCGCGACCGGAACGCGATGCGCGAGCAGATCGCCCGCCTCTTCCCAGGCAACACCGCGGGCTACGATCGCTACCTCGCCTACGAAGCGAAGAAGCTCACCCACCTCATCCCCTGCCTGCAGCTGCCCTACAGCTCGCCGGCGCACCTGCTGCGGCCAGCCCTGGCGAGGGCCCTGCCGTACCTCGACGCGCACAAGTCCCTGCACCGCCACCTCGCGGGCTATTTCGACGCCGAGGATCTCCGGCTGGCCTTCACGTTCCAGGCCAAGTACCTCGGGATGTCGCCGTGGCATTGCCCGGCGACCTTCAGCATGATTTCCTTCATGGAGCACTCTGAGGGGGTCCATCACCCCATCGGTGGCCTCAACAAGATCAGCGAGGCGATGGGCAAGATTGTCGAGGAGCACGGGGGGACCATCCGCCTCGGCACCCCAGTGGACCAAGTGCTGGTGCAGCGGGGAGCGGCGCGGGGGGTGCGCCTTGCGAGCGGGGAGGAGGTCCACGCGGACTACACGGTCCTCAACGCCGATTTCGGCTATGCGATGCAGCATCTGTTGCCCCCGGGGACGGTGAAGAAGTGGGCCCCGGACAAGCTGGCGAAGAAGGGCTTCTCCTGCTCGACGTTCATGGTCTACCTCGGAGTGGACCGCCGCTACGATGGCCTTCCCCACCACAACATCCTCTTCGCCCGAGACTACAAGTCGAACGTCGCGGACATCGCCGAGCGAATGGTCCTGTCCGCGGATCCGTCGGTGTACGTCCAGAACGCCAGCGTGACCGATCCGACCCTGGCCCCCGAGGGCCACTCGACGATCTACCTCCTGGTGCCGGTGGCGAACAACCGCAGCGACGTCGACTGGGAGCGGGAGCAGGACCGATACCGCGACCAGGCCATCCGCATCGCGGAGGAGCGCGGCGGCTTCACCGATCTGTCGAAGCACATCGTGGTGGAGCGACGGATCACCCCGCAGCAATTCGAGCGGGAAGTGAACGTCTACGCAGGGGCGGTCTTCAACCTGGCGCACTCGATGGACCAGATGCTCCTCTTCCGCCCCCACAACGCGTTCGAGGAGGTCGGCAGCCTGTACCTCGTCGGCGGCGGCACTCACCCGGGGAGCGGACTGCCCACGATCTACGAATCGGGGAGGATCTCCGCCGGACTCATCCTCAAGCGAGGCGCGTGGTTCAACTGAGCCTGGCCGGCGTGCCTCCTACACCTGCGCTCCTCCGCTGGTGGCAGCCTCTGCCGGGTTGGTCCCTTGGCGGTGTGATCTTGGTCGAACGTGGCAGGAAATTTCGCGGTGTCTTCATGGCGTCCAGCGACCAGCCGTCGGCGACCAGGGTTCCCATGTCCCACCTGACAGCTGATGGCTGACCGCTGATGGCCTGGCCTGTTTGGTTCCGGCTCCGCCGGCTTCGGGTTTCGCCATGCGAGCGTTGGTGACCGGCGCTACGGGCCTGATTGGTCAGCGGCTCGTGCGTGGACTCGATGGGGCCGCGGCGCTCACCCGCTCGCCGGCCCGAGCCGCCGCAGAGCTCCCGGGGGTCCACGCTTGGCGGTGGGATCCCATGACGGAGGCGGCCCCGGCGAAAGCACTGCAGGGGATCGATGTCGTCTTTCACCTCGCGGGCGAGCCGATCGCGGGTGCGCGCTGGACGGACGAGCAACGGCGACGCATTCGGGACAGCCGCGTGTCCGGCACGCGTCACCTCGTCGCGGGGTTCCGCGCGCTGGCGGTGAGGCCGCGGGTCCTCGTCTCGGCCTCCGCGACCGGGTACTACGGTGACCGTGGCGACGAGGAGCTTGACGAGGCCTCGTCCCGGGGCAGCGGCTTTCTTGCCCAAGTCTGCGCCGATTGGGAGGCCGAGGCGATGGCGGCGGCGGAGCTCGGGCTCCGCGTGGTGTGTGTCCGCATCGGGGTCGTGTTGGCGCCTGGCGGCGGGGCCTTGGCGAGGATGCTCACACCTTTCCGGCTAGGCCTCGGCGGGCGCCTCGCGGGCGGGCGGCAATGGATGTCCTGGATCCACATCGATGACCTCGCCGGGCTCCTGCTCCACGCGGCCGCTGACGACCGAATCCATGGCGCCATGAACGCAGTCGCACCGGAGCCCGTAACGAACCAGGAGTTCACCCGAGCCCTGGGCGCGGCGGTCCATCGACCAGCGTTCCTGCGCGTGCCCGCGTTCGCCCTACGGGTGGCCTTCGGCGACCTGGCCGGGATCCTGACCGCCTCGCAGCGCGTGGTCCCGCGGGTAGCGCTCGGCGCAGGGTACCGTTTCGCGCAGGGACGACTGGCGGGTGCGCTCGCGAGTGTGGCTAGCTCGCGCCGGGGCGCCGCCATTCATGACTCGAACGATCCGCTGGTCCCGCCATCATGATCCACGACTCTCGGACCATGTGCCCCTCCGCAGCGCGTCTAGAGCACCGATCAGGTTGCCCACAGCGACGGCAGCGCTGAAAACGCGTCCATGCGAGGTGAGGACGCGTTTCCAACGCTGCCTCTGGTAGGGTCTGCTGCCGGTTCGGTGCTCTAGGTTGTTGGTTCGACGCAGCAATCAATCTGATTGCTGCTCTAGGCCCGCGTTGGGTCCCGGAGCGCGGGGCCCCGCCAGCGGAGCGGATCTCGGCCGGTCGTTTCGGGTCAGGACTCCGTGAACGGATACCGCCACGGAGATTCGCGACGGGTACCCGGGCACCGGGGCCGACTTCAAGTACCGCATCACCCGGCAGCCCCGAGGCCGGTCGCGCTGCCCAGCCTGGTGGTCGCCGCGCGCGAAACGCCGCCAGCCGCGACGGTCCGCTCCCTGCCGCCCCACCGACGCCGACGCGCCGAGCCCCGACGCCGCGTGCTACCCTCGCGGGATGGCGGCTGACCTCCGGCGCTGGCGCACCATGCTGAGCCTGGTGTCCGCAGTGGCTTGCGCCTGGAGGCCAGGAACCGAACCTCGCGGTTCGGCGGGACTCCCGCCGTCCGTTGCCGCGCCGCCGGCCGCGCAGTCCCCCGCGACCGGCGCCTCGAGCGCGACGGCGCCGGTCGGGCCGGCGGGGTCAACGACGGTTTCTGCTGCGCCCTCGCCGTTCACGCTGGTGATGGAGCCGGGACCGGGCGAGGTGGTCGAGCTGGTGCGCCTCGGCGACGCCACGCTGCTGCGCCACGCGGACGACGAGCTGGCGCTGGGGGTGCTGCGGGATGGGGCGCTGGTGCGCGACGAGCAGCTCGCCGAGGGGATCGCGAGCTGCAGCGGCTACTCGTCCTGGCGCTTCACGGGCACCTTCCCCGAATCGGCCTGGCTGGTAGCAGACCTGAATGCCTTCAGCGCGTGCCCCGACGGCCCCGCGCGCGTTCTGCGCTGGTCGGGGCGAGAGTGGCGCCCGGTGGCGCGGCGGGCGGCGCACCAGCTCCTGGTCGCGCCATGGGTCGGGGGAGCCGCGCTCGTGGTGGAGGTCCCCTACCGGCTCGGTCCGCCGTGGGGATACGAGCTCGCGCTCTTCGATGCGCCCCCCGGCGCCGCCGCCCCGCGCCCACGACGGGTTCGCCACAACGGCGCCATGGGGGATTGCTACACCGAGCTCGAGCATCCGCTCGCGCTCCTCACGAGCGCCGCCGGTGCGGCCCTCGTGCTCGGTAGCGACTGGTGCCGGCCGAGAACCGCGGGGGGTGAGCTGGAGGCCGAGAGCGCAGGGGCGATCGTCGAGCACTTCGCGCCCGGGGCGACGCGGGGAGAGCTCTTCCCGGCGCCGGTAGCGCTCGAGGTCACCCGCCCGGTCTTCGCCGGCAAGGGCCCGGAGGACCTCTGGATCGCGGGGCCCGGCAGCGGCGCAACGACCACGCTAGCCCATTTCGACGGTCGCGGCTGGTCAACGCTCGAGGTCCCCTACGACCCTATCTCGCACCTCGCGGCGGACGTGGCCGGCACCCTCTGGATGGCCACCACCCTCGATGACCGGCCAGCGCTCTGGCGACGTCGACCGGGCGCCGCCGACGAGCGGATCCCGCTGCCGAACGAGCTTGGCGAGCTCCTGGCGCTCGAGCTGGACGCCGCTGGCCAAGCGTGGATCGTCGGCGGAAGCGGCGTCTACCGCACGGTCCCCGCGCCGCTGCTCCGCTGGCGGCACCGGGAGTGCGACGACGCGGACCGAGCGCGGGAGGAACGTCGAGCGAGGCGCTGGGAGAGCTTCGACCGACAGCGGGCCGCGACCGTGCATCCTTGCGGGCGCGAGGCAGGCAGGCCCCGTCCCCTCGAGGAGCCGCGAGGCGACGGCTGGTAGAGCGGTTGACGAGAGCCGGCGACGACCTGGTTCGTGTCGCGCTCAAGCGGACATGCTCCGACGGAACCGTCGCCGTGGAGCCGAACCCGCAGTCGCTGCTCTGCCGGCTGGTAACGGCCGTCCCGGAAGCCGCCACGGACCGGGAGTCTACCCGAGCCCTGGGCGCGGCGGTCCGGCGACCAGCATGCCTGCACGCGCCCGCGGTCGTCCTGCGGGTGGCCTTCGACGACCTGGCCGGGATCCTGACCGCCTCGCTGCGCGTGATCCCACAGGTAGCGCTCGGCGCCAGGTACCGTTTCGCGCAGGGACGACTGGCGGGTGCACTCTCGATTGTGGCTAACTCGAGCCGGGGCGCCGCCACCCATGACTCGAACAATCGTCTGGTTCCGCCATCATGATCTAAGGCTTTCGGACCATGTGCCCCTCTGCAGCGCGTTGAGCGCGGGTGAGGTCATCCCGCTGTTCGTGCTGGATCCACCCTGGTCCTCGGCTGGCCGGGCACGGCAGCGGCCGCATCGGACCCAGTTTCTGCTCGACTCGCTCGGACTTCTCGCGGAGGACCTTCGCGAACGCGGGTCACGACTGCTGGTCGTCGCCGGTCCGAGCATCGGGGTCCTGCCCACGCTGATCGAGGATTGGAAGGCGGACCGGATCGTCGCCCACCGCGAGACAGACCCGAACGGTCGACAGCAGGACCAGGAGCTCGAGTCCGTGCTCGGCCCGAGACTCGCGCTCTTCGGCGGATCGACCCTGCTTCCCCCAGGGACGCTGCGGTCGGCCGCGCAGACGCCCTATGCGGTGTTCAGCGCGTTCGCGAGAGCCTGGTGGGCGAGCCTGACGCTCGGCAAGGTGCTGCCGGCGCCCCGCAGGTTGCCTCCTGTGCCGCGGGGCCTGCGTTCGACCGCGCTCCCCGCGCTCGCAGCGCTCGGGCTCGCCCAGAACCCAGCGCTCCTCCCGGGCGGCGAACGAGCGGCCAGGCATAGACTCCGCCGCTTCGTGGCCTCAGCGCTCTCGAACTACGCCGAGGATCGGGACCGGCTGGACCGGACGGGAACGAGCCGACTGTCGGCGGATCTCGTCACGGGAACCGTCTCGGTGCGCGAGGTATGGAACACGGTCGAGCGCGCGAGCAGCACGAGTGAGGGAGCGCGATCATTCCTGAACGAGCTCGTCTGGCGCGAGTTCGCCTACAGCACCCTTTGGGATCGGCCGGACATCCTCACGGGCCCGTTTCGAACGGCCTTCTCGGGTTTCCCCTGGCGAGACGACGAGGCCGGGTGGCAAGCCTGGACCGAGGGAACGACGGGCTATCCGGTCGTGGATGCGGCCGCTCGCCAACTGCTCGGGGAGGGATTCGTGCCGAACCGCGCGCGGATGATCGCCGCGAGCTTCCTCACCAAGCACCTGCTCATCGACTACCGCCGCGGCGAGGCTCACTACCTCACGCTGCTCGCGGACGGTGATCCGGCGAACAACAACCTCGGCTGGCAGTGGTCAGCGGGGTGCGGCTGCGACGCCCAGCCGTACTATCGCGTCTTCAACCCCGTGCTCCAAGGCGAACGCCATGATCCCGAGGGAAGCTACGTACGCCGGTGGGTTCCGGAGCTCCGGCGCCTGCCGGCGCGACATATCCACCGTCCATGGGAGGCACCCGCGGCGACATTGCGGGACGCGGGAGTACGCCTCGGCAAGGACTATCCACAGCCGATCGTCGCCCATCGCTTCGTGCGTGAACGCTTCGTCTCCCTCGCCAATTCGCACCTCGCGGCGGCTCGTGCGCGTTGACGCCGCTCGGCCCGCACGGTAGCCGAAGACGAGCGGCCTACATCGGCCCCCTCCCTCCGCATGGGTCCTGCTTCGGTCCCCGCCGGCAGGCACATTCGATCTTGCGCGCCCCCGAGGATTCGAGAAGATCTTGCCACGCGGGTTTCTTCGCCACGGCATTCGGTTGTCCACTACACCATCCCACTGCCCCAACTGCGGCGAGCCGGTTCCGCCTGGTCACGCTGACTGTGTCCGCTGCGGCGGACCACTGATCACCATCCCTCCTCCCCCACCGTCCCCGGCCGGCCCCACCACGAAGCCTCCTTTCTCGCGGGCTCCGTCGGCGCCGCCGCTCGGCTCGCCATCGCGATCCCTTCACCCGTCGCGTCTGCCACCGGTCCGTGGGTCCATGGCGCCGGGATCCTCCGCCCGACCGTCCTCGCGGATAGCCAAGCCGAATCCGGCGGTCTCCCTCCGCATGGTCGGCATCACTTCGGGCACTGTCCTCGCCGTGGTCGGGATCGCCCTCGCCACCTGGTACGCATACCCGCGTGAGCCGGGAATCGTCACGGCGAGCGCCGTCCGCGCCATTCCGAGCGAGGCCGTGGCGTCAGCGAGCGGGCCGCAGCCCACCCTCGCCGCAGGAGCTGCCTCGAGGGCGGCGGTGCCATCGAGCGCCCCTTCGCAGACTGCCTCCGCCAGTGCCAGCCCGAGCGGGACCATCGCGCCGTCCACGTCTCCGCCGTTGCGCTCCGTCCGCCGCTGAAGCCGGAAGACGAGAGCAACGTTCGCAGCGCCCCGTCAACGCGGACTCGGGCGGGCGTTCTCGAGGGCAAGCCTCGCCTGCCGAACCGAATGCCGGAGCAGGTCCACCACTTGCATCGCCAGCCCAAAGGCCCAACATCTCGGCCGGTTCCCGCCCCGGGAAAACGAGACTACCATCCCCCTGGATCAGTTAGATGGACGGCCCGCACGATGCCACGATCGATCGAAATCCGGCGGCGAATGGCGCGCCACCCAACGGACTCTCCGTGGCGGAGTTGCTGGCGACCCAGGGGCACCTGGCGGTCCCGGAGGCAGTAGAGCTCGTGGTGCTGGCATGCGAGTCGCTCCACCCCGTGCACCTCCGCGGCGCCGCCCACCGTGCCCTGTCGCCCGTGAAGCTCCGTCTCATACGGCAGACCAGCGGGGCAGAGGTCGAGGTGCTCGGGCTCGGGGAGCCAGCGTCCACGGGGTCGAGCGCCGGGAGGAGCGGGACGACGCCGGACGAAGCAGCCTATCTGGCGCCGGAGCAGGTCCGCGCCAACAAGACGATCGACCGGCGCACGGACATCTGGGCGCTCGGCGTGCTCCTCTACCATGGGCTCGTGGGGTGTCCGCCCTTCACCGGGAGCGATTTCCGCAGCATCACGGGGAAGATCCTCATCGACGAGCCCCCGCGGCCTCGACGACTGCGGGATACCATCCCGGCCGAGCTCGAGGCGATCGTACTCCGGTGCCTCGAGAAGACGCCCTCACACCGCTACCAGAGCGTCGCTGATTTGGTGCAAGCGCTCCTGCCCTTCGTCCCGGAGTCGGCCCGGGCGAACGCGGAGCGCGTCACGATGGCGGGCCGGACCACGGCGCACGGAAACGGAGCGGCCAGGGCGGCAGCGGGGCAGGCCCGGCGTCGCGTCGTGATCGCTCTCGTCCTCGTCGGGCTGGTACTGCTCGTCCTCACACTAGCGCTGACCCAACGGGGTCCGCCGGTCGCAGCTCCCAACGCGACGCCGAAGCCCTCATCCAGCTAGAGCACCGATCAGGTTGCCAACAGCAACGGCAGCGCTGAGAACGCGTCCATACGAGGCGAGGACGCGTTTCCAGCGCTGCCTCTGGTGAGGTCTGCTGCCGGTTCGGTGCTCTAGGTCGTTGATTTG